>DRGP01000191.1 GCA_011050015.1 Leeuwenhoekiella sp. | reverse complement strand
ATGGTAGCCTGCTTATCTGTTCTAATCAAATCAAGGAGAAAAAGTTAAAAGAGCTTCCGCAAGACTTTGTGATTTTTGCCACGACCAGTCAGATCGTCAACAATATTGGCGAAGGCTTACGGGGTATCAAATCAAAAAATATCAAGAGTATCCCTACCAATATCACCACTATAAAAAACTTTGAGCCCCAAGGGGTCTCAAAAGATTTTATGTCTTACGGTAGCAGCGCTAAAAATCTCTATTTATTACTCTTAGAAGATCTATAACATGCGGGAAATTGTGGTCAGGACGCTTTCTGGATTGCTGTATGTCACCATCTTGTTATTTTCTATATTCTCTTCAGAAAAATGGTATATTTTACTTTTTCTGATATTTGGATTGATCTGCCTGCGGGAATTTTTGAGAATGATCTCTTTTCAGTTCTGGTACACCTATTTGATTTTGATCGCTTTTATACTGTTTTTCAGTTATTATAAAGTGTCTCCCATAAGTACTTATATTTTATTGCTCCTAACCGTTGGGACTGGTTTCTATTTGATTAGAAATCTATTCAGCACCCGCATAAGACGATTGAGCAAACCCCTAAAATTGCATATCACCCTTTTTTATATGATAGGCGGTTTTGTTTTTCTCACGCTACTCCCCTCCCACGGTGATGAATTTTCCCCTTACACTGTCGCAGGATTGTTTGTATTGATCTGGGTCAATGACACTTTTGCTTACATTGTGGGTAAAAGTATAGGTCGGCATAAACTCTTTCCCAGCATTTCCCCTAAAAAAACAATAGAAGGTTTTTTCGGTGGACTCGTATTTGCGTGTGCTGCCAGTTATTTTATTCATAAATTTACAGGCAGCCTTAACTTCAATATTTGGTTTAGCCTGGCTGTGGTGATGAGCACCCTGGGCACTTTTGGCGATTTAATAGAATCTAAACTGAAAAGAGAAGCCGGCTTAAAAGACAGTGGCACCTTGATGCCCGGACACGGCGGCCTTTATGACAGGCTTGACAGTGTTCTTTTTGCGAGTCCTTTTATTTATTTGGTATTAATTATTTTTGAATATGTTTCATAAAGAAGGTTATGCGATTATCGCGATCACCGTGGTTGCGACCACTGTGGGCATTTTGCTCACGGAGCGCTTTGTAGATAGCACCTGGTTGCGCTATCTGCTTTATGCAGCCATTCTCATACTTTTATTTCTCATACTTCAATTTTTTAGAAATCCCAAACGCATTATAGATCTTAATGAAGCAAGTATTCTTGCGCCGGTAGATGGCAAAGTGGTGGTTATTGAAGAAGTTTTTGAAAAAGAATTTTTCAAAGAAAAGCGTTTGCAGGTATCTATATTCATGTCTCCCATAAATGTGCATGTCACCCGTTATCCCGCAAGCGGAAAGGTGATATTCAGCAAGTATCACAAAGGCAAATATTTAGTGGCCTGGCATCCCAAAGCCTCTGAGGATAATGAACGCACCACCGTAGTCGTGGAAACCAAAAATTTTGGTAATGTGCTTTACAGACAGATTGCCGGGGCAATGGCAAAACGTATCGTAAATTATGCTAAAGAAGGTGATATCGCGGTACAGGGAGAAGACAGCGGTTTTATAAAATTTGGCTCCAGAGTTGATGTATTTTTACCCTTGGGCACCGATATAAAAGTAGCGCTTAACCAAAAGGTAAAAGGCGCGGTAAGTGTTATTGCATAGTACGGTGAAAGAGAAAGAGGAAATAAACAGGGCTTTTGATGAGGCGGTGCGCTTAGCAAGCAATACCGCGAAAAAACTCCCGCCAGATATTAGGCTTGCACTTTATGCACGCTACAAGCACGCCACGCAGCGCAATCACATTGTGGCTTTTGATCAACTAGCAGACAACGACCTTCGCGGTGCTTTTAAATACAATGCCATGATTCAGGTGCGCGGGTTGTCTATCACAGAAGCCAAAGTGGAATATATTGATTTGGTTAATATGCATATCAGGGATTGATTGTTTTTTAGTTAAATCCCGTAATCCACTCAAGAAATTCAGAATTTTTCAAATCAAGAACCTGGTCCTGGTGCAAACTTCGGGGAATTAAACCCTCTATAAGATTAAAAAACGCTCAAAACAGATCCAAAAATGGACTGTTTTGAGCGTTTTTACCCTTATTTACCTTGTTTTCGGTTTATTTCAGCGTAGCTAATCTATTTTCCAGCGCTTCTATTTTAGCGTGTGCGTCGGCTTGTTTTTGACGCTCCACCGCTACTACTTGTTGGGGTGCATTGTCCACAAAACGTGCATTAGCCAGCTTTTTCTCTACCGACTTTATAAAACCTTTTGTATAGGTAAGCTCTTCTTTTATTTTTTGAATTTCGGCCTCCAGGTCTATTGTTCCCTTTAAAGGAACAAAATATTCGTTGGCCTTTACCCTAAAGGAAAGTGCACCTTCAAGGGTTTCGCTGGTTTCCTCCATTTTAGAAAGGTTGCCCAGACGTATAATCACCGTATCAAACCTAGGACTAAAATCTTCCGTATTGTGCACAAAAAGCTCCAGCTGATCCTTAAAAGAAATATTCTTTTCCTTTCTAATGGTACGCAACCCACTTATTACCTGAGACGCACGGTCAAAATCTGCAATAAGCTGGGCATCTGCCTGCTTGATTTCTGGCCAGCGGTTTACGATAAGTGCATCTTCCGGAGCACGCGAGGTTATGTGATGCCAGATTTCTTCGGAAGCAAATGGAACAAATGGGTGTAAAATACGCAAGTTATTCTCCAAAGCCTCGATTACACCATTGTAGGTTTTTTTATCGATGGGCTGCCCATAATCTGGTTTTACGATCTCAAGTAACCAACTGCAGAAATCGTCCCAGACCAGTTTATAAGTCGCCATGAGCGCATCGCTGATACGGTATTTTTCAAAATGATCTTCAATTTCAGCAAGGGTCGCATTAAATTTTGCCGTAAACCATTCCAATCCTATGGTACTTGATTCTGGTTGGTCTATATTTTCATCAACTTCCCAGCCTTCAATGAGGCGATAGGCATTCCAGATTTTGTTTACAAAACCTTTGCCCTGCTTGCACAGCTCTTCATCAAACATGAGGTCATTACCGGCAGGCGCACTCAGTAAAAGCCCCACACGCACGCCATCTGCTCCATATTCATCGATCAAGCCCAGCGCATCTGGAGAATTGCCCAACGATTTTGACATTTTTC
Source organism: Leeuwenhoekiella sp. (assembly GCA_011050015.1). Taxonomy (GTDB): domain Bacteria; phylum Bacteroidota; class Bacteroidia; order Flavobacteriales; family Flavobacteriaceae; genus Leeuwenhoekiella. The sequence continues at coordinate 13,485 of DRGP01000191.1, read as the reverse complement.
TACGCTGTTTATCGCGAACCAGCCCGGTGAGGTATACGTTTTCAAAAGGACGTTCTCCAGTATATTCATAACCGGCAATAATCATGCGCGCTACCCAGAAAAACAGAATATCGGGCCCGGTAACCAGGTCATTAGTAGGATAATAGTACTTAAATTCCGCATTGTCGGGATTGCGTATACCGTCAAAAACGCTCATGGGCCACAACCAAGAAGAAAACCAAGTGTCCAGCGCATCTTCATCCTGTACCAGATCTTCCGGTTTAATATTGGGGTTATTGGTTTTCGCTTTCGCGGAAGCGAGTGCCTCTTCCTTAGTTGAAGCAACGACAAAATCATCCTTCCCATCCCCATAAAAATACGCCGGAATCTGTTGTCCCCACCAGAGTTGGCGGGAGATATTCCAGTCCCTGATGTTTTCCATCCAGTGGCGGTACGTATTTTCAAATTTTTTGGGAAAAAGCTTAATTTCCTGTGTTTCCAGCACCGATTTTATGGCCGGTTCGACCAGTTTTTCCATCTTCAGGAACCATTGATCAGAAAGTTTAGGCTCAATCACCGCGCCGGTACGCTCTGAGGTCCCCACTTTATTGGTATGGGATTCGGTTTTGATTAAAATACCCTTTTCCTGCAGTTCCTTGATCATCTCTTTACGGGCTACAAAGCGGTCTTTACCGCTATAATGCAAACCATACGCGTTTAAACTTGCGTCATCGTTAAAAATATCGATCACTTCCAGCTTGTGCTTATCACCCAGCATTTTATCATTCTCATCGTGGGCAGGCGTTACCTTGAGGCAACCGGTACCAAATTCCATATCTACATACTCATCTTCAATAATGGGCACCACACGATTAGCAAGAGGCACAATAGCTTTTTTACCCTTTAAATGCACAAAACGCTCGTCATTGGGATTGATGCAGATAGCCGTATCACCAAAAATAGTTTCCGGTCTCGTGGTTGCAATGGTGAGGGTATCATTGCTGCCTTCAATCTTATATTTTAAAAAATAGAGTTCACCCTGCTGCTCCACGTGGTTCACCTCTTCATCAGAAAGGGTGGTTTTTGCCTCAGGATCCCAGTTTACCATGCGATAACCACGATAAATAAGTCCTTTTTTATATAAATCAACAAAACTTTTGATCACGCTTTCAGACATGGCGTCATCCATGGTAAATTTGGTACGTTTCCAGTCACAAGAAGCACCCAGTTTTTTAAGTTGCTCCAGGATAGAACCACCATATTCTTCGGTCCATGACCAGGCATGTTCCAGAAACTCTTCCCGAGAGAGATCGCTTTTATTTATGCCCTGTGCTTTGAGTTTCGCCACTACTTTGGCTTCTGTAGCGATAGAGGCATGATCTGTCCCCGGCACCCAGCAGGCATTATAACCCCGCAAACGCGCCCTGCGCACAAGCACGTCTTGTAATGTATTATTGAGCATATGACCCATGTGCAGGATACCGGTCACATTGGGCGGTGGAATTACGACCGTGTACGACTCTTTGTCATTGGGCTCAGAATGAAAATAATCGTGCTCCATCCAGTAATCATACCATTTTTGCTCTATTTCCTGCGCGCTATATCTTGAGGCTATGCCCATATTTATTGTAGTTTTCTTGAAACGGCAAAAGTACTTATAAGCTGAGAATTACATCTTACAAGACACCAAAAAAATAGCACATACAGCTTATTTCCTACAAAAAATACACTAAAAACAGATGAAATGCATAAAATATGGTTGAAAATTTTGTTTAGCGCCTCTATTAGACCTATTTTTGTTATTCATTTAAAAATGAGAGTCATGAAAAAATATATGATTCTGTTATTCATGAGTGTTTTTGCACTAACATCAAACGCTCAGGAAAAAAAAGCAGAAATAAATTTTGAAACCGATGTTATCGACTACGGTGAGATAGCCCACGGTGCTGATGGCCTGCGCGAATTTAAGTTCACCAATACAGGCAACGCGCCATTGGTTATCAATAAAGCATACTCCACTTGTGGTTGTACGGTACCCACCCCGCCAAAGGATCCTATTATGCCAGGCGACACTGGTGTCATCAAGGTTAAATACAATACTAATCTTGCAGGAGGACCCATCAGGAAAACTATAACAGTGTACACGAATGCTTCTAAAGAACCTTATACGTTAAAAATAAAAGGTACTTTATTGCCAGAGAAAGGCGCGCTGGAAAAAGAGCAGTCGGGACCTATTAATAACTAAATATTGATTATTAATTCCAACAGTCAAAAACGGCTATCTAAAATTATTTAGATAGCCGTTTTTTTATATAAACTACGGCTTTTTTTTATCTAAATGATTTTTCTAATTGTCGTTGCCTTAGGATTCAAAATGTCACCGATCGCACTTATTACGGCCAAATAGCTCTACAGCGATGCCCTCCACATAATCAGTTTCAAGAAATTTTTTATTTTTCTGATCTAGCGCACAGATCGTAAAGCAATTCTCAGGAATATTTCAGACCTTTGCCAGCCTAAATAATACACCCTATGCCAGCACTCTCTAAGAAAGGGCACGCAATGCCCCAATCACCCATACGTAAACTAGCTCCGTTTGCCGAAGCTGCCGAAGCGCGTGGCACTAAAATTTTTCAGCTGAACATAGGTCAGCCAGACATAAAAACACCACAGGCCGCCTTAGATGCGGTTAAAAACGCTTCCATAGATATTCTTTCCTATAGTCATTCAGCAGGGTTTTTAAGCTATCGTGAAAAACTCGCCGCTTACTACACCAAGCAGGGCATTGACTTAAAACCCAGTGAGATTATTATATCTACCGGCGGTTCTGAAGCCTTGCTCTTTACCATGGGAAGCGTTACAGATCCTGGTGATGAAGTGATCATTCCGGAGCCTTTTTATGCCAATTATAACGGTTTTGCCACTGCTTCCGGCGTTAATGTGGTGCCTGTATTTTCGGCTATCGAAGAGGGATTTGCCCTTCCGCCCATAGCAGATTTTGAAAAACTGATTACCCCAAAAACAAAAGCCATCATCATCTGTAACCCGGGTAATCCCACGGGTTATCTGTATAGCCACAATGAGATTAAACAACTGGCAGCGCTGGCACTAAAACACGATCTTTTTCTCATCGCAGATGAAGTGTACAGGGAGTTTGTTTATGATGGTTTAGAACATCATTCTATCTTAAAGGAGCGTAGTATTGACAATAATGCGATTATGATAGATTCTGTTTCAAAGCGATTTTCCATGTGTGGTGCGCGCATAGGTTGCCTCGCGAGCCGCAACAAGGAGTTTATGGCCACTGCCATGAAATTTGCCCAGGCCCGTTTGAGTCCGCCTACTTTGGCACAGATTGCCAGTGAAGCTGCACTAGATACGCCACAATCCTATTTTGACGAGGTCATTGAAGAATATGTAGATCGAAGAAATACCTTGATTTCAGGTCTTAATGAAATCCCTGGGGTAAAAGTTTCGGTACCCAAGGGTGCTTTTTACTGCATCGCGGAATTACCCATTAAAGATGCCGATGATTTTGCACGCTGGCTACTGGTAAATTTTGAAAAAGATGGTAAAACGGTAATGGTCGCGCCCGCGGCAGGTTTTTACTCCACACCAAATAGTGGACTCAACCAGGTACGCATCGCCTATGTGCTGAAGAAGGAAGACCTCGTAGAAGCCATATTCTTATTGAAAGAAGCCTTGGCTGTATATACAAGCACCAATGCAAATCAAGCCTAATTTTTCACTTAAAAACCACAATACCTTCGGCATAAATGCCAAAGCAGAACATTTCGTCGCCATACATACGGTAGATGAACTCAAGGAAGCTTTACAACTCCCCGGTTTCTCACAAAAATTTGTACTGGGCGGTGGCAGCAATATGTTGCTCAAAAGTGACCTATCTGGGCTGGTAATCCATGTTGATTTAAAAGGCATTCAGATAGCCCGTGAAGATGAAGATCATATATGGGTAAGTGCCGCCGCTGGCGAAAACTGGCATGATTTTGTGCTGCATTGCGTGGCGCGAGGCTATGGGGGCGTAGAAAATATGGCTCTCATTCCCGGTAACGTGGGTACCGCCCCGGTTCAGAATATTGGCGCGTATGGTGTGGAGCTCAAAGACAGTTTTGAAAGTTGTGAAGTACTGGACCGAAACTCACTGGAAATAAAAACCCTTACTAAACAGGATTGTAAATTTGGTTACCGGGATTCTATTTTCAAACAGGAGAATAAGGATAGGTATATTATTACTTCGGTACTTTTTAAACTCACCAAACGGAACCACAAGCTGAATACCTCGTATGGTGATATTCAGAAGATCCTTGATGAACGTGCAATTAAAAATCCATCCTTACAAGATATCGCAGATGCCGTTATTCACATCAGGCAACAAAAACTGCCCGATCCAAAAAAAATAGGCAACAGCGGCAGTTTCTTTAAAAATCCGGTCGTTGAACGAGCGGTCTTATCTAAAATTCAGAAAAGTCATCCCCATGTGCCGTTTTATGAGATGGGCGACGGACTGGTAAAAATACCTGCTGGCTGGCTCATAGAGCAGGCCGGTTTTAAAGGAAAACGCTTCGGAAATGCAGGTGTGCACGACCGGCAGGCGCTAGTGCTTGTCAATCACGGCGGTGCTACGGGTGAAGAAATCTGGGAGGTCGCCATGCATATACAGGAAGTGGTAAAAAATAAGTTTGCTATTCTCATTCAGCCGGAAGTGAATATTATTGAGTAACTGTAATTAAATTTTTAATTTCAATTACAGCGGTGGCTTCGGTAAAAATTCCATTCCACTATCGTTCCACGAAATTCACTCAGTCGCCTATACGTTATAAAATTTTATTTTACTTGCGCTCCACGAAATCCACTCAGCCGCCTGCATATTCAAATAAAGGTGACAGAGGTGGTTGAGTGTTTTGCCAACGGCAAAAAGTATTGAAATCACCGGTGGCTTCGGTAAAAATTCCACTCCACTATCGTTCCACCAAATTCACTCAGCCTCCTAAATGTATTAATTGAATTATGAAGAGGTTTTAATATTTCGTCAACGGTAAAAAATATAGAAAAATCACTTTAGAACACAAAAAAACCGCTTAAAAACACCGATTTTCGGCTCTTTTAAGCGGTTTTTTTATTGATAAGATTAAGCATATCAGCCCTTTACCATAAGCACTTTATCTATTTTGTGCACGATTCCGTTTGAGGCCTCAATATTGCCCTGTAAAATATGCGCTTTAAAATTGGTGCCGTCTTTGATCACGATCTGATTACCATCCATCATTGCGGTAAGTGTTTCACCGTTTACAGTTTCAATATCATATTTTCCGCCATTTTCTTTGATGCCCTTAGCAAGATCTTCTGCAGTAACCTTACCCTGAACTACATGGTATTGCAGCACGCCGGTAAGCATCTCTTTATTTTCTGGGTTGAGCAACTCATCCAGTTGGCCTTTCTTCAGTTTACTAAAACCATTATCTGTAGGGGCAAAAACGGTATATTCACCTTCATCCATCATCATACTGTCCAGTCCTGCCGCTTTAAGTGCGGTGACCAAGGTATCAAGATCATTACTGGCCATTGCTTTTGAGGCAATACTGTTAGACCTCGCCGTTTCTTTCATTTCTTCTTGACGTTGCGCTTCCATAGCTGCTTCGTCTTCAGCTTTTTGATCCATTTCTGTGGCATCGGTGTTTTCTTTCTTGTCATTTTTACAGGAAGTAAACGTGATTCCCAGTATCAAGATCATTAAATAAGGGGCTGTTCTAAGAAATTTCATAAGGATTGTTTTAAATGTTAAAGCCAAATGTATCTATTAATCAAAATCAATCGTAGCTCTTATTATTAATATTTAGTTAAAAAATTGATATTCAGTAGGCCACAGCAATCAATAACCTCGGCAGCAAGTCTGCCTGTATCGTCAGAAAGGACCGCGAGTTATGATTCGGAATGATTTTTGAATTCCGTCACACACAGAGGTTCGGGTAATTCAATCCACTGTTGGGATTTAAAAGCAATTATGGATGATTAATTTGGGCTGCTGCCTACGGGATCGTACCTTTGTATAAACAACTCGATATTATGAAATTGTTATTGATCACACTCGTTTTACTAGGACTTGCTTTTGCCGGTATTGCTATAAAAATATGGGGCAAAAAAGACGGAAAATTTGCAGGAACCTGTGCGAGTCAAAATCCATATTTAAATAAAGACGGTGAAGCTTGTGGAATGTGCGGCAAATTACCTTCTGAAGCCATTAACTGTGATACCAAAAACTAACTGTCACCCTATTAGCTAAATCGAAATGTGGCCCGTAATCTTCTATATATTTACGGGGTTTGTTCTTATAAATTGCTGTTTTTATGCCTATTTGAGTCGATTTTGCCTTAGCAAAACCCCAAATAAATCTAATGAAAAACACGCTCAACGGCCACTTTCCATTCTGGTATGTGCCCGAAATGAGGCTTCTAATTTAGCCGAAAATATTCCTGTCCTGCTCCAGCAGCAGTACCCAAATTTTGAAATTCTTCTTATCAACGACGCATCAACAGATGCTACAGCCGCAATTATTGATGATTTTGCGGCACAAAACTTTCATGTGCGTGCCATACATATCAAAAACACCGAACGTCCTATAAACGGAAAAAAATATGCGCTGCGAAAAGGTATTGAAGCTGCCCGATACAATCACCTTCTTTTTATAGATGCCGATTGTAGACCGATTTCCCACTTCTGGGCGCAAGAAATGGCGCAAGGGTTTGGAGCTAAAAAACAGATCGTACTGGGATATGGGAGCTACCAACATTTGGATCAATCCTGGCTCAATAAAATTATTCGGTATGAGACTGCGCTCACCGCCATACAGTATTTCGGTTATGCTAAACACGGCAACGCCTATATGGGCGTAGGTCGCAACTTGGGTTATACCAAAAGCTTATTCAACGCGCACAATGGTTTTTCTGCTCATGCGACCATTCCTTCCGGCGATGATGATCTTTTTGTTAATACGTCGGCCACCGTTACTAATGTGTCCTGCGTTTATTCGCCACAAGCATTTACCGTTTCCAGGCCAAAAACGACCTGGAGCGACTGGTTTTGGCAAAAAAGCAGGCATACTTCTGTAGCCCATCTTTATAAAACGAAGCATCAGCTAAGTTTAGGTCTATTTTACAGCAGTCAGCTTTTTACCTATATTTTTGCTGTTTTTCTCCTATTTTCAACGGTTTTCAGCACGTTTAGTCTATTTATTTTTTTAGTACGCTACCTATTTGTGGGCTGTATTTTATATGCAGGTATGCGTAAACTAAAAGAAAAGGATTTGATCTACTGGTTTCCGGCGCTCGAATTTTTCTTAGTCCTATCCCAATTAAGTATCTTTATAACGACAATCACCCCGACAACCATTTCTTGGAAAAACAACCGGACATAAGCAAATACATTCAGGAAGCCAAAAAAGGTAAACAAGCTGCTTTTAGTTATCTACTTACCACGTTTTGGATTCAGGTATATAATTTTCAGCTCAAGCGAACGCAGGATGAGTATAAAGCCGAAGAGATAACCATTCAGACTTTTTCGCGGGCTTTTTCTAATTTAGAGCAATATGATACAGACTATAAGTTCAGTACGTGGCTCATCGCTATTTCCAAAAATCTACATATAGATCACCTGCGGAAAGAAAAGGGCAAAAAACACGTAGAAACTGTTCAAAAAAGCGATAAATTAAACCGAATTATTGACGAAAATCCCACCCCAGAAGATGCCCTGATCAAAAAACAACATCATGATGAACTCTCCGGTTTTATCCGCCAACTTAAACCACAATATCAGGAAGTGATCAACTTGCGCTATTTTCAAGAAATGAGTTATAAAGAAATGGCAACGCACTTGCATGAGCCCATGAACAATGTAAAAGTAAAATTGCTGCGTGCACGCCGTCTGCTGGCAGATCTCATTCAAAAAAATTAACCTGTGAAGCGCTTCTCCTTAAGACAACTGGGGCCAGGACTCTTATTTGCGGGCGCGGCAATAGGGGTTTCTCACCTGGTGCAATCTACCGGTGCGGGAGCGAGTTATGGTTTTGGCCTACTGTGGGCCCTGTTGCTTATTCATCTTATTAAGTATCCTTTTTTTCAGTTTGGACCTCGATATGCCGCCGCTACCGGAAAAAGTCTGCTTCACGCCTATTTAAAACTGGGAAAAGGTGTTCTCTGGTTTTATTTTATATTAAGCCTGCTCAGCATGTTTACCATACAAGCTGCGGTAACCGTGGTAACAGCTTCCCTGGCGTCGTACATTTTTGGTTCCGGCTTGAGTATTTTAAGTTGGTCAATGATCGTCACCGCCATTTGCACCATCATTCTGATCGTGGGCAGGTATCAACTGCTCGATAAAGTCATGAAATTCATCGTGGTTACCCTAACCATCAGTACGCTGGCTGCAGTTGCTTTCGCCTTTTTTGATACCGAAAAAAGCGTAGAACTCACACAGATCATGCCTGACGACAGCATGGGCATCGCGTTTTTAATCGCCTTTATGGGCTGGATGCCGGCTCCTCTGGATATTTCCATCTGGCATTCCTTGTGGTCACTCGAAAAAGCAAAAGACGGCGTTATTACTGAAAAATCGGCTATTTTTGACTTTAACGTGGGATATGCGGGTACAATTATCGTCGGGATTTGTTTTATCGGCCTGGGCACGCTGGTCATGTATCACAGCGGAAATACCTTTAGCGAAAGCGGGACCGGTTTCGCCAAGCAGCTTATAGACATGTACACATCCAGCCTGGGGCAGTGGACCTTCTGGATCATAGGTATCGCCGCCTTTACCACGATGTTCAGCACCACGCTTACCACACTGGACGCTTCACCGCGAGCCATGGCAGAAACCAGCGAACTACTGACCGGGAAGAAAATAAAATACAATTATAGTCTATGGCTAATCCTGCTTATAGTGGGCACCTGTAGCATACTCGCCTGGCTGTCCAGTGAAATGGGACCATTGATCCAGCTCGCCACCATTCTGTCATTCCTGGCTGCACCGTTTTATGCCTATGCAAATTATCGCGCGATGACCGATCCTGAAATTCCCGAAAATGCGCGGCCCGGGAAAGCCTTGCGTATTTTATCTCTGGTGAGTATTGTTCTGCTCATTAGTTTCAGTATTTGGTACATTTTTACCCTATTTTCTTGATTGCGCACGGGTACGTATAGGTGCATTTTCCAGCACGGTAGAAAGTACAATATGCGTTTTGGTCTCGCCATAGGTGATGAGCTTATCTATAAATTCTTCCAGGTGAAACTGATCAAAAAGCACTACTTCCATCACAATATTTTCATTCCCGGTGATCCTGTAGCAGTTGAGCACTTCGTTAAATTCGGTTACTTTTTCCAAAAAGGGCTTCAATCGACCCATAAAAGCGCGCAACGTGATAATTGCCTTGAGCTGGTGCCCAGTTTTAAAGTGAGAGACCTCAGCCTTATACCCCAGCAAAACTCCGGCATCCTCCATTTTTCTAATACGCTCTGCAACCGCGGGAGCACTCAGCGAAAGTTGCCTGCCCAGTTCTGCGGTACTAAGGCGTGCATTTTTTTGTAAAGCCTGAAGAATACTCCAGTTTGTGGGATCTATTTGCATTTTAAGGTTATTTGACTAAAAATTAATGCATACGAAAGCAAAAATAGGTTTTTACTTTATAATCGAAATACGATCTTTAAAAATATCCGTTAATTTTGATATCCTATGAACGGGATGCCACAAAACAGACGCCTTTATAATCAAGCACTTGAGATAATCAAGCTTTCCCGAAGTATTTCTGGGTACTTGATCTATGATCTTGCCAAACTGGACGAAAAAGGCAATGAGCAAAACGCAATTTACTTTACCGGCGATATGGTCATGCATTCTGATGCCCTTGCTCCCGGCATTATCGCTGCCGAGAGCGAAGTTTTTCAGGATGATCGCATACGGCAGGCACTTTCTTTAGAACATATCACGCATAAGTTATTAAAAACCTGTGAACGCCTGGAACGCGCTGAAAGCAATGGCCGGGATTTTCTGAAATTACTACGTAAAGAGCTTAAAAAGTTCAAAAGATTACAGCAAAAATGGGTGCTTACCCTATAAAAACCGGTTTAAAACCCTGTTTTTTCGCCTGAGGCGGAATTATTTCCCCAATCAAAACTACGTTTAAAATCAAGTATTGATATTATTTAAAAACCTCTTATTCTAACCGAAAAACGAACCTTTTTTAGTCATTTTTCAGGTTGTTACACGATATTTTTAATGAAGTTATAGAACAGCAGTGCCCACCCCGCTGCGAGCAAAAGCCCTCCCAGTGGTGTAACCGGCCCCAGCCATTTCCATTTTTTACCCGAAGCACCACTAAGGCAAAGACCGTAAATACTAAAGGAAAATAACATGATGCCCAGCGTGATCAGTAAGGGTATCGTTCTTTCCACCGTTGTGGTAAAACCAAGGTTATAGCCCAGAACAAGCAGAAGCAGCGCGTGATACATTTGATATTTTACCCCGGTTTCAAATGATTCCATCTGCTGGGGCGTGAATTTTTTCTTAAGTGCATGCGCTCCAAATGCGCCGATTATTATGGCGGTAAAGCCAAATAGACAGGCGACAAGTTGCGTAGTGAGAATTCCCATAATCAAAATGTTTAGCAGGTGGCAAAGATAAAGTTTACTTAAAGGAGGGATCCGTTTTAGGGGAAAATAATATATTTCGTTATGGATTTAAAAGCTTTTATAAAAGACGTTCCCAACTTCCCGAAGCAGGATATTTTGTTCAAAGATATCAGTCCTTTGCTAAAAAGTAACAAGGCGACCCGAACAGCAATTGAAATGCTTGCCGGCCCGCTCAGGGATCTGGGCGCAGATCACGTTGTGGGCATAGAATCGCGCGGTTTTTTACTGGGCATGCTGCTTGCGCAGGAACTGGGCGTGGGCTTTACCCCCATTAGAAAACCAGGAAAACTGCCCGGCGAGATCATCGTAGAGACCTACGAACTGGAATATGGCCTCGATACGCTTGAAATGCAACAAAATGCCATTAAAAAGGGGGATAAAGTAATCCTGCACGACGATGTGCTTGCCACCGGTGGAACCGCTATGGCGGCCAGTAACCTGATTAGAAAATGTGGCGGTGAAATACTCGAATTCAATTTTTTGCTCGAACTTGAAAATCTAAATGGACGCCATAAATTGAGAAATGTGCCCATTCGTGCGCTACTTAATTATTAAGCTCAGTCCAGCGCGTTTTTGGTAACCCAAAGTTTATAGCCAAAAACAGCCAACTGCACCTTTGACGCTTTAGTAAGATCGAGCTCCTGCTTGGTATAACTGGGCAGTATTTTTTTGTTCAGTTTGGCCAAAGTCTTAAAAAATTTCTTTTTCATAAAGTGCTGAAATGGTACAATTAATTCCTTTAAAAATAGTAAAAACGGCTGGAGTACGAGCCGTTTTTAGAAAGTGTTTACAAATTGCAACTTGTTTTATTCTTCGTTTTCTTTTTTTAGTTTGATATCGATCACGCCATCTTTTCCTTTTGCTTTGTCACCAAATTTTTTCAGCATTTCAGCATCTTTAAGAACATTTATAGATTCAATTTCTTCTGGATCTATTTTGTCCATTTCTTCCTTTGTGATTTCCTCTCCGTCTAAAAGGTAAAGTACGTTTTTGTCTAGTTGCTCCGTTTTATTAGAGACAATTTCACGCCTTTTTTTAATGGTTTCTCGCTGCTCCTGCATTGCTTTATTCATTTCCTGCTGTTGCTGTTCTAAACGTACCTGTTGTTCATCGAGAACAGCTCTTTGATGTTCTAAGGCTTCTCTTTGTTCTTCTATAGCGGCTTGTTGTGCTTCCAGGGCTTTTTCTTGGGCTTCCATAGAAATGTTGGTATTAACATTTGAACTATCACCACTCGTGGTGGAAGAAGTGCGTGTACTCATCGTTGAGTGTGTGGAAGTCGCACTTGAAGTGCCGCCCGACTTAAAACCAAGCGTTCCTTGCTCGCTCCTGAACAAAACAATCGTTCCAAGTCCATCGCTGTTTTTGAGGTTGAGTTTGCTCACATTCTTGTTACGCAGGTCCTTCATTTCCAAATTCACGGCTATGATTGCCCCGCTATCATCGTAAAAAAGATATTTATAGTTCAGTTCTACATTATATTCTTCCTTGAGTTTAACCGCAAGTGCTTCCATTTCAGGTTCGGTAGTAGTGGGAGCGATCTCAAAGCGGAAGGCTTTGTCTTTTAAATGTTGGCCCATTTTAGTTTTATCAAACACCGCCTTATTTCCATTTTTTGTGATAAAAAAAGAGTTGTTTGGCTCTTCCAAATTTATAAATTGAACTTCACCATCACCTAAATATCGAATTTGATATAGAAAAGATGACTTTTCATTATTTACTGAAAATCGTCCCATAAATTCACTCTGCCTCTTTTCTTTATATTTGGCACTTACGTTAAAAGAGAGAATTTCGCCCTGTATACTTCGCTTTTCAACTGATATTTTGAGATCTAGCTCAGCAACTTTATTTTTAAAATAATCTTCAATCTCCCTTATATCATCAGAAGTGGAATTTCTTTCGAAATAAAGTGTGGGATTTGCTGAAGTCGATGAATTTTCTGTCTTTCCATTAGAAAGTACGCGTGTTTCTTCTTTCACATTAAAACTCCATAAAAATGCGGCTAAAAAGGGCAGTAAAACCAGTACTCTATATCGGTTTCGGTTTTGGGATTGCGTGGTGTTCAACATAATGATTCGTTTTTTGATGAATGATTTATAAAAAGATTGGGCAAGTTGCGGTACAGCAGCGCCGGTAGCGTTTTTTAAAAGTGCAAGCTGATAGGATTTTGAAGAAAATGGACGTTTTGTCACTGATGAATCTGCCAGAAATTCAAGGTTTTGTTTTATATAACGGGCACTTAGCCAGCTCAACGGATTAAACCATAACAAAATGCAACATACACGGCTCATAAGTACATCAATGCTATGCAATTGCCGTGCGTGCGCCTGCTCATGTTGTAAGATCATTTGTAGCTCTTGTGAAGTATGCGCCTGTGGATCGTAAATAATGTATTTCAAGAAAGAAAACGGGGCTGTAACTCCTGAGATTTCTACGTAAATAAGCCCGTTTTCAGTATAAAAATCCTGTTTTTTGAGATATAGGAATAGACTGGTCAATTGATAGATAAAGTATCCCAAAAAGAGCAAAGCGCCTGCTCCATAAACGATCAGTGCAAGTTGCCAGAAGTCGTAAGCGGGAACTTCCGTGGGCAAAGCCTCTAGATTGCCTATTTCTGCCAGCTGCCATTGTGCTACATTTAAAGGAGCCACGTGAATGGTACGGGTAAAAATAATGCCGGGAAGCACGAGTGGACTCATTAACCCAACAATTAAAAAATACCGATTGAACGCGTAAAACGTTTCTTTAGAAAGTAAAAACCGGTAACATAGCAGGAAAATGCCCAGCAGCAAACTGCTCTTTAAAAGGT
>DRGP01000190.1 GCA_011050015.1 Leeuwenhoekiella sp. | reverse complement strand
GTGCCAAAAAGGCCGCTATTTTTTATCAAAACGATGCGTTTGGGCGGGGGGCATTGCAAGGAGTTATGGAAGAGTTTGAAAAAAGGGGATTTAAAAATGTGGTGAAAATACCCTATGAGCGTAATGATGTCTCACTTAAGCCGCAGGTTAAAAAGCTCAAAAAAGCAGACCCCGATACCATTTTCTTTTTTGCCGTTGTTCCCGCGGTAAAAGGATTAATCCGCCAGTTGGGGGTTCCCTTTTTCAAGGGAAAGAATTTGATTGGTATGTCTGTGTATAATGAGTTGTTTGAGAGGTATTTGGTAGAAAAAGGGTTGGAGTTTGTGATGATTCGGGTGGTCCCTGATCCTAAAAGTAGCGAACTGGAGATTGTACGCGAATCTCGTGATGTGGCAAAAAAGAGTAACCATACGTTAAACTTCACCTCTCTGGAAGCATTTATTAATGCGAACGTGTTCTTCGATATTCTTAAACGTATCAAACCTCCCCTTACGAAAGAAAAAATCATTAAAGAGATAGAGAGTATTAAGAATTATAATTTCAAGGGGATAGAGCTTGATTTTGACCCTAACTCCCGTGAACTGGTAAGAACGTTATGGATTGATACCGGTAAAGGGGCGCCGATTAAGAAAGAGGTGCGTCCTCCTTCAGATAAGAGAGCAGTTAAGGAGGAGAAAAAGACGGAGGCTGTTCCCGATAAAAAAAAGGAACTGAAAGAGCTGAAGAAAAAAGAACCCAAAGAGAAAGATAAAGAAGCGGAAGAACTAACTAAGGAAGAACCGGTGGTTGAAGATGGTGAAAAAAAACCATTGATTTTAGGTTCAACATTGGATCTTACGAGGGCAGTAAAATTTCAAAGTAAGTCGGTGAAGGTAGGCATTGATCTGCGTTTGAAAGAAGAGCGTGAGGCGGGAGAGTCGGTAATCTCACAGGTTATTGTGGTGGATGATGAATATACACCGCGCAAAACAGTGCAAGAAGTAAATCGGTTTTTAGAGCAAGGAATCGATATATTACTTAACCCCTTGGGTAGTCCTACATTAGAAGCATATCTTGACCTAGTAAGAGAGGGGAAAGTTCTTGTTCTTTTTCCTATGACCGGCGCACCGCTGTTTCGTAAAAAAGATTTAAAATATATGGCACACATTCGGCCCTCATACATAATAGAGGGAAAACTTTTGACTGAATATGCACTTGATACGCTTAAGGCAAAAAAAGGGGTGATGTTTTATCAGGATGATGCGTTTGGTCAAGGGTTTCTTGAGGGAGCGCAGGAACTGCTTAAAAAAAGAAAGATTACTAATTGGTTGGCGGTGCCCTACCAACGCAATGATGTTACTTTTGCAAAGCAGGTTGCTCGTATTAAAAAATATGACCCGGATGTCCTGTTGTTTTTTTCAGTAACTACTGCTGCCAGGGGGCTGATACGTCAGCTCGGTATTCAAGAGGTTGCGGGAAAGCACATGCTTGGAAGCTCTGAGTTTGGAGAGGGGGAATTTCAAAGGTTTATGAAGGAAAAGGGATTAAAAATGTTCTATCTTAATGCTGTTCCAAATCCCCAGCAAAGCGATATTGCTATAGCAAAGCAGTTTCGGGATGCAGCAAACCGAGAAGGTGTTCCGATTGACGTGTTTAGTTTAGAATCCTATCTGGCAACAGATTTTCTTATTGATATAGTGAAGAAGATACGGGGGGCAGCGACGAAGGAAAAAATCATTAACGAAATTGCAAAGGTAAAAAATCATAATTACAAGGGAATGCTATTTAATTTTGATCCAGAAAATCGTACCCTATCCTCAACCCTATGGATGTACACAGGCTCTCCCGATTGGCAGCAGATTGAGATAAAACCAAATAAAGAAGATACACAATGAAGAAATCCTGGTTTGAACGTTTTTGTAGACAGATTGTTCGTCCACAATATCAAGTTTTAGCTCTCTTATTTACCTTTGCGGTGGTGCTATTTTTTGGTTGGAAAGCGATACGATTATATCGTCCTTTAGAGCAATGGCCGGAGGTTACCTCGATTGTTCCAGAAAAAATAAAGGAGTGGGGAGGAGAGCCCGTGGTGGTTGATGTGGGTTTGTATCTCACCAACTGGCGTGTATTCGATGTGGTGAACAATGATTTTGCAGTTGATGCTGTGGTCTGGTTTCAATTTGATCCAGCCTTAATATCATTAGAAACGATTGGTAAGTTTTCGTTTGAAAAAGGGGAGCTTTTTAGTAAATCAGAGCCAAGTACAAAACTGATCGATAAAAAATTATTTGCTGAATATAAGGTTCGGTTGCGCTTTACCTCAACCTTAAACCATCAGTTTTTTCCCCTGGATGATCACCATATTTATATGACATTGGTAAATACCTACGTTTCCCCGAATGAAGTTATTTTTCAGGCGTATAAATCAGACTTTTCGATATCCAAGCACATATATATTCCTGGGTGGCAGTTGGTAAATAGATCAGTGAAAGCTGGTTACGAGGAAGGTTATTTTAGCAAGTTTGATACGCGCAAGGTTATTCGGTACCCGGAAGTGGTATTTATGCTTGATTTTGCACGGTTTGGTATTAGCTTAATATTTCTCATATTCTTGCCGTTCTTTTTAATTTTCTTTATCAGTATTTTTTGGCTTGGTTTTGAGCCGGATAAAATAGAAAGTATTATGCCGCTTACCACGGGTGCTCTTGCATCGTTGATTGCCTATCGATTTGTTATTCAGGGCATGTCTCCCAAAGTGGGATATTTCTTACTGAGTGACCATATATTTATGTTCTTTCTCGCGTTAGCATTTGTTAGTTTCGTGATTGCGCTCATTTGGGTACGGTATGGAAAAATGAGTTCTGCGATGATTAAACTGCGGGGTATGGCATTTATATCCTTTCATCTGCTCTTTATTGGGGTGTGGTATTATCTTCTTTTCATGTGGGTTAAAGGATTATGATGAGGCGATGTGGTTATATTTTTTTAGGTGTCCTTTTAGTAGGTATCGGTAGTTTTCATCAATCTATGCTAGGCGTGTCGTTTACTACGCTGATCGAGGCGCAGGAATATGCGGCACAGTTTCCCGAATATGTAAAAACAAGTAATAAGGACTGGCTACGCCCTGATTTCTCTTCCTTTCATCGAGAAAATCGCCCGGGGGCGTTACGTCGCTTTGCCTCATGGTTTGGTGTTTCCTATCCGGTGTGGGATGCTCGCAAATTTAAAACATTACTGAAATCGTTAGTGATCTCAAGAGAACGGGATAGATTGCAGGGTGAATTTGCCGAACAGTATAAGCCGCATAAAGAGGATAAATTCATCATATGGGGAGATCTATTTGGAGCTTTTCATTCATTAGTGCGAGAGCTTACCTTCTTACATGAACAGGGTATTATTAACGACCAGTTCAAGATCGTTAAGCCCAACTATATTTTCATATTTAATGGGAGCGTATCAAAAAACCTTACCAGTAGATCATTAAAAGGAATCGCTTCTCGTGATACATGTCG
>DRGP01000189.1 GCA_011050015.1 Leeuwenhoekiella sp. | reverse complement strand
CCTTCAAAGTTAAGACCCGCCTCAATACAAAGATCAGCATGCTCTTCTACAAAACTGCGCCCGTGTGTATTTTTACCCCCTACAGAGCAATAGTACATACCCTGTGGACCAGGATAACCACCCATAGGAAAGCCCAATGGAAGCTCAGTCTCTTTATCCATGATAAAATATTCCTGCTCAAAACCAAACCAGAAATCATCGTCGCTATCATCTATTTTCGCCCTAAAATTAGAAGGGTGTGCCGTACCGTCAGAACTTAAAACCTCGGTCATTACCAAATATCCATTTTTCCGTGCGGGATCAGGATAAATTGCCACTGGTTTTAAAAGACAGTCAGAAGAACCACCTTCGGCTTGTTTTGTTGATGAACCATCAAAAGACCACACTGGGCAGTCTTCGAGCTTTCCGCTAAAGTCATCTTCGATCTTTGTTTTGCTCCTTAAGTTGGCTGTGGGTTCATATCCATCCAACCATAAGTATTCTAATTTTGATTTCACTGGTTTGGCCATAAGAGTATAAATTGTTTTATTTTAATTTGCTTAAAAGACAAATATAATAATTTTTATTTATCCGTCCCTTTAAAATAAGGGGGCTTATCCATTTAAAAAATTTGTTTTTACCCAATGAACCTATAATATTTAGGGGTTAAATATAATATTGATTATTTTTGCCTTTAATTTTTTACATATTCTTGAAAATAAATACATATGTCAACAATTCGATATAAATCAGTGCTGGAGGCACGGTCCCATAAACCGCTTTACTTTGAAGATAAAGAGAAAAAATCTCAATATTTTGCCAATAAGGTGTTCAATACGAATGCGATGCGCCAATTTTTACCGGTTGAAGCGCTCAATGCCGTAGCCGAGGCTATTTCTACAGGTACAAAAATAGACCGTAAAATTGCCCACAGCACAGCGGCTGCGATGAAGCAATGGGCCATAAGCAAAGGAGCGACCCATTACACGCACTGGTTTCAACCCCTTACCGGCACCACGGCAGAGAAGCACGACGCCTTTTTTGATATCATGCCAGATGGCTCTGCTATAGAGCAATTTGACGGGGGGCAGCTCGTTCAGCAGGAACCAGACGCGTCCTCTTTTCCGCATGGCGGCATACGAAATACTTTTGAAGCACGGGGCTATACGGCTTGGGATCCCACTTCACCCGCCTTTATACTGGGCTCCACCCTTTGCATCCCAACGGTTTTTGTCTCTTATACCGGTGAAGCGCTAGATAACAAAACCCCTTTATTGCGCGCGCTCAATATACTGGACGAAGCTGCCACGCAAGTGGTGCAATATTTTGATAAATCAGTAAAAAAAGTCAATGCCACGCTAGGCTGGGAACAGGAATATTTCTTGCTCGACGCTTCACTAGCCGCTTCGCGGCCAGACATCAGTCAGGCCGGGAGGGCACTATTGGGTCATGCTTCGGCAAAAGGGCAGCAGCTTGACGACCATTATTTTGGCAGTATTCCGGCACGTGTATTTCAGTTTATGCGCGAGCTGGAATATGAAAGTATTTTACTGGGCATCCCTGTAAAAACACGTCATAACGAAGTGGCGCCCAACCAATTTGAACTCGCGCCCGTCTTTGAAGAGGTCAATCTGGCCGTAGATCACAATTCGCTACTTATGGATGTTATGGAAAAAGTGGCCGAAAAGCACAATCTTAAAGTACTTTTTCACGAAAAACCCTTTGCCGGCGTAAATGGCAGCGGGAAGCACAACAACTGGTCACTAGCCACAGATACCGGTACCAACTTATTGAGCCCGGGAACCACCCCTACAAAAAATCTGCAGTTTCTCACTTTTTTTATAAATACAATTAAGGCCGTTCACGATCATGAAGAACTGCTCCGTGCTTCTGTAGCTTCCGCTGGAAATGACTACCGCTTGGGCGCCAGTGAGGCTCCGCCTTCTATCATTTCGGTCTTTATAGGCAAACAGCTTACACAGGTGCTCGACGAACTCGAAAAAGTGACAGCAGGCAAACTTTCGCCACAGGAAAAAACAGATCTTAAACTCAACGTGGTGGGTAAAATTCCAGAGATCTTACAAGACAATACAGACCGTAACCGCACCTCCCCTTTTGCATTTACGGGCAATAAGTTTGAGTTTCGTGCAGTGGGATCTACCGCAAATTGTGCTAAACCCATGACCGTCCTCAATACGATTGTTGCTAACCAGCTTATTCAGTTTAAAAAAGAGGTTGATAAGCTTATAGACAAAAAAGGGCTTAAAAAGGACGAGGCCATCTTTAACACCCTTCGGGAATATATCAAAGCCTCAAAAAAAATCCGTTTTGAAGGGGATGGATATAGTGAAGCCTGGCAGAAAGAAGCCACAAAGCGGAAATTAAGCAACAACAAAACAACCCCTGATGCCATAAAAATTCAAATTGCCCCGGAAACGATCAAGCTTTATGAAAAACTGGGGGTAATGAACGCCACCGAAATCAACGCACGCCAGGAAATTGAACTTGAGGAATATGTAAAGCGCCTTCAGATAGAAAGCCGTGTACTGGGAGATATCGCCCGTAATCACGTAATCCCCACCGCCATTCGTTATCAGAATGTATTGATCAAAAATGTAAAAGGTTTAAAAGACATTTACCAAGAGGATTACAAATCCCTCGCCAGCGAACAAATGAAACTCATAGAGGCTATTTCTAATCACATGAGTGCCATAAACACCGGAATCACAGCGATGATAAACGCCCGTAAGGTGGCCAATAAACTGGAGCTCAATGCGCGCGCGGAAGATTATACCCATACCATCAAACCCTATTTTGAAACCATACGCTATCACTGCGATAAACTGGAATTACTGGTAGAGGATAAACTTTGGCCGCTCAGCAAAAGTAGAGAACTTCTATTTTTTAGATAATTTGCCTAAACAGAATGGATCAAAAACGCCCAATACTAGCTAAAAATCGGCTATTAATGGGCGTTTTCAATTGATTTTAGCTGATTTTCAGCGATTTTCTATCCAAATGCAGACTCCACCGCGCCCGCATCTACCCGGTAATTACTACCGTTTACAAAACTGGCGAGATCTGAACATAAAAATGCAATCACGGCAGCAACCTCTTCCGGTTGGCCACGGCGCTGCACTTCTAGATGGGGCCGTTTGTTCTTCAGGAACCATTGTACCGCTTCTTTTTCAGAAACACCTTTTTCTTTGGCCAGCTCTTCCATCATGGCATTGGTCATGGGGGTTTCAATAAAAGCCGGAGACACCGTATTGGTCAATATATTTTCCTTTCCATAAATGCGCGATAGGCATTTTGCAAAATTTATTATCGCAGCTTTACAGGCATTATACGGACTTTCCTCTTCGTAGGGCTGCATTGCATTTTCTGAAGAAATCATAATGATTCTCCCCCATTTTTTTTCCTGCATTTGGGGCACAAAAGCACGTGCCATACGCACCGCTCCCATAAGGTCTATTTGAATGGTTTCCATCCAATCGTCGTCGGTAAGGGTCAGAAAATCCCCCGCAGCACCACGGGCACCGGCAGCATTGACCAGAATATCCACCCCGCCAAAATCTTTTTCTACTTTTTTAGCCATTTTTACCACGGCCTTGTCATCGGTGAGATCTGCTGCGAGGCCAAAAAGATTATCCTTGTTTTTTCCTTTATAATTATTGATGACTTCGTCAAGATCACTTTGTTTCTTATCGCTCAAGATCACTTTAACACCCTCATTCAAGAAAATTTTAGCTGTTTCCAGGCCTATTCCTGAATCTCCACCGGTAATGAGTGCAACTTTGTCTTTAATTTTTAAATCCATTTTTTCATAGTTTTTTAATATTCCTTTAAAAAATGAGTAGATAGCTACCCGCAATTTTCTTTAAATGTACAATATAAGCCTGCAGAGATTTAACTTTTATAACTATGTTAACGGCTTCCACCTTATGGTGAGGGATTAAATTTTTCTTGTAGAAATAGGGTGAGTTATCCCATAAAACAATCGCTATCCATGCGGGATAACGTACCTTTAATAATACAAAATTGTTCATTCTACTATGATAAACGAAGAAAAAACACCCCATATAATAACCGGAACCGGTAAGAAAAACATTGTTTTTGTCCATTATTTTGGTGGTGACGCGCGCAGTTGGCAATGGATGGCTGCGCATCTAAAAGAAGATTGTACCTGTTACTTACTTAATCTGCCCGGTTTTGGGAATACCGATCCGCTGGAAAAGAAAAGCATTGAAGGGTTTGCAGCATATATCAATCAATATATTACCGATTTAAAGCTTGATCATTATGTGCTCTGCGGTCATTCCATGGGCGCTAAGATCGTAGCTTATGCAGCTGCAAATGCGCCAAAAAAACCAGAACAATTAATACTTATCGCCCCTTCACCACCTACAGTAGAAAAAATGCCCCCGGATGAAAAAAAGCGCATGCTGAAGCACCCTGATCACGATGAAGCGGTGACTACGGTAAAAAATGCGACCGTACAACAGCTGGATCATGGCCGGTTTCAGCACGCGGTAGACTCCCAACTCGCCATTGATGATGAGACCTGGGACTGGTGGTTGGAAAAAGGCATGGATCACGATGTTTCGGCACATATTAAAACCGGGCACGTGCGCACCACAATTATATGTTCGCAGGACGACCCCGTGATTTCCATGCAATGGATCGAAGAAGAAGTGAAGCCTTATTTTAAAAATCCAACCGTGATTACCTGGAAAAACCTAGGCCACCTCATCCCTATGGAAGCACCGGAAAAACTGGCAAAAACCCTTCAAAAACTCCTAAAAACCGATCAATAATTCACGAAATAAATGCATTAAAAAACCCGAAAAATCGATGATTTTTCGGGTTTTTTAATAGTATAGAGGTCGCTATTTATTCAGTTTCCATAGCTGCTTTGACCCCAGCTGATAGCTTTTTGTACAGGCCATTTTCCAGACGCTCCCGAATGACAGAGAACGCATCCAGTGTTTCTTCAACATCTTTTAAAGTATGTGTGGCGGTAGGTATCATACGTAGTAAGATCAAACCTTTAGGGATTACGGGATATACGACAATAGAACAGAAAACCCCGTGATTTTCACGCAGGTCTTTAACCAGTGCCATTGCTTCTGGAATACTTCCTTTAAGATAAACCGGAGTCACACAACTCTGGGTCGTACCAATATCAAAACCTCGTTTTCTCAGTCCGCCTTGAAGTGCATTTACATTTTCCCATAGCTTTTCACGAAGCTCGGGCATGCTGCGCAACATATCCAAACGTTTTAAAGCGCCTACCACCAGTTGCATCTGCAGTGATTTAGCAAACATCTGTGAACGCAGGTTGTATTTCAGGTAATCTATGATTTCCTGATCTGCGGCAATAAACGCCCCTGTACTTGCCATAGATTTAGCAAAAGTGGCAAAATACACATCAATTTTGTCCTGTACGCCCTGCTCTTCACCAGCTCCTGCCCCTGTAGCACCCAAGGTACCAAAACCGTGAGCATCATCTACAAATAAGCGGAAATTGTATTTTTCCTTTAAATCGGTAATTTCTTTAAGTTTTCCCTGCTCCCCCCGCATTCCAAAAACACCTTCGGAAATCACCAGGATTCCTCCTCCGGTTTGTTCAGCCAGTTTTGTGGCGCGCTGCAGGTTTTTTTCTATGCTATCTATGTCATTATGCTTGTAGGTAAAACGCTTACCCATGTGCAAGCGAACGCCGTCAATAATACAGGCATGCGCATCCATATCGTAAACGATGATATCATCTTTTGCAACCAGCGCATCTACGGTAGAAACCATACCCTGATAGCCAAAATTTAACAAATAGGCCGCTTCTTTATTTACAAACGCTGCAAGTTCATTTTGCAATTGTTCATGAAGCTCGGTATGACCGCTCATCATCCGCGCGCCCATGGGATAGGCAGAACCGTACTCTTTTGCAGCTTCTGCATCTATTTTGCGCACTTCGGGATGATCGGCAAGGCCCAGATAATCATTAATACTCCAGGTAATTACTTCCTTTCCCCTAAACTTCATCCGGTTTGAAATGGGGCCTTCCAATTTTGGAAAAACAAAATAACCTTCAGCCTGCGCTGCCCATTTTCCTAAAGGACCTTTATCCTTATAAATCTTGTCAAATAAATCTCTCATACAAACATTTTCGATCGTGTGCAAAACTAATAAACTTCATGCACAGTTATAGTATTCATTTAGCGTGTTTTTAGTTTAACACCTGCTAAATATGGCTTACTTTATATATTCAATTTTTTTGGCTGTAATTTCTTGTTCCTCTTCTATAAATCCCTGAGCGCTCATCCAGTCATCACTATATACTTTACTCATATAGCGACTGCCATGATCAGGAAAAATAATGACCACATGACTTTTTTTATCAAATTCACCTTGCTCGGCAAGTTGCTTAACCCCCTGCATGGCTGCACCACTGGTGTACCCTGCAAAAATACCTTCGGTTTTTGCCAGTTCACGTGCCGTATATGCGCTGTCCTCATCGGTTACTTTTTCAAAATAATCGATGGTATCAAAGTCGGTTGCGGTGGGAATTAGGTTTTTCCCCAGTCCCTCTATGCGATACGGATATATTTCATTGGTATCCAGCTTTCCGGTCTCGTGGTATTTCTTTAAAACGCTCCCGTAAGCATCAATTCCCAAAATGCGTATTTCAGGATTTTGTTCTTTTAGAAATCGTGCCGTACCAGAGATTGTCCCACCGGTACCGCTACAGGCTACCAAGTGCGTGATTTTACCTTCGGTTTGTTTCCATATTTCAGGCCCCGTAGTTTCATAATGCGCTGTGGTGTTCAGGGCATTAAAATATTGATTGATATATACAGAACCTTCATGCTCCCGGTGCAATCTTTTAGCAACTTCATAATACGACCGGGGATCATCTGGCTTTACATGTGCCGGGCACACATAAACCTGTGCTCCCATGGTACGCAGTGCGTCAATTTTATCTTTAGAAGATTTTGAACTTACAGCAAGTATGCAGGTATAGCCTTTAATAATGCTTACCATAGCGAGGCTGAATCCTGTATTGCCCGAGGTAGTCTCTACAATAGTATCACCTGGGGTTAAAATGCCTTTACGCTCTGCGTCTTCTACAATATGCAGGGCAATTCGATCTTTTGAAGATTGACCGGGATTAAAAGATTCAACTTTAGCATAATAAGAACCTGCAAGATTTTCTGTAATCCTATTGAGTTTTACCAAAGGGGTATTCCCTATAAGACCAAGCAGATTATTATGTACATTCAGGTGTTCTTTCATATAAAAAATTATATCGATTTTTCTCCTAAATCCAAAAATCCTGTAAAGTTACAGGAAATATTCGAATTAGTCCATTTTTCCTTCTAAATCGATCAAAAAAGCGTAGTCACGGGCGGTTTCTTTAAGCGCCTCAAAACGACCCGAAGAGCCACCATGCCCCGCATCCATATTAGTGTGGAATAAAATGAGATGATCTCCCTGATTTAAATCCCGCAGTTTTGCCACCCATTTTGCGGGCTCCCAATACTGCACTTGTGAATCGTGATAACCCGTGGTTACCAAAAGGTTAGGATATTCCTGTTTTTTTACCTGATCGTAGGGCGAATACGACAACATGTAGTCGTAATACGATTTTTCATTGGGATTGCCCCACTCATCATATTCTGAAGTAGTAAGCGGGATCGTATCGTCAAGCATGGTCGTGATGACATCTACAAAAGGTACCGCGGCAATGATACCGTTATATAACTGTGGAGCCATATTGGCCACCGCACCCATAAGCAAACCACCGGCCGACCCGCCGTAGGCATATAAATGGCTGGTACTGGTATAGCGCTGATCGATCAGGTATTTTGAGCAGGCGATAAAATCTGTAAAGGTATTTTTCTTTTTAAAGAGCTTTCCATCTTCATACCAGTTACGCCCCATATACTCGCCACCACGTACATGCGCTATCGCGAAAATAAAGCCGCGATCCAATAAACTAAGGCGCGAAGAAGAAAAAGAAGGGTCGGTCGTATATCCATAACTTCCATAGGCGTACTGCAGCATTGCATTGTTACCATCGCGCTCCATCCCTTTTTTATAAATTAAGGAAATAGGAATTTTTACACCATCTGCGGCCGTGGCCCAGACACGCTTGGTCTCATAATTATCCTTATCAAAATTATCACCAAGTACTTCAGCTTCCTTGAGCACCGTTTTTTCTTTGGTCTTCATATCAAATTCTACCACAGAAGGTGGTGTATTGAGCGAATTGTAGGAGTATCTTAACTTTTGTGTATCAAAATCTGGATTAATACTGGTATATACATTATAGGTCTCGTTATCAAAGGGAATATAATAATCTACCGTATCGTCCCAGCGTTTAATATTTATTTTGTTGAGACCCTCACTGCGCTCATCAACAACCAGAAAATCTTTGAAGATTTCGATATCTTCCAGCAGTACCTCGGCACGGTGCGGGATCACTTCCTGCCAGTTTTCCTGGGTCGTGGCCGTGACCGGCGTTTTCATCAGCTTAAAGTTGGTCGCCTTATCCTTATTGGTCACCAAATAGAAAAAATCGCCATAATGGGAAACATCATATTCCAGCCCACGCTCACGCGGCTGAAATATTTTAAAGTCAAAATCTGGCCCATTGGCACTGGCATAACGCGCTTCGCTGGTAAGCGTGCTCCCAGAGCCCATGATCAAATATTCCTTGGACTTGGTTTTTGTAATAAATACCGAGAAAGTCTCATCCTCTTCCTCAAAAACCAGCTCATCACTACTGGGATCTGTACCTAGTACATGCTTAAAAATCTGACTGCTACGCAAGGTTTGTGGATCTTTTCGGGTATAAAACAGGGTTTTATTATCATTTGCCCAGACGGCGTCACCCGTTGTGTTTTCAATTTTTTCAGGATAAACCTCCCCCGTTTTAAGGTTTTTTACCTGTATGATATATTGCCTGCGGCTTACGGTATCAATCCCAAATACGGCCAACTCGGTATTTTCTGAGATGGAATAGCCGGCCTGATCAAAATAGGGATGCCCCTCTGCCATGGTATTGTTGTTGAACATTACTTCTTCTGGCGCATCCATGGTTTCCGCTTTGCGGCAATATAATGGGTAATTCTGGCCTTTTTCAAAACGTACATAGTACCAGTAGCCATTATATTTATAGGGTACAGACGCATCATCTTCTTTGATGCGCGCTTTCATTTCTGTAAACAGTTTCTCCTGCAAAGGTTTGATGTGCGCCGTCATCGCTTCGTAATATGCATTTTCCCCTTCCAGATAATCCATCACCCGGGGCGTGTCGCGCTCGTTCATCCAGTAATAATCATCCACACGAATATCGCCGTGTTTTTCTAATTTTTTTGGAATTTTTTCAGCATCCGGAGGCATGGGAGATTGTTGCACTTCTTTTGTATTTTGTGATTTTACAGCAAGTGCAAAAATACATGAAAGCAAACTGAAGAGTATGGTTTTTTTCATCGAATAGCGCAGTTTTATAACCTACTAAAAATAGGGAGAATTCCGGTATATAAATAGTTTTATTCTTAAAAAAGAAAAGCTATTTTCCAACTTATCTTTGAGGTATTGATTAATTTTGTTTTGATTGCGTATTGAATCTGTTTGTTCTGAAATTGTTATTTTGAAAGAGATTTCCGCATTAAATTAAAATACAATTTTTAAATAGTCGTTTCAACGAATCAACAACGCAACAGTTAAACAAATACACCGCTAAACAATTATAATTATGATGGGAGATATGATGGGCATGATGGGAAAAATCAAAGAAGCCCAAGAAAAGGCCGAAGCCACAAAAAAACGCCTGGAAACCGTATATATTGACGAAAAAACAAGCGATAACCTGCTTAAGGCAACGGTTACCGTAGCCGGAAAAGTAAAATCACTTGATATAGACAATTCCCTACTGGAAGATAAAGATCAACTGGAAGATTACCTGATCCTGACACTCAACAAAGCACTGGAGCGTGCTAAAAAGAACTACGACGACGAACTTGCCGCGGTGGCCAAAGAAGGTATGCCCGATATCCCCGGTCTGGATATGTTCAAATAAAAAATAGCGCTAAAAGTGGATGAATATTGAGAGTCGTGATTTTTAGATCGCCACAATAATGGAAAAAACCAAGGTTTTTATAGATCCCACGTCACGCTTACTGTATAGCTCCTACTATATTCAAGGGCTTTATGAGGTACTTGGCAAAGCGTCCGTATCGTTTTCATCTGCATATTTCTCCGATTTAAAAAGAAGTGCTGAAGATTTTTCCTTTGCGC
Source organism: Leeuwenhoekiella sp. (assembly GCA_011050015.1). Classification (GTDB taxonomy): domain Bacteria; phylum Bacteroidota; class Bacteroidia; order Flavobacteriales; family Flavobacteriaceae; genus Leeuwenhoekiella. Next base: position 5,300 of record DRGP01000189.1, on the reverse strand, counting down.
ATTATTTTGCTTTTGTGGTTAAAAAACCGGGATTAGAACCTCAAAAATTCGTTATTGATTTCTGCGATCCACCTGACATTCATCCCATTGCCTATACCTGGTGTGATCGCTACGCGAAAATCAACTTCAACAAATCAGAAACTGAGGATATCTATTTGGGAAAACTGATTCCCATTCCGCCGGGTTTTGGGATCAGGATCTGGAGTCTTTGGGAAACGGTTTATACCTGCGGAAAAAACTACTTAAAAGCAAGAAATCGAGCTATAATAGGTCAAAAACGCTTTATTAAGGACTATTTTCAGCAATGGAAACGGCCACTATTAAAAGATTATCTGAATCCTTCAGCGGAAATCGATAGCCGGAAAAAACCTTATATCTTTATAATAGCCAGTCTATGGACCGACAAAAAATCTAAGGAAACCACTAATGTGCAGCGGAAAAATTTTATGGATACCGTGCGACAAATGGAATGTAATTTCGAAGGTGGTTTTTATGCCAGTCCAGATCATGATCTAGCCCCTACCTATAAGGACTTATTATTTTTTAAGCCCTACTCCACTGCTGCATACCTAGCAAAAACCAAAGCCTCTTATCTCGTGTTCAACACTCCGGCAGTACATGGATGTCATGGCTGGAAACTTGCTGAATACCTGGCGATGGGAAAAGCCATTATCTCAACCCCGCTGCTTAACGACTTGGTAAAACCCTTAAAGCATGAGAAGGAAATTCATTATGTACATCAAGATAAAGACTTAAAAAACACCTTGGATAGACTGTTTAAAGATGTTCCATACAAAGAATCCCTAGAAAAAGAGGCAAAGGCTTATTACAACCAGCATGCCGCTCCAAAAGCCGTAATAAACCAAATGCTCCAAACTCCCCTTCCTGTAGATTTTTTGGTTAAAAACCAACAAAACTGCCCTAAAATCAGCTAAAAACAGGCATAAATGACACACTAGCAGTCAAATTTAGAGTGCCTTTTACCATTAATTGCACCTCCTGAACTTCACGTTTTTTGTTATTTTTTATTTCTGAACAAATAACTCACGGCAATAGCGCCCACAAAACCCAAAGCCATCGCACCGATACTTTTTTTGTGCTCTTCCACTTGATCATAAATACTCAATTCTGCCGCGGCATCATCAAATTCACCATGTATTCCTCGATCTTCTTCTACTGGTTTCCAGAGGTTATTCTGGCGGTCTGTTTCCACCTGCTCGTGGGTAAGCTGACCATCAAATCCATTTTTGGCCATATAGCGGTCTAAAAATCCAGGAATAAATTTATTCCCCCAAACGGTCTTCAAGGTAGGAATACCCACCATTCTCTGCCTTCTCGGCTTTTTGGCCAAATCTAATATCGCCCTTGCCGCCACTTCAGGCTCATAAATGGGGCCCATAGGTTTTGGTTTTTTGCTGAAATTACTTTTTACCCAACCAAATTGTGTCGTATTCATGGCAGGCAGGTGAATGATAGAAAGGTCAATATTCAATTGATCGTGCAATAATTCTGCCCGTAGTGATTCAAAAAATCCCTGTATGGCGTGTTTTGCACCACAGTAGGCCGATTGCAACGGGATTCCGCGATAAGCGAGCGCCGAGCCTATGAGAATAATAGAACCCTTATCGCGTGGTTTCATCTTTTTGAGCGCTGCCTGTGTACCGTAAACCTGCCCCAGATAAGTTACTTCGGTCACCCGTTTATATTCACCGGGTTCCATATCCATCACACGGGTAAATACACTTACCATCGCATTGTTGATCCACACATCTATATCCCCTATTTTCTCTTCTGCGAAATCTGCCGCAGCCATTACCTGCTCTTCTACAGAAACATCTGCTTTGTAGATCCAGGCTTGACCGCCATGCATCTCTACATCGCGTTTGGCGCCCTGTAAACCGGCATCTCCCCGGGCAACGAGCAAAATATAGGCACCTTCTTTGGCAAATTCTATGGCCGTGGCACGCCCCACACCGCCAGAAGCACCGGTAATGACCACCACTTTAGGTTTATGCTTATTGATTTTTTTCATTTTTTTTCGACCTGTATTTTGAAGCCAGACGATGGCTTTGCCCATTTTGCCAGGTTTAAAAGTTTTTACGGGAAGGTTGGGAGTCACAAAATCAAAAGGTTTCACTATTTCTTCTACCCAAGAAACATCAGTGATTACCGCAGCTTCCTCAATAGCTCGAAAATGATTTAGTCCTGATTTGAAATCGGCCCACATCGCGGCTAGATTTTCATATTCAAAAGATTCTACACGTATCAAAAACTTGATTTCACCATATTTTTGATAAAATTCTTCCAGTTGTGCATTGATTTCATCAAACTCTTTTTTCGTGGCTTTTCCAGCCAATTCAACCCCAAAAATGCTTTCAGGTACGGTTTCTATTTTGGTCAACATATAATAGTCTTTAAAAATTTGGTTGTTTATTCTCGCTCTTTTAGACCTAATGGCCAGGGAATAAATACTCGTTAATAAAATTTAATCCCATTAAAGTTAGCCAATATCAAAGACCTTGTGTGGGTTTTATCATTTCGTTTTGATGAATTATAACTTATTTAACGGCAAGTGTTTAAGGAAAGCCAAATTATGGCATAACAATGTGTGGGTTGTAAGATAAATTTTTAAAACCTACTGAGCAGAATTTGAAATTCAGTTGGCAACTCTTATTTCTATTTTGACCAAAAAAGTCCTGGTGATAAAAATCAGTGATGATATTTGGTTTGCTCTTTTAGCCACTTTCGGGAAGAACATAAATCACAATATTACATAGAAACTAATGGTCGGAATGCTAAACTGAAAAACAGGTCAAAACTTAATATTTACCTAAAAAACAGCGATATACGATTAAAAATGCCTATTTTAAAGTAAAAATTAAATGAAAATACCAATGAAAAACACTACTCTTAAGCTTACGATTGCAGCATTTGCATTTGCTTTTATCTCCTGTGGGAGCGATCCTGAAATGAAATGTATGGAGGTCAAAGCATCTGCCTACAATAGCCTGAGCAATCAAACCCGTGTGGGAACCGACGGTAAAATTACCGCCTGGGGAGATACCCTAAATCCAGATATTCCATCGGTTGCCATTTCGCGAGACCTTATAGATAGCGGTATGGTGCATGGCACAATGCTCTATATTGAAGGTTTTAGCGAACCTTTTAAAGTAAACGACAAGATGAACAAACGTTTTAACAATAAAATTGATTTACATCTGGGCACTGATTTGAAAGCCGCTCGTGAATTTGGGAATCAAAAATTGAATATCTGTTTTGAAGTACCCGAAGATAATTTAAAAAATGTCACAGCTTCTAACTAACAGGCTTATCTATTAAAAAAAGCCTATTGATGTGGGCATTTTTCCGTTGAAAATAAAAATAGCAGAAAAGAATCAAACATTTAGTTTTAGTTCTTTTCTGCTATTTTTATTTTCTTGGTTAAACAGCTTAATGCTTATAAAGCTTCATGAACTTCAGTAAGTATCTGTTTAAAAACATCGACAGGTTGTGCGCCTGTTACAGCACTTTTGCTGTTAAATACCATAGTGGGTACAGAATTAACCCCTAAATTTTTCCAATAATCTTGTTTACTTCGTACCTCGTAACGCGCTTCATCACTATCTAATCTAGCTAAAGCTTCTTCAGCATTCAACCCTACTTCTTCCAGTGCTTCTTTTAAAATAGCTCTTTTAGAAACATCTTTTCTTTCGCTAAAAAAGGCTTTGGTTAATTGCATTTTTAATTCGGTTTGCTTTCCAAAATCTTTTGCATATTCTAGTAAAATATGGGCTTCAAAAGTATTTGCCATGCGCATTTCATCAAAATAATCAAATGTAAAACCTAGTTCTGCACCAGCTTCTACCATGCGTTGTTGTGATTCTTTTTGCTGTTCTAAAGTTGAGCCATACTTTTCTGCAATATGTTCTTGAATATTCTGTCCTTCAGCAGGCATATTTGGGTTAAGTTCAAAAGGTTGCCACTCAATTTCTATCTGGTCTTGCATACCCAATGCTGAGATTGCTTTTTCCAAGCGTTTGTAACCGATGGTGCACCAAGGGCACACCACATCGGAAACAATATCTATTTTGATTTTATCTTCCATAATTAGTTAATTGTTTAAATTATTCAGTGAAATCTGCTAATACTACGTTTTCTGAAAAACTTTGGTACGCACTTCCAACTTGTTTTGCCATTTCATCTGGAAATAAATGAAAATCTCCAGCTTTTAACGCACGTACTATACCTTCTGAAACTACAGAGGTAGCCGCAACATCATCAAAACCAGCAGCTTTTCCCATATCTGTATCAACGGGTCCGGGATGTACGCTTAATACACTCACCCCTTTTGCGCCTAATTCGGTTCTTAAACCTTGCGTTAAAGAATAAGAGGCTGCTTTTGAAGCTGAATAGGTGGAAAGGTGTGAAAAATTCTTAAGAGATGCTACAGAATTTAATTGTACTAAAGCACCTTTATTATTTTCTAATATTTTTGCAAAGGCATTCGCTACACGTAGTAATCCGAATGCGTTTACTTCTAATTGAAAAGCAAAATCCTTTTCTACATCTTCTCCTAAAGTGGTATGAGGTATGCCTACACCCGCATTATTAACTACAATAGCTACATCTTTGGTCTGTTGTGCTAATTCCTGAATAGATTCTGTGCTGGAAAGATCTGCTTTTATGGTTACTACTTTGTCTCCATAGTTGTCTTCTAACTCTTTAGTGGAAGCCGTGTCACGAACTGCTAAATACACTTTTTTTGCGCCATGATCTAAAAATGATTCTACAATGGCTTTACCTATTCCTCTATTTGCGCCTGTGACTAAAGCAACTTTATGTTCTACTGAAATACTCATAATTTTATTTTTTAACTATTTATTTTTGTCATTTATAAGCCTTCCGAATAAACGGAAGGCTCACTTTATCAATCAAATGTGGTTTTTAACCTTCCACATTCTCTTTAGACCAAGCGAACTTTTTAAACCCTTCATCTACAGGCGTATTGGCAATATGATTGGTGTAGTTGCTAATTACTTTTTGAGACAATCCTAAAATTATTTCCAATACTTGTCTCTCGTCATAACCAGCAGCATAGAAAGTCTCTAATTCATCTTGAGTGACGTTTCCACGATTATGGACAATGGATAATGTCATCGTACGCAAGGCCTCTAATTTTGCACTTTCAAGAGGTGTTTTGTTTCGTAATGCTTCTGTAATGGCATCATCTACCTCCATCATTTTTGCAATACCAGTATGTGCAGGTACACAGTAATGACAAGCGTGCTCAACATTTATGG
>DRGP01000188.1 GCA_011050015.1 Leeuwenhoekiella sp. | reverse complement strand
TGGTAGTGCAACTGGCATTTGCACAAACAAAAACAATCACGGGTACTGTTACAGATGAGCAAGGTATGCCGTTACCAGGGGTGAACGTTCTCGTCAAAGGCACCTCCTCGGGAATCCAGACCGATTTTGACGGAAATTACACGATTGATGCCGAAACAGGGCAAACTTTGATCTTTTCTTATGTGGGCTTTGGGAATAAAGAAGCGGTTGTCGCTAACTCAAGTGAGATCAATGTTTCTTTAGAACAGGGCGAAGAACTCGATGAGATCGTATTAACGGCCCTGGGCCTCGAAAAAAAGAAAGATGAAGACTTGAGCTCTTCTACCACGGTAAGTACAGATGCCATATCAAAATCTGGTGAAACTGGGCTCATCCAAGGCCTATCGGGCAAGACATCGGGGGTCAATATCACAAGAAGTTCAGGGGATCCCGGGGCTGGTGCCTATATTCAGATACGTGGACAGAACACGATCTTGGGAAGTGCTTCCCCGCTGATTGTACTTGATGGGGTCATCATCTCCAATACCAACACGGGAGGTGGTACCGGTGGCGTGGTACAACAATCACGGTTAAACGATATTAACCCAGAGGATATAGCTAATGTCACAGTGCTTAAAGGTGCTGCCGCTGCCTCAATCTATGGAACTGGTGCTGCCAACGGAGTACTCGTAATTCAAACAAAAAAAGGTAGGGGCTCCAATGGAAAGGATGTTTCCATTAACTTTAGATCGTCCTTGTCTATTAATGAAGTCAACGTAGAATTTGACAAACAAGGAAAATATGGTCAGGGCGACGGTGGTGTTGCCAGCTTGAGGACGACCGGGGTTACCGGCAACTCCTGGGGCGATAAGATTGCTGACCGCGTGGGAGGTGACGATCTGGTAGATACCGATGGTAGATATTTTCAGGCTGATTCTGGCAACCTTTACTACCCTATTTTAGAGAAAAGGTCGCAAGAGATTTACAATCAGGTCAACAGGGATCAGGTCTTTGGGACAGGGATAACACTGGACAACTCCTTAAGTGTCGGTTTTGGCACAGAAAAAACAAATACCCTTTTCAGTATTTCAGACCTGGATCAAGATGGTGTCATCAAAGGGAAATCCAGTTATAAGCGGCAAACCCTACGTTTTAACCATGAGGCCAGATTATCTGATAATTTTGAGATCCGTATAAATTCTTCCTACACAAAAATAAAAGCCGAAAGGATACAGCAAGGATCCAATGTGAACGGTCTCTATTTGGGGTATTTAAGGAGCGCCCCAGATTTTAACAATACAGATTACAAAGGGACTTTTTTTGACGCCAATGGAACGGCGTTCCCTAACTCCCACCGTGCTTACCGAAGCCCCATCGGAGAGGTTGCGCCGCCGTACAACAACCCAGGTTGGACAATTAACGAACAGGGTAACCCAAATAATGTGGAGCACTTCATCATCAATCCTGAAATTAATTGGAAGATACGGGACAACTTAACCTTAACGGGTCGCTATGGCTTGGATTACTATACCGATGTAAGAGAGACATTCTTCCCTGTGAATACAGGTTCCGGTCTCTCTACAGGAAGTTTTGCAAGGGCGGAAAGGGCAGAAAAGCAGCAAACCTATAATATTTTCCTGAACAGTAACTACACCCTGAGTAATAATGCCACTTTGAGCTGGATTGCCGGCGCACAGTTTGAAGAAAACGATTATCACAACATTAGCGGAGAGTCCACAATCTTCACAAATCCTTTTGTAGATGACTTGAGAATTTTTGGTAATGCCGAAGCCGCCAATGAATCCCCTGATCTATTCAAGCAGAAAACCCGTAAATCAGGGGCTTATGCCGTTGTCAATGCAGAATTGTTCAATCAAGTTTTTCTAGAGGCAACTGGGCGTCTGGAACGTGCTTCTTCACTGGACGAAAATGTTTTTTACCCCAGTTTCTCAGCGGGTTGGGCATTTTCTGAAGCCATCGGGGAAAACGAGGTGCTCAGCTTTGGTAAACTTCGGGCATCTTATGGTGAGGTGGGCATTGAGCCTGTACCCTATGCAACTAGAACCACCTTTGGCCCTGGCGGTATAACCTCGTCCTGGGGTGATGCACTTGAAGCAGCTGTTTATGGCAACCCTTTTACCAGAGGCGCTCAAAAAGGAAACCCAGACCTAACTGTAGAACGTGTGAAAGAATATGAAATAGGTGCAGATTTCAGGTTTTGGAAGAATAAGATCAGCCTGGGCGCGACCTATTATAACCGTACCACGGAAGATGCTTTGTTACCCATTGATCTTGCCCCTACCACAGGGTTCTCCAGCGTATTGCAAAATGCCGCGGAAATCTCCAATAAAGGGCTGGAGTTGGATTTAAGTCTGAAACTGATCAACAATCAAGATATACGATGGGATCTTAATGTCAATTATTCCAAAAATGATAATATTGTGGAAAGCCTCAGCGGGGTAAAGTCCTATTTCCTGAACGGTTTTACCGGGGTCTCTTCCCGTGTGGTTGAAGGCGAGCCCTTTGCCGCACTATGGGGCGTACCTTATGCAAGGGATGATGCAGGCAATTTGGCCCTAGATGCAGATGGCTTCCCAACTGCTGACGATCAAGAAGGTGTGCTTGGCGATCCTAATCCAGACTGGAGAGGTGGCCTTGGTACAACAGTATCATATAAAGGTTTAACCCTGTCGGCATTGTTTGAGACCTCTCAAGGTGGTGATATATGGGCGGGGTCTAATGGTGTTCTTTATAGCTTCGGTATTGCGCCTATCACCGCAAATGAAAGCACCGCCACGTCAAACCTGACCAATTATGCCGGTGAGGTCATCACTGCCGGAACCACTTTTAGAGGAAATATCCGGGATTTTGGCGCAGGCCCCGTAGCATTGGATGAATCCTGGTATTCGGATTTGGGCGGCGGTTTTGGCCCCGTGGGAGAGGATTTTATTAAAGATGGCTCCTGGACACGCTTAAGGGAAGTCTCTTTATTTTATGGGCTTCCTTCCAAATTTGTAAATGGTATCGGTTTTAATAATATCGAATTTGGACTGACCGGCCGTAATTTAATTTTATGGACAGATATCGAAGGTTTTGACCCAGAGACTAACCTTACGGGTACCTCGAAAGGCCGAGGTCTGGAGTATTTTAATAATCCGGGCACTAGATCCTATTTGTTCACCATTAAAATTTCCTATTAATGCGTTTAATTCAAGATATATTCAAGATGAAAAAGATATTCCTATCCATAGCAGTATTCGGAACGCTGATGAGCTCTTGTGAGCAATTTTCCGATGGGCTCAATACAGACCCTAATAATTTTACAGATGCCCCGGCAGAACTGGTAATTGGCCAGGCACAGCTAGAAGCAATAAAATTATCAGAAAGCCAGGCCTCAAGATATGCTGGCCTTTTTACAGATCAGTTCTCCGGTTGTGAGAGGCAATACACTCCCTACGAAACCTACACGGTTGCCGCCGGCGACTTTGATGATACCTGGGACGACCTTTATGCAGACGGTATTGCCCAAGCGCAATTTGTTCAGGAAAAGGCACTGGAAGAAGGAACACCCGTATTAGAAGGGGTGGGCCAGATTTTTGAGGCCATGCTTTTTGGCGAAGCAGCGGCACTATTTGGTGATGTACCCTATACAGAGGCCGGCGACCCGATCATGTTCCCCAATCCCAATTATGATGATCAGGCAGCTGTTCTGACAGGGGTACAGTCTATTCTCTCAGAAGCTATTGCCAATGTGGGAAATGCAAAAGTGGCGAACGCTTTTGGAGGAACTATATTTGTAGGCAACGACGCCACCTGGGGGCAGATTGCCCATTCGCTAAAAGCGAGGTACTTTTTGATAGCTAAAGACTATACCGGTGCCTACAATGAATCTCTTTTGGGAATAAATGCTGCCAGTGCTGATCTGCTCGCAAGACATGGTCCCAATACGGGGGAGAAGAATCTATATTATCAATTTACCGTTGAGCAGCGCGATGGATATTTGGGAATATGCAACGAGCCTTATTTATTGAAACTTTTGAACGGAAGTGCCCCCAGAAAATTAACGACCCCTGGAGACGCGAAACGTTTGGCTGTTTATTTTGACACGGCAAATGCGGGTATCAATACCGGTGATGGCGGTTATTTTGCAATTGACGCCAGTTTTCCCATTGTAAACTTTGTGGAAACAAAACTGATTCAAGCAGAAGCTGCCGCGAGGATTGGTCAGGATGCCACGACACCTTTTAATGCTGTTCGTACGTATTTGGCTTCAACCTATGATGGCGCCTTCCCTCCTAGCACTGCAACAGGAGATCAGCTATTGCCACAGATACTTGAAGAAAAGTATATTTCACTACCAGGATCGCTTCAGGTGTTTCATGATGCCAGAAGAACAAATAATTTAATAGGGATACCTGTTAAGGGAAGTAGAAATACAAGCATCCCCCAGCGTTTTCTATATCCACAAGTTGAAATAAATGCAAATGCAAATTTCCCGGGTATAGTAGAATTATTTACCCCCACCAAAGTGAACAACTAAACCCCCATTTTATTAGCCGAAGAACCATCCGTCACGACGGGTGGTTTTTTTATTTAACCCCATAGCAACAAAACCCAAATCAAACCCTAACTTCGCTCCCATGAGCAAAGAAACTAATATTTATGGCACACGCGCCATAATTGAGGCTATTAAGGCCAATAAGGAAATAGGTAAAATATACTTGCAGAAAGGGCTTGCAAATCCGCTGAGCAAGCAATTGGAACGGTTGATCAAAGAAGAAGGTATCTCAGTCTCCTATGTGCCCGAAGAAAAACTCTACAAGCTTTCTTCACAAAATCATCAAGGGGCAGTGGCGACGATTTCGCCCATACGATTTGTCGATTTTAGCCAAACTATTGAAACCGTACTTGGAGGTACAAAACCTGGGCTGTTCTTATTGCTCGATCAACTATCAGACGTGCGCAACTTTGGGGCAATCATACGCACGGCGGAATGTACAGGTGTTGACGCAATCATAATTCCAAAATCTGGAGGAGCACCGGTGACTGATGACACCATTAAAACATCAGCGGGCGCCATATTTAATATCCCGATTTGTAAAGTAGACCATATTAAAGATGCCATTTTTTACCTTCAGGGCTCTGGAGTACAAGTGGTCGCCGCTACCGAAAAAACAGATGACCTTATTTATGACCATGACTTTAAAAACCATACGGCAATCGTTATGGGAAGCGAAGGGAAAGGCGTTACTTCAGGGGTTCTCAAACTTGTAGATGCCAAAGCTAAGCTGCCCATGAGTGGTAAAATAAGTTCTTTAAATGTTTCCGTTGCCTGTGGTGCATTTTTATATGAAATCGTAAGACAGCGCAATATTAATTAGTATAAAACTAACAAAAACGCCTTTAAAATTTAAAAAACAGGCGATATTTCTCCCAAAAAAGAGATCTACGCATGTTTTTAATGGGAAAATTGCGAAATGTATAAATTTGATACATGCAGAATTGCACAAGCAAAATTTAATGTGTAATATTAATAACTAAAAAGATTTATTTGCCTACTAATACAAATTACATAACATATACCTTTTTTAAAAAATTCAGCTTTCCCAAAATTGCGCTTCTTTTTGCAATCCTTTTTTCAGGTATTCCAATTTTTCCTCTTCAGGCTCAAAAAGATCTAGCATTATCTAATCGTTCACAGCTTCTGGACGCGCGTTTAGGTAAAGAAAATCTAGCTGTTTTTAATGGGATACGCTTTTACGACCTGCTCAAAAGTGATAAGGTAAACTTCCGCTATTTTAAAAACTACAAACCTTTTAACGCAACCATCACCTATAACGGGCAGGTTTACGAGAGTATTTTGACCCGTTATGATCTGCTCAACGATCATCTTATCGTTTATACATTAGGGAAATCTTCTTTTTTTCAGGTACAATTAGCCAATGAGAAAATAGACGCTTTTCAGCTGGATGCCCTTTCTTTTATCAGATTAGATCTAAACGATAGGTATGACAGAAATAAAAATGCATTTTACGAGGTTGCCTATGTTGGAGAGGATATCGATTTACTCATCGCATGGTCAAAAGCAGAAAAACTCAAGACAAATTCCGGAAATCCATTTTATACATTTAAAACTTCCCAGAAATATTATTTAAAGAAAGAGAGCAAATATTTTAATATAAGCAGCATACGGGACGTCATTCAGTTATTTCCTGAGCACAAGAAAGACCTTAAGGAATTTTATAGAGCCTACAGAAAAATCGATAAAAAAGACCCTAGACAATTTATGCAAAAACTAGCTTTTTTTCTAGATCAAAGCTTGAACAATTAAACCATATTTATGCTATTTTCACAAAAAAATAAATATATAGGGCTTTTCCTTATCCTGTTAAGTTGTTTTGTGAAAAATGTTTCCGCCCAGGAAAAAGAAGACATTAGTGTGGATTTTGAGAACACCTCGTTAAGCAACGCACTTTCTTCTATTGAAGATCAAACTGATTACCGATTTTACTATAAAGAAGACTGGTTAACGTCTTATAAAGTGAGCGCAACATTCAACAATGCACCATTAGAAACCGTTTTAACCACAATTTTTAAGGAAACAGAATTAAACTATGTCATACGCCGTAAGCGTATCATTCTTACCAAGAATGCAGTGGTTTATCAAAGCCTGCCCGAAAATTATTTTGATCAGGATAGCTTAACAGTACAGGCTACAGAACAAAATGCCATTTTACAAACCAAAAACCGCAATACAGATCGCGTCATCGCCATTGGTAAGCAGGAAAAGGGGGACACAAAATCCCACATACTTTCTGGCACTGCACGAGATTCTAAAACAGGAGAACCCCTAGCTTCACTGTCGATTACTACCGCAGACAGATCGCGGTACACCACTACCCGAACAGACGGTTCTTATAGCATAGAACTGCCCAATGGTTATAACACGCTAGAAACAAGTCTGCTGGGCTATCAGCAACAGAGGTATACGATAGTACTTTATGGTGACGGCAACTTAAATATACAAATAGCCGAAAATACTGAAATGCTGGGTGAAGTACTTATAGATGCCGAAAAGGATAAAAACATCAGCGAAGCGGTGATGGGATTGACTTCTATAGATATTGAAAATATTAAAACCATCCCGCTTGTTCTCGGAGAACGTGATGTGCTGAAGGCAGCTCTTACCTTACCGGGAATCAGCACGGCTGGAGAGGGAGCTAATGGCTATAACGTGCGCGGTGGCAGGAGCGATCAAAATCTCATCCTTCTGGACGACGCCGTTCTCTATGCACCCAATCACTTTCTGGGTTTCTTTTCTGCCGTAAATCCATTTACAACTGCAAAGGCCGATATTTATAAAGCCAGTATTCCAGCGGAATTTGGAGGCCGGCTTTCCTCTGTGATCGATATTGAAACAAAGGATGGCAACACCACCAATTTTTCGGGGGAAGGTTCCATTGGTCCGGTTACCGGCAATCTTATGCTGGAAATTCCTGTAGTGGAAGAAAAAGCTTCCATCATTGTAGGGGCACGCGCCACTTATGCAGATTGGATTTTAAATTCCCTGGATGAGGAATCCCTAGAAAACAGTGAAGCTTCCTTTTACGACGGTATTGTAAAATATCACCATAAAATCGGGGAAAACAATAACATTTCGGCCACTGGTTATTACAGCAGGGACCGCTTCAGCATTACCACAGATTCACTTTACGATTATGAGAATATTTTAGCTTCGCTTAAATGGGAAACGCGTTTTAATGATAAAACAAGTGCAGATTTTCAGCTCAACACCACGCATTACGGCTATGATATAAACTTTGATGGCGATGCTAATGCAGATTTTGATTATGGGTATGCCGTAAATGAAACCCAGTTTAAGGCAAATATTAATCACAACTTGAACGAAAAACACAAATTACAGTTTGGGCTCTCCAGCAAAATATACGGCATACAACCGGGAAATATCGTACCTGGAGATGAAAATTCTGATGTGCAGCCGCTGCGCATACCTTATGAACGTGGACTGGAATCTGCGCTTTACCTATCAGACTCTTATAAACTAAGTGAAAAATGGCTTTTTGATCTTGGTTTTCGGCTTTCTATGTTTAATGCAATGGGAAGCGCTACGCAAAATTTTTACGCCGAAGGCGAACCGAAAAATGATGCCTCTATAGTAAGAACAGAAACCTATGATGATTTTCAGGCCTATAAAACTTACTTTACCCCAGAATTCAGGCTTTCTGGTCGCTATTTTTTAACCGAAAGCGCTTCTGTAAAAGCAAGTTTCAACAGTTCGGCACAGTATATTCACCAGTTAACGAGCAATACCACCGTCTCCCCCACTGATATCTGGAAACTTTCAGATAGCAATATAGAACAGCAGCGCGGTAATCAATATTCGCTGGGCCTTTATAAAAATATAGATGCTGAAAATTTGGAAATCAGCTTAGAAGGGTATTACAAAACCATGGATAATATTCTGGATTATAAAGTGGGCGCAGATCTCACGTTAAATCAAAAAATAGAGCAGGAACTCTTGCAGGGAACCGGTCGCGCTTATGGAGTTGAATTCTTAATCAAAAAGGAAAAAGGCGAATTTAATGGTTATTTGGGGTATACGTACTCCCGTTCAGAACTCAAACTGGATAGTGCGATCCCAGAAGAAAACGTGAATAATGGAGGCTATTTCCCAGCGAATTATGACAAGCCCCACGATTTTTCACTGGTCTCCAATTATAGATTGACCAAGCGCTTTAGCTTCTCTATGAATTTTGTCTATCAGACGGGTCGGCCCGTCACCTATCCCACCGGGAAATTCATTTATGCCGGGCAGGAACAGGTGGTTTATAGCGACCGGAACAAGTTTAGAATTCCTGATTATTACCGCCTCGATCTGGGGATCAATATTGAGGGTAGCCACAAGAAAAATAAGCTCGCCCATAGCTTTGTAAATATTTCAGTGTATAATGTGCTTGGCCGCAATAATCCATATTCTGTATTCTTTGTGACCGAAGATAACGAAATCAAAGCTTTTCAAAGTTCGATTTTTTCGATTCCCATTCCCACGATTACTTATAATTTTAAATTTTAACAGGATGAAAAATATAGCTCGCTTAGCAGTTGTACTGGTATCCATCCTTGTATTAGCAAGTTGTAGGGATGAAATCCCATTAGATACTTTTGATTATGAAAATTACCTTGTGGTTGAGGCAACCCTTACCAATGAGCTAAAACAACAGGAAATCAAATTATCACGCACCACACAATTGGACACTTCCTTTGCCAATACAGAAAACAATGCCGAAGTTTATGTAATGGCCAATGAAACAACACGCTACGATTTTGAGCAAAACGAAGAAGACGGCACCTACCGTTCCGATCAAGCTTTTAGCGCGCAGACCAGCAGCGATTATCAGCTTTTTATAAATACGGCAAACGGCAGGTCTTATTCCTCTACAGTAGTACGTCCCAATGCTGCGGCTACAATCACAGATTTATATGCAGAGCGTACTATAAATGCTGATAGTATATCAGGTATTGAGGTTTTAATGGATATTAATGGTGGGGGTAACAGATTCTTTAGATTTGAATATGAAGAAACATATAAAATAGTATCCCCTTTCCCGTCTCCGGTGGATTTCACCATAATAGATTATCAGGAAGATGCTAGTGGGAGTATTTCCTATGATGTGGATACCATAGCTAACCCAAGATTAGAAGAAGAACGTATTTGTTATTCAACAAACTATTCTGCTGGGTTTAATCTAGGCACTTCCGGAGCCTTGGATCAAAACAGGTTATTACGCCAGCCCATCATCTTTATACCTGCCAATGCCTCAAAAATACAGGAACGCTACAGTATTCTGGGCAAGGTTTATACGCAAAATATAAGTAGCTATACCTTCTATAAAAACTTAGATGAGTTAAGTAACAATGATGATCTTCTTTCTCAAAAACAGCCGGGTTTTATTGCTGGGAACATGGTTTCTATAGATAATAATGGCGAAAACATATTGGGCTTTTTTGATGTAGCCATTGAAACAGAACAGCGTATTTATTTTAACTATGCAGACTTTAATTATGAAGAACCCCCTTATTTTTATGACTGTGACACCATAAATTTGAATTATCTTGACAACACCGTTTTAGACCGCACCCCAAACCAGCGCAAAGAGATTTACTCCTTGTTGACTACCGGAAAATATAATATTTTCCGTAGGCTTTCCTTCGGCCCAAGAGAGAATACCTACATTCTAATAAGTGATTTATGTAGCGACTGCACCACTTTTTCATCTCACGTAAAACCAGCATTTTGGGAAGATTAAAACTGTTTTTTATAATCATTTTAGTGCTCCATCCGCTAGTTTACGCCAGCGGGCAGGTCGTTATTGTCGACCAAAATATACAGGAACAGCCCCATTTAGAAACAAATGCCCATCTTATTTTTAGTGGTCAGGATCTATTGTACTGGGTTAAAGTTCAAACTTCCGTTCAAAAGATTAGCGAGATCGCGTATGTGAGCCTTTTCGATGAAACGGGAAAAACATGGTTTCTACATAAAGTTGCCATCAACAAAGAAGGGATAGGATCAGGAAATTTCACTATACCTACAAATGCTAAAACAGGAAACTATAAACTACTAACGTATACTTCGTGGTCTAAAAACAGTAAAAAGGCAGCGTATTTCAGTCAGGATTTAATTGTGATTAATCCTTTCATACCACAACGGGAGGAGGCTAAAACATCAAATGAGGAGAATCCATACACGATCACTTTAAAAGATCAACCCACTGGTTTTACTACTGATAATAGGTATATAAACCTAGAACTGAATACACAAACGTATGCACCACGCGAAAAAGTTCAACTTAATCTTAAAGCTGAAACGGCTGCACTTGAAGGAAATTATTTGCTATCCGTGCGTCAAGTACCCAAAGCCCAACCTGACCAAGAAACATCTACTTCTTTACTGCATCAAAAAAATGAAGATAAAATCTATTCTCCTGAAATAAAAGGGGAATTGATAAGTGGTTTCATTCAAACTAATAACACTACGGTAGATCGTTCAAGTCAACTGGTTTCCCTCACCATTCCGGGTAAAAATTATACGTTTAAACTTACCCAAACCAATAAAAATGGGCAGTTTATCTTTTTACTTGATCAACCGTTTGATACATCGGAAGCAACCATACAGGTGCTTAGCGAGTCAGTTAATTATAGTATCACCGTAGATAAAAACACCCCTAAACCGGCTGAAAAACTAAGCTTTAAAAAAGTGATTTTAGATCCTTCATTAGGCGACTGGATTACTGACCAGAGCATAGACTTACAAATTGAAAATGCCTATAAAGAACGCGTGACAGATACGGTTTCCGATAGTATTCAAAATCAACGCTTTTACGATCCGTTTGCTACACGGTACACCCTGGACGATTATACACGTTTTCCCAGTATGCACGAGACTTTTATAGAAGTGATCGAACTTGCCGCTATGCGCATTGACCCAAACCAGGTACGTATTCGGGTATACAATCCAAATCCTATAATTAGAAACGAACTTGATAAACTCGCTCCATTAATAGTGGTTGATGGTATACAGATTCAGGATTTTTCGCTGATTTCCAATTTAAACCCGGTGCTGGTAAATTATATTGATGTGGTACCGCAGCAATATCGATATGGCCCAAAGATTTTTGGTGGGATAATTGCCATTACTACTAAGGAAAATGACTTTAAATTACCCGAAAACACCCCAAATACCTTAAATTTCGAGTTATTGAGCCCTATTAAAAATGCTGAATTTGAAGCTAAAAATTATCAAAATTCAACCGATTTTAGCCGAATTCCAGATTACAGGACGCAACTCTACTGGAACCCAGAGGTAAAAGTAACCCAACAGCCACAGCAAATTGCCTTTTATACTTCAGATAAACAAGGCACATTTGAGGCAACTTTGACCGGCTACAATGCGTCCGGAGAAAAGGTACTCGTAAAGAAAACCTTTAGCGTTACAACTGAGCAATAGGTTTACTGCCTGTTTATTTTTCTTTCCTTATTGCGGAATCATTCTTTTCAACACAGGAAGACTCATCTTCGATTTCATTTTCATTTTCAACTTCTTCCTCTTCTGGCAGGAATTCTATAAAATTTCCATTTTCGTCAAAATGGCGTAAAAAAGGGTCGTTTTCTTCCTTAAAATCGGGGTTTTCCCATTCATATTTGATTGGGTTTGGGATTTTTTGTTTGATAAAAAAAGCCAATAACAATCCACTTAAAAAGCCGCAGAGATGCCCTTCCCAGCTCATTCCGGGATCTAGTGGCATTGTTCCCCAGACCAGACTTCCGTACAGGAATATAACGATCAGCGAAAATGCAGTAAGACGGTAATGCCCAGACCAGATCCCTTTAAAAAATAAAAAGGCAGCCAGGCCATATACGATTCCGCTTGCTCCAATGTGATAGGCTTCCCGCCCTATAAGCCAAGTACCAAACCCTGAAAATAAAAACAACAATAAAAAAACCTTCCATGCCACCGCCCGGTAGAAGTAGAAAAGACCACCCATAAGTACAATAAAAGGAATACTGTTGTTATATAAATGCTGCAGCGTGGCGTGTATAAAGGGTGAAAATAAAATACCCTGTAGCCCCGAAACGGTTCGAGGCAAAATACCGTGATCAGTGAAATTCTGATGAAAACGCAGCTCAAACCAGAATACGATTAACATCGCAAAAACCAAAAGTAGCGGGTAAAGGATTACTCCCAGGCTAAATTTAAAATGTTCTGGCGCTCTAGACATTTTCATATGTTGACCTATGCAATTAATTTACCAAAAAAGAAATATCGAAAGATTGTCATAGGCTAATTTAATTTAAATAATTTTGAACCATGAATGCACCCTTAGCAGAACGTTTACGTCCAAAAACCCTTGAAGATTATCTAAGCCAGGAACATCTGGTAGGAAGTGAGGGCGCACTTACCGCTTCAATTAAAAAGGGAATCCTCCCATCCATCATTTTATGGGGACCTCCTGGGGTGGGAAAAACCACTCTAGCCACAATAATCGCCGAAGAATCACAACGACCGTTTTATACCCTAAGCGCAATAAACAGTGGTGTTAAAGATGTTCGCGAAGTCATAGAAAAGGCAAAATCTTCGGGTGGTTTATTTACACAAAAGAACCCCTTACTTTTTATAGATGAGATCCATCGGTTTAGCAAATCCCAGCAAGATTCCCTGCTGGGCGCTGTTGAAAAAGGCTGGGTAACGCTCATAGGTGCAACAACAGAAAACCCCAGTTTTGAGGTGATTCCGGCACTGCTCTCCAGATGTCAGGTCTATGTGCTTAAACCATTCTCGGTAGATGATCTCAAAAATTTATTACAGCGCGCCATAAAACAGGATTCCATTCTTTCAAAAAAAGAAATAGAGCTTAAGGAAACACAGGCTCTATTGCGTTTAAGCGGTGGCGATGCCCGTAAATTATTGAATATTTTTGAGCTTATCGTCACCAGCGAACCTTCAGATAAAGTAGTAGTCACTAACGAAATGGTGCTCAATAAAGTGCAACAGAACACCGTACTCTATGACAAAACAGGCGAGCAGCATTATGACATTATTTCGGCTTTTATAAAATCCATACGCGGAAGCGACCCCAATGCGGCAGTATATTACCTTGCACGAATGATAGAAGGGGGCGAAGATGTAAAATTTATTGCCAGACGTTTAATTATTTTGGCCTCGGAAGATATAGGAAACGCCAATCCCACCGCTATGGTCATTGCAAACAATACATTTACGGCTGTAAATATCATAGGCTATCCAGAAGCCCGCATCATATTGAGCCAGTGCGTAACCTATCTGGCGACTTCGGCAAAAAGCAATGCTGCTTATATGGCCATTAACAAAGCCCAGCAGCTTGTCAAACAAACTGGCGATCTACCTATACCCATTGCCTTGCGTAACGCGCCTACAAAACTCATGAAAGACCTGGGCTATGGGGAAGAGTATAAATATTCCCATGATGGTAATGGCAACTTTATCGCGCAAGAATTTATGCCCGATGAAATAAAAGGAAAAGCTTTTTACGACCCGGGAAACAATCCCCGTGAGGAAGGAATTCGTAAATTTTTAAAATCCAGATGGAAAGAGAAATACGGCTATTGATCGCCGGCTTTAAATTCCATTTTAATAAGACCTTCCACCCCTTTTATTTCCCGCTCTACGGTAAAGGTGTCGCCTTCTAAACTGCCCACCCCCACAAATTCGCTGGTATTTACCAGAAAAGATCCCGCCGAAGTTCTACGCGCCTCACCAATTTTTGTGTCGCCTTCGTAAAAATCAAAACCAGAAGATGTACGCTTAAGCATATAACTGCCATCATTGCTGGTATATATGTCGTAATTTTTTGACATTTCGGGCTCATTTTTAACTGTAATGGCTTCCTTTGGTGCACCTTTGGGCGCCCCGCCCTGCATCTCACTGTTTTGCTGTTGATCTGCCTTAGTCTTTGGCGTTGTGGTTGTTTTCGGGTTTTGGGCCGTTTCCGGTACCGCCCTAACTACTACCGTTTTTGTATTGGAATTGGGCTGTGCCTGCATGGGATTCTCATTTTCCGCGTTCGCAGTCATGGCTGTATTTGGAGTCGTATTTTTTACAGGGATAACTTCATCAGAATAGGTATAACCTAAATCTTCAAGACCTATCATTGCCTCCCGCATCACTTCGTTGTAAGCGCCTTCATATTGTTTGATTTTGCTTTTGCCTTCTGGTGAAGTATAAACGACTTCCCCTCTGCAATTAGCCAACGTATAGGTAAGGTGAGTTCCTAAGAAACCACCGGATTCTGCTTCCATGTTGAGTGTATTACAACCATTTGCATTGGCGTCCGGAGGCATAATTTCACCGGCCAGGTAGGCATCAAAACCGTATTTTTTGAATAAAAACTTGGTGAGCTTATTCACCTTATATTGATTAGGTTCTTTTTGAAAACTGAACTGCTGCGGTATAATAATGTATTTATAAGCACTTAAATCCTGTGCTTGCACCTGTAAAATCATTAATAGTGCACCAAAGAAGGTAATTATATTTTTCATTTTTATTTAATTATCAGAATTAATTATAAACTGCATGCCCAGCTGTAGAGCCATGGTGTTGCTTTTAGCAAGGTTCTCATAACCCAGTATATTATCCGCTGAAATATAAAGATTAAATTTCGCAATTTGTGCGGAAACTAAAAAACCTATATTGGTTGCCGTGTAAGGATCTACCGTATAGGTCACTTTAGTATGCAAAAAATTAAGCAACCGGGCGTCCAGGTAACCGGTTAACGATGCCTGTGGAAAGCGTGGCCTATTAACGGCAAAAAGGGTGACCCCGGTACGGAAACGATAGGTATCTTCCTCTGGATTAAGGCAGTTGCACACGAGCGGCTCACCAAACCTATATTCTAAAGAGGAATAGAATTTTGTGGGACGCATCGTAGTATACGATCCTCCGGTTACATTTCCGTAAGGCACATTGGCCTTAAAATCGTTTACAAGTTGATCGTAATAAGGAGGTTCATCATTTGCCTCGGTTACCGTCGGGTAGATGAACCCAATACCTTCAAATTCATAACTGCCCTTCGCAGAAATTTCACGGGTCTCAGAACGATGGTAAATAAAGCCCAGATCTATCAGACTCGCCGTAAGTCGCCACTGCCGGTCTAATTTATAACTAAAGCCAACATCTACTCCCAATCCATAATTTCCCCCAAACAAAGAACTGGAAATGACATCTCCTGCATCAAGATCCCTAAAATCATCAACACCAGACATTTTAAAACTGGCATCAAGCCCACGCAGACTGTGCCTGTAAAAATTATTACCGTCTGGAGTGCGGGTAGTAGAAAACCGGCCTTCATTGCCGGTGCTGGTAGCATTGAACATACTGGAATACAACTTAACCCTACCGCCAACACTTAAATCCCGGGATACTTTTTTATTGATCCCAAAATGCAGGACGGAAACCACTTCACCACGGGCGGAGATATCTCCCAGATTGAACGATTTGCCCAGGTTACCGGCATTGCCCTCATATACAAGGATTGCAGGATCTTTGGGAAAATAAGCAATGACATCAGTTTCCTGATACCATCCGGCCGAAAGGTAATCTCCCTTCCTATTGCGCCAGCCAGCGCTCAAAATCTCCAATTGCTCGTTAAAACTAAAATAATCATTCCGCGAGAGCGAAAAAATAGCCTGTTCTATACGGTCATTGATCGTGCTTGAAGGATCATCGCGAAAAATATCATCTACCGTCAGCTCCGTAGAACCAAACTGGGCATGAATACCTGATAACAACGGGATACCAAAATGCTTGTCGTAATCTACATCAACGCCAGGATTCATCAGTAGGGATTGCGGCAAATAATCTGCATCATAAAGCTGAATATTCTGCCCCCAGCATGAAAAACCGGCCATAACGCCCATAAAACAGCAAAAAAGCTTAGTTAAATTCAAAATACAAGCGCGCTTTTGATTGAAAATCCAGTTCTCCCATGATAGGATCTCCACTTAAAATTATTGATGAACTTACCTGAAGGTCCACCGCTTTCTTAAAATTTTGCAGGTCATCGCCCTGAATAACCTCAACATAGGAACTATTTACAGCTTCGCCCGTGCTACTTCCCGGTACAAAAAATGTAATTTCATAGACCACCTGCCCCGCTTCATCAAGAAAGGTTACGATGGTATTGAAAGATTGCTTAAAGGAATTTTTAGTTGCAAAGGTAAAATCGATACGGCTTAGGTCATTCTGTATAAACCCTTCTCGTAAAAAATTCAGATTAGTAGTTTGACTCACAAAACTTACCTCTGCCTCACCGACACTGTTCACAAAGTTATCCTGGGTAAGTTGGAGATAAACAAGATCGGTCTCAATATCTGGCGTAATCGCGATTTCATCACCCTGATCAAAATCCTGATCCTTGACACAGCCCACAGCGAGCAGCATTACGCAAAGGACAGAGAACGCTTTAATTGTATTATAAAAATTCATGTATAGGCAGAATGTTGAGTTAAATAAAAACGCTAAAAATCGGCGCATATTGTTACAAATGCTCCAGGATTTCCAGAAGGCGCATGACTACGCGATCACCTTCCTGCGGTTCTGCGTTATGGTAATTAAAAAGAATGGTCTGCATACCCATTGCACGGGCGCCCATAATATCTGCTTCATACGTATCACCCACCATGATACTATCGGTCACCTCTGCCCCAGCACGGGAAAGGGCCACTTCAAAAATACGCGGATCTGGCTTTTTTGCACCAGCAGCCTCGCTCGTGGTTATCGTTTTAAAAAAGTGATCTATCTTCGACCTTTTTAACTTTAGGGCCTGTATCTCTTCAAAACCGTTTGTGATGATATGTAACGTAAAGTTTTCCGAAAGCGCCTCAAGAAGATCGTAAGTACCCTCAAAAAGATGGTTGTTATCGGGCAGATGGGTGACATAATCATCCGACAGTTTATTGATTGTATGGTCATCTATGCCGTAGCCCAAACTCGAGAAGCTATTGCTCAACCGGCCATAGCGCAGTTTTTCCTTCGTGATTTTCGCTTCGCGGTAATATTTCCAATATCTGAAATTTATAGGTTTATAGACCTCCAGAAATTGATCTAAGGGAACCGCGATCTTGTTCTTTTCAAAAATATGTTTAAACGCAAGCTCAGAATTTTTATCAAAATCCCAGAGGGTATGATCAAGGTCAAAAAAAATATGTTTGATGTTTGCTATCTTATCCATGCACCAGTTCTTTAAAAAAGCTTTTCCATTGTCCTTCATCCTCCCCATTTCCTGTAAAGGATTTGTTCTTAAAACTAAACACAAAAGTGCCATTTACTTTCTTGGTATATTCCTGCATCCTGAAAAACGTATCAAGGGATATATTCAGTTCTTTTTCCTGCAAATTATGTTGTTCAAAAACCCCAGACTGCGCACAGATAGGATGTATTAATAACGGGGTGGGGCTTTCATAATCCAGGTCATAATATAAAAACGGTGTACAGGTACCGGCCCTAAAACCCAGCAAATCTGGGTATCCCATAGAATAATCATTTTCCACTTCCTGCTGTGTCATTTCTCGGTAATTGTCTGTCAGCGTGCCCATATGGCTTGTGCAGCGCACCGCGTTGAGCGGTTTATTGGTAATGCCTTCTATACGGTTCTTTTCCTTTTTCATCTGCTCCCCTTTATCAAGCGCTTCGCGCGAAAAAAGGACGCCTATTTTCGCATAATCGCCTACCATTTTAATAAGTTCCCTAAATTCTCTTTTGTTATACCTCACATTACGAGTAAAGGTGGAATAGTCGCCCACCTGAAAAAAATAGATAAACCGGTGTATTGCGTTCTTCTGCACATTAATGAGCCAGCTGAAGGTATCATAGGGATCTTTACGCAGCCCTAAGTTAACCTGTAACCGCAACAGCAATCTTTTAAATTTAAATTGAAAAACATCCCTGAAAACCCCTCCCAGTTCACGCATAATTCCTATTTGATAAAGCTCATAGGCCTGCTCTACATCTATGATGGGCTCTAGGGTAAACGCACGTTCTATCCAGGAATAATCAGGAAATCGTTCCTTCAGGATATCCCTAAACTTAAAGGCCCAAAGATCTACCACCGGCTGGTCTAGAAAATCATGTTGATAGCCCAGGCTCTCGCTCGGGGGAAAACGACCCTCAAGATCCTTGACGTGTGGTAAAAATTCCTCATAACGACTAAGCAGCACAAAAGCCGCTGCAAAAATATCAAAAGGCATTGCGCCAGAAGTCCCCGTGCCAAAAAAGCACATGGTATCCTCCCAGGGCTTTACTTTTATTTCCATATCAGTAATGCCCTGCTCAAAAAGCACTTCTGTACTTTTTATGTGCAGTTCATTTCCCAAGGCTTTATTTGCATAAGAAAGCTTGAGGCTATCATGCACTATAAATTCATCTACAGCCGTGGTAAATTTGACCGGCACCTGCAAGATGCGCGTACAGATATGTTTAAAAACATAGGTGAGTCTGGGCGTGATTTTAGTGGTATAGACTAAGAGCATTATAGGCGTAGTTTGTAAATGTCGGGGAGCCAGCTGCTTTACAGCAGGCTTTCATCAGCAAAGCTAAAATAGGCTTTTTCGGTTACAATAAGATGATCAAGCACCTTTATGTCTAGTGCAGAACAGGCTGTTGTCAACTTTTCTGTTAGGTTTTTATCGGCTTGGCTCGGCCGCAAAGTTCCTGAGGGGTGGTTGTGCGCCAGGATTAATGAAACCGCGCCCACTTCAAGCGCGCGCCGTAGCATAAGCCGCACATCTACAAGCGTACCGGTGATCCCGCCCTTGCTCAGCTGGTTCATCTGTATAACTTTATGGCTATTATTAAGGTAAATAATCCAGAATTCCTCATGCGGCAGTTCGCCCAGTACCGGTTGCAGAATTTCAAAAGCGGAAGAACTTCCATTTACCTTTTTGCGCTCCAAGGCATCACCGGCACGCCGCCTTCGCCCTATTTCTAATCCAGCACAGATACTTATTGCCTTGGCCTCGCCAATGCCTTTAAATTTCATCAACTGAGCAATGGGGGCTTTTCCCAGTTCATTGAGGTTATTTTCTACGGAAGCAAGAACACGCTTACTCAGGGCAACCGCACTTTCATCCCGATTTCCCGAACCAATGAGTATCGCGATCAGTTCTGCATTGCTCAGGCTATTTTTACCTTTATGAAGCAGTTTTTCGCGTGGGCGGTCATCAAGTGACCAATTTTTTATGGAAAATTTTTCCGGTGGTTCCTTCATTCAAACGCTTTGGCTAAATATAAAACACTTCGCACAAAATGCTGACAAATACAGGAAAAGCCGGTAATATATTCGGTCAAAAACCGGTAATAACGGTCAAAAACAACTGATTCCTGCCTGTTTTTAGCCATAAAAGGAGAAAAAAGAGTGGGATTTGGAATATAAAGCTTCTCAAATAAGGAATAAACCTCACAGGTTTCAAAAACCTCGTATGTTTGAATGAACCGATATGAAAGCTAAATTACGGTTTTATAATTGAAATAATAATAAGGGACTGGAAAGGAGTAAGATCAAAACCTAGACAACTTTTTGAAGTATGTCCACTCACAGATAAAACCCTTTCCAG
>DRGP01000187.1 GCA_011050015.1 Leeuwenhoekiella sp. | reverse complement strand
TACATGTCCCTCGCGCATAACGGTCACAGCCAGTTGAGCGACAGTAACACCGGGGAGGCTGATAGTATCTGGCTGAACGATGGCCTCAGCGATCTGGGTCGGGAAGTGATTGTAAAAATGAATAAAGTAGGTATGATGATAGACGTGTCCCATCCTTCCAAAGAAGCTATGCGCCAAATGATCGAACTTACCAAAGCGCCCATTATTGCTTCCCATTCATCGGCGAGAGCACTTAGCGAGCACAGCAGGAATCTGGACGATGAACAGTTGGCATGGATGAAAGAAAACGGCGGTGTGGTGCAAACCGTAGCCTTTAAAGGCTATTTGAATAAAGAAAAGAATGATGCTAGAGAAGCCGCACGTAAAGAGATAGGCTTAAAATTACTGGATTCAATAGGGTTGCCTTACCTGGAGGGGGAAGCGCTGGATACGTTGCCAGAAGCAGAACAAGCCACTTATCAAGAAAAAATCAATAAAATAGTCCCTACACTAAATCGTAAAATAAAAAACGCTAAACATTTACCGCCGGCGGTAAATGTTGCAGACTTTGCAGATCATATTGATTATCTGGTAGAAAAACTAGGGATTGACCATGTGGGCATCAGCAGCGATTTTGACGGCGGCGGTGGTGTAGAAGGCTGGGATAATGCCTCCGAAACGCTTAATGTGACCAAAGAACTCGTGCGTCGTGGTTATACTGAAGAGGAAATAGGTAAACTATGGAGTGGTAACCTGCTTCGGGTGCTTGATGAGGTACAGCGGGTTGCCGATCGCCTACAGCAGGAAACGAAGCAAGCAGGATAACAGAAAATCAGGTAAAAACGATCAAATAATGCCTATTTTTGCCAAATATTAGAAAAAAATGAGTGAGGAAACCTCAAAAAGATACGCGCAGCGCGGCGTTTCAGCGGCTAAGGAAGATGTACATAATGCCATAAAAAAAGTAGATAAAGGGCTATTTCCGAGTGCTTTCTGTAAGATTGTACCCGATTATCTTGCCGGCAGCCCAGCGCATTGCTTGGTAATGCATGCCGATGGTGCCGGAACAAAATCGTCGCTAGCGTATATGTACTGGAAGGAAACCGGAGACCTTTCCGTATGGAAAGGTATTGCGCAGGATGCGCTGATCATGAACGTAGATGACCTGCTCTGTGTGGGCGCGACAGAGAATATCCTGCTTTCTTCAACCATAGGCCGCAATAAAAACCTGATCCCGGGAGAGGTTATTTCAGCCATAATCAACGGCACCGAAGAACTTATTGCAGATCTTGAAGACTTTGGCATAAGCATAAAAAGCACAGGTGGCGAGACCGCAGATGTAGGTGATCTGGTACGTACCATCATCGTAGATTCTACGGTTACTGCCAGGATGCGGAGGGATGACGTGATTGATAACGCAAACATACGCCCCGGTAATGTGATCGTGGGACTTTCTTCGTCCGGGCAGGCCAGTTATGAAAACGCTTATAATGGTGGTATGGGGAGTAATGGGCTCACTTCTGCCAGGCATGACGTCTTTGATAAATATCTAGCTGAAAAATATCCAGAAAGTTATGATGCACGTGTGCCTGAAGATCTCGTGTATTCGGGATCGAAAAAATTGACTGATAAGGTTGAAAACTCTCCTGTAAATGCCGGAAAACTGGTACTATCGCCCACAAGAACCTACGCGCCCATTATCAAAAAAGTGCTTCAAACCGTAGATCGCGCTTCCATTTGTGGAATGGTGCATTGTAGTGGTGGTGCGCAGACCAAAATTCTACACTTTGTAGAAGAACTTCATGTGATTAAGGACAATCTCTTTGACTTGCCGCCGTTATTCAAACTGATACAGGAAGAAAGCGGGACGAGCTGGAAAGAGATGTACCAAGTTTTTAATATGGGGCATCGCATGGAACTTTACGTAGATGAACATGTGGCGCAGGAAATTATTGATATTGCTAATTCCTTCAATGTAGAAGCTCAGATCATAGGCAGAGTAGCGCAGGCCGAATCAAAAAAATTGAGTATCAAAAGTTCGCTTGGATCGTTTGAGTACGTTTAATAAATTAAACTGGTTGCCTTGAAGTTTTACCTTACCTTAATCACTTTACTGTTCTTGACTATTAATCATGCTAATGCCCAGCAAGTACTTTTGCACTTTGGGCTGGATAGTAAGGCGCTTACCGGTATGGTATATGCCAAAAAAGCACGGGATGAAAGAGCCTCCAGGTGGACGCAGAAAAACGTTATAGGCCTTGATCTTAGTGAGGTGGCCTTCGTAAACTGGAATTCGGGAGGGAGCAATTCTGTTTCTGGACTTGCTGAATTGAATTTGGCCCGCAACTATTCAGACAGTAAGATGAACTGGCGGAATACGATTAAGGCACGATATGGTGTAAATAGTCAACAAGGGCAGGAATTGCGAAAGACAGATGACCAGCTGGAACTAAAGTCAGAATTTGGTTATAGAAGGGATACGGTCTCTAATTGGTATTATTCGGCTCGTTTCAGTTTTAATACCCAGTTCACGAACGGGTATAGTTATCCAGATACCTCAAATCCCATTTCTCAATTTATGGCCCCGGCTTATATATTTACAGGTGTAGGTTTTGAATATGGTAAGCGTATAGAGAGTCTTACATTATATGCATCTCCATTAACCTACCGGTCTACTTTTGTGCTTGATCAGGAGCTGGCCAATCGCGGCGCTTTTGGCGTAAAAGAAGCTGTGCGTGATGAGAACGACAATATTATTAAGGAGGGGGAAAATGTGCGGAGTGAACTGGGAATTCTACTGTCCGGTTCATTCAAAACAGATATCATGCAAAATGTACGCCTCATCAATGATTTGAGGCTTTATACTGATTATCTAAACAGCTTTGGCAATATAGATGTGGACTGGGAGCTTAACCTCAATTTTAAGGTAAATACCTATGTCGTAGCAAAAGTGGGATCCTACCTGAAGTACGATAATGATATCAAGCTCAGTGAGACCAATGCTGACGGAGAAGAAGAAGTTCTGGGCGCCCGTACCCAATGGAAACAACAATTGGGCATAGGTGTTATTGTCGATTTTTAGCAAAACGACGCTTTTATTATACTTTTTTATCTTTTCGGTAGTTAATTTCTTTTCCAACTGCTTAGATTCCTTTGCAATAATTGCCAAGCAAATTTTCTGTTGATACCTTGTAGACTTACATTTGAAGGTCTTCATTGCCCAAAACAATTTCCTTTTAAGATAATATTAATAAATACAAATAAATAGTTTGTTTTTTTAGGTATATTTGAAGCTTAAAGCGATAAAATACTGAATAAACCGATAAAATGCATCTAAGATCTATTTTTAAAAGGAATTGGGGATTTACCACCACCGTGTTTTTTCTAGTATTTATCAATATTTTAGTTGTTCTTATCGCAGATTTACAAATTAGTAGATTCGCCCGCTTGGTTACCGTAGCTGGACTGGTTATTTTCTATATTTTCAACAGACAATTAAAAAATATATGGGTGGGGATTGCCCTTTCCTGTTTTCTACTGCAAGAGCTTTTTTTTCAGTTTTATGAGCAATCCTGGGGATATAAAGGTTATATGCTTATGGGAGGTCTGGCCTACTCGATAATTATCTTAGAATGCCTCCCTAAATTTACCCTGAAGGTTTTAAATTCTGGTCTTATCGCCGTAGCAGTATTACTTATTATTGCAAATACCTATACCCTGTATGTCATTATTGACATGCTTTCTCTTGATTTTAAGGATAATTTAGACGTTTTTCTATTCTATCTGTATGGAGCCTTAATGATGATTTTAGGGCTTATTGCCATTGCTTATAATAACAAATATAATAGTACACGCTCCCTGCGTTATACCTTGCTTGTCTTTTGCTTTATATTTTCAGATATCGCAGCGCTTTTTGCTTATTATTTTGGTTTTGAATTCTTTTACATCTTTTCCAGGCTGTTTTTTATTACGGCCATCGGACTTTTTATTAGCTATGGTCTCAATTATGAAATTGCGCGGGAAGAAATCTATCAATATGAGATGATTGATAAAAAACTATAGTGTGATTACTGTTCAAGCTCTTTAAAGTGCGCATTGATCAATTTTAATTTCGGAATGATATAGCGTTGACAAAAGGGGCCTTTTTCATGCTTTTCATAATAGTGCCATAGACTTTCTCGGCTGGCTTTAAAATGCCTGAACGAAAGTGGTTGAGTAATAAGGGGACATTCAAAATCCTTTTGAAGCGCGTAAAGTATATTTTCTACTTCATTGATCTCTTCTGGATCAAAACTATAAATGGCAGACCTGTATTTTTCCCTAAAAGAATGTGCAGCGGTGGAGGCGTGTGTGTGAAGATGGACATTTACCAGATCGTGTAGGCTTATTTCCGCAGGATTATAATGAATAATAATCCCTTCAGAAAACGTTTTGTTTTCACCGAAGGAGGAAATATAGCCCTGCTCTACTTTTAGTACACCCTTGAGGCTATTAAATACAGCTTCTGTACACCAGTGACAGCCACCTCCCATTCCTATTTTTGATGCTTTTATGGCCATTTTTTGACTAAAATAGACGTTTTATTACTGTTTTGCCGGTATATTTCTTTTTTCGGCATGATATTTCCATAAAAATTGAATGCTGAGGAAATAGTTATGCCCTTAAAAACGTAAAAACTGAATTCTTATGAATACTTGCGATACTTATATCGCCATCAAGAGTAAGAGTTTTTGAATAGTATGGTGTTTTTAAGTACATTTAAATCCTACTAAGGTTTTATTTTGACTCTTTGGAGCAAAATTTAAAATACTGTTTCTGAATCATACTTTGTGGCTTGTCCCAATATAATTGATTTTTATTTGATTGTCCAAATCTAATAACCTATGAAATTGAAAATATTTTCTAATTACAATTTTGTCGTTTTTTTAGGGTTGACCTTTCTAACGGCTATGCAATCCTGCAAAGATGGGCAGGAGAAAGAATCTATAGCGAAGATCGAAAAATCTGCTGCTCGTAACTCTCTGCTCATAAAACAACCAGATAGTATAAAAGTGCCCGAAGGTATGGTATGGGTTTCTGGCGTGCACTTTACCATGGGGGCGCAGGATGATGACAAGCAGGCATTACCACGAGAAAAACCGGCACATCCCGTGGCTGTAGATGGTTTTTTTATAGATAAGACCGAAGTTACCAATGCGGAGTTTAAAAAATTTGTCAACGCCACGGGCTATGTTACACTTGCCGAAAAGCCTATAAAGTGGGAAGAGATGAAAACGCAATTGCCGCCGGGAACCCCACGCCCCGCAGACAGTATCCTGCAACCGGGATCGCTTATCTTTAACAAAGAATTGCAACACGTATATAATCTCAACGACTATTCGCAATGGTGGGAATGGAAGCACGGTGCAGACTGGCGCCATCCCGAGGGGCCAGGGACTTCTATAAAGGGAAAAGACGATTATCCCGTAGTGCACATTGCCTATAAAGATGCACTTGCTTATTGTGAGTGGGCGAACCGCAGACTGCCCTCTGAAGCCCAATGGGAAGCAGCAGCCCATGGGAAATTAAATGGTGGAATCTACACGTGGGGAAATGATCCACAAAAATTGGATAAAGAAGCCAACACCTGGCAGGGAGAATTCCCGATTAAAAATCTAGCCAGTGATGGTTACACAGGTGCGGCACCCGCAGCCTCATTTTCTGCAAACTCACTGGGTATTTATGATATGGCCGGCAATGTTTGGGAATGGACGCAAGATTGGTTTGATGTAAACTATTACAGCAAAGCGGTGGGCAAGGGAGAGCTCAGAGATCCGAAGGGAGCGGAGAAATCCTACAACCCCCAATCCCCCTACCAAAAGGAAAAAGTAATTAAAGGCGGTTCCTTTTTATGTGCTGCTTCCTATTGCGCCAGTTACCGTATTTCAGCCAGGATGGGCAACACGATGGATTCTGCCACAGATCATACCGGTTTTAGGACCGTGGCCACTGTAGAAATGCTCTCAGAATAATTTATTTCTTGAAGTTTGCCGGAAACGAATCTGGAACAAAATCCCATAAGACCGGTAAAAAATAGTAGGTAATCACCGTGAGCAAAAGGATGGAAATTATATTCATCCATACTCCGGTTTTTACCATATCGGGAATGCGTAGATATCCAGAACCAAAAACAATGGCGTTAGGCGGTGTGGCTACGGGTAGCATAAAGGCACACGATGCCGCTACGGTTACGCCTGCCATGAGAATATAGGGGTGAGCGTCAAAAATGAGCGCAACCGGTACGATAACCGGAAGTAACATTGCAGTGGTGGCAAGGTTTGAGGTGATCTCGGTCAGGAAATTTACCGAGGCGATAATTATGAGCAGCAGCAGGAGCAAGCCCACATGCTCTATTGAGGTAAGCTGCATACCAATCCATTCAGCAAGACCAGTTTCAGAAAAGGCACTCGCAAGTGCCAGACCGCCACCATAAAGCAGAAGGATTCCCCAAGGCAGTTTGACCGCTTCCTCCCAGTTGAGCAACATCCCTTTTTTATCTTTTTTAGAAGGAATTAAAAAGAGGATCAGGGCAAAAGACACGGCGATAATAGTGTCATCTATTTCAGGAAACAGAGGTTGTAGTAAATAGGCCCGAAACATCCAGCAGAATGCGGTGGCCGCAAAAACGGCCAGTACAATGCGTTCTTCCCTTCCCATTTTGCCCAGTGTGGCGATGAGCCGTTTAATTTCTGCCTTTCCTCCGGGAAATTTTTTGGGCATGGCCAGGTCACGGCCTTTGGCAAAGGCAAAACGGGTAAGGTACAACCAGCAAATGAACAGTAAGAGGATGGCGATGGGAAGCCCAAATTTCATCCATTGTAAAAAACTTATCTCAACGCCATAACTTTCTTCAAGTACTCCGGCAAGAATGAGATTGGGTGGAGTTCCTATTAATGTTGCCATTCCACCTATTGAAGCGGCATAAGCGATCGCAAGCATCAGGCCTTTGCCAAAAGTGAGGTGTTCATCTCCCTTAGATGCGGGATTGTCTTTAAGCTGTGTAACTATGGCCATCCCAATGGGCAACATCATTACAGTGGTGGCAGTGTTTGAAATCCACATTGAGAGAAAAGCGGTTGCCACCATAAAACCCAAGAGAATACGATTTACGCTGGTTCCTATAAGGTTTATGATACTTAGGGCGATACGCCGGTGCAGGTTCCATTTTTCTATCGCGATGGCAATGAGAAAGCCACCCACAAATAAAAAAACATATTTATGACCGTAACTTGCAGTAGTCTCGTCTAGCGGTAGTGCGCCTGTCATGGGAAAGAGAATTATGGGTAACAAGGCGGTAGCAGCTATGGGTATCACTTCCATCGTCCACCATACCGCGATCCATGCTGCGCAAGCTAAAGTAGATTGTGCCGCTGGAGAAAGACCTTGAGGCGTGAAAAAAAAATGGAGATATATAAAAAGCAGCGGCCCCAAAATACCGCCAATTATTTTGGTCTTGTTCATGGTTGATTTTTTAATCCTTGCAGCGGTTTATCTTTGATCTTAATATTTGGATGAATTTGTTATTCAAACGATTTTTTTTTCGGCTCAAACCTACATTTTTATTTTCTAAGTTAGCCGAATACTTTTATTTTGGACAATAAATAAGCAATTTAAAATAGTAAAAAATGAAGAAAATCCTGGGTATTGGTTCGCGTATTAATCACACGGAATACGGCA
This sequence comes from Leeuwenhoekiella sp., assembly GCA_011050015.1. GTDB lineage: Bacteria > Bacteroidota > Bacteroidia > Flavobacteriales > Flavobacteriaceae > Leeuwenhoekiella. The sequence goes on along the minus strand of DRGP01000187.1, from coordinate 2,782 downwards.
AAGGAGTCATCACGAATGTAACCGCACAGGATTACTGGGTGACTTTTATAGAAAATGGTCTGGAAACCATTGCTTTAGATAGTGATTTTGAAGTGATCGAAGCCGCTGAAGATGCGGTAGACACCATCAGTTTTTATGAGGTGGAACGAACATTTAGGGAGCTTTTAAAGCGCTACTCTGATGTTTCTGAAATTGTTTCCATAGCAGATAAATGGAAAGGTGGTGTTATAAACTTAGTTCCCAAGGATGTCAACCTTTCTGCTAAAGAAATACCTATAGATACTTTTTTTCATAAGATCGTGATGGTGCGTGACCGCATACGCGTAATGGAGCAGAAAATAAATGCAAGTAAAAACCTGGACGATCAGGAAAAAGTAGATTTGCAACAATATCTAACGCGTATTTATGGGAGTCTTACTACGTTTAATGTTCTTTTTAAAAATAGCTCTCAAAGTTTTAAAGGGGAATCATCCAAAAAGTAGCCGATAATGGTTAATTTTGGGCAAAAACCATCCAAATAGTACACTTTTCTGTAGTTGGGATATATATTATTGCTCTTTTATGTTGATAATGGACCGTAGATTTTTTATCGTTTCCGGTGGATTCTCCGATTTAAAGATAAAACTGCCTGAAACGAGCACATTTGCTCCGGTTTTTATGAGTTTATGGGCGTTTTCATCGGTTACTCCACCGTCTATTTCTATGAGTGTAGAAGCGTTTGTAGAACGAATTAATTCTTTAAGTTCTGTAATTTTATTATAGGTATTTTCAATAAATGTCTGTCCACCAAAACCCGGATTTACGCTCATCATACAGACAACATCGATCATAGAAATCACTTCTTTTAAAACGCCCACCGGCGTATGTGGATTGAGTGCCACTCCGGTTTTTGCACCAGCCTGTTTTATAAATTGCAGCGTGCGGTGCAAGTGGGGGCAAGCCTCGTAGTGTACAGTAATACTAGATGCACCCAGAGCGGCAAATTCTACTACAAAACGGTCTGGGTCTACAATCATTAAATGTACATCAACAAATTTTTTGGTATGTGTGGTGATTGCCTTAAAAACGGGCATCCCCAAAGAGATATTTGGTACAAAAAGACCATCCATAATGTCTACATGAAACCAATCTGCATCGCTGGTATTGATCATTTCAATATCGCGCTGCAAGTTGGCAAAATCTGATGCGAGTAGGGAAGGAGCAATGAGTTTTTGCGGCATAACAATTTATTTAAGTGTATAACAAAAATAAGGATTTTTTAAAATGGCTAAGCACTACATAGCGTGTAAAATGGCATCTACTAAATTTATGGTTTTTCGCAATTGAGGAGCTTCAATATTTCTGATCAGGGAGACATAATTTTTTAACTCTTCAACCAGTTTGGGATTATCACAAATTCTAAAACCACTGTGATAAAAATCGAACCCTTTTATACCGGTATGTTGCTCTAAAACAGGAATAATATTCCTGTGCCTCAAGTCTTTTTTTATACGATCATAAATCATATTTACCTGTTCTTCTTCTCCTTCTAAAAGTTGCAGGAAATTGCCATCGTCAAAAACGAGAAAGCCCGAAATTTGGAGCGGATCGTTATTTGCCGCAGCTGCCTCCATGATGTCCTGTACATCATTATGATTAAGATCAGGGGCGGCGCTGCTTATGTACAATACAGAATAAGTCATAATTTTTAGGGGTCAAAATGGTTTGGAACAAATGTATATGAAAAATCCCCGGTAATCAGCCGAGGATTCATTCATCAATCAAAAAACGAACAGTTATGATAAACTGTTGTCATCTTAAATATTTTTTGTGCGACAACACAGGTGAGCAATATATAAAAAGTGGTCAAGATGCGCCTAAATTTTAACGCTTATTTACATTATCCTAAATAGGTTTTAAGGATTTTACACCTTGAGGTATGCTTGAGCCTGCGAATGGCTTTTTCTTTAATTTGTCGTACACGTTCGCGGGTTAGATCAAAGGTTTCACCTATTTCTTCAAGGGTCATGGGCTGCTGTTCACCAAGGCCAAAATAAAGGCGTATCACATCTGCTTCGCGAGGGGTTAAGGTTTCAAGGGCGCGTTCAATTTCTACCCGTAAGGATTCATGAAGCAATTCTTGATCAGGATTTGGCGATTCATTAGAACGCAGAACATCATATAGGTTAGAATCTTCACCCTGTACAAGGGACGCATCCATACTTACGTGGCGGCCAGAGTTTTTTAGGGATTCTTTTACCTCATTGATGCTTAGATCAAGCTCTTTTGCAATCTCCTCGGGGCTGGGTGGGCGCTCGTTGGCCTGTTCCAAAAAGGCATATGTTTTATTTATTTTATTTATCGATCCTATCTTATTGAGCGGCAGGCGTACGATCCTGGATTGTTCTGCAAGGGCTTGAAGTATAGATTGCCTGATCCACCATACGGCGTAGGAAATGAATTTGAACCCTCGGGTTTCATCAAAGCGCTGGGCAGCTTTTATAAGTCCAAGGTTTCCTTCATTTATTAAATCGGGAAGCGTCAGTCCTTGATTTTGATACTGTTTTGCTACAGAAACAACAAAGCGCAGATTTGCCTTGGTCAACTTTTCCAGGGCAAGGCCGTCACCAGCCTTAATGCGTTGTGCAAGTTCTACCTCTTCATCTGCGGTAATAAGATCTACTTTGCCTATTTCCTGCAGATATTTATCTAGGGAAGCAGTCTCACGATTGGTTACCTGTTTGGTAATTTTGAGTTGTCTCATGTTTTAACGCTTTTATACATAGCACGTTGCGTACTATAC
>DRGP01000186.1 GCA_011050015.1 Leeuwenhoekiella sp. | reverse complement strand
GCCGAGAGCACTGTATCTAAACATGCTTCGAACATCTTTAAGAAAACCGGAGTACGAGACAGAAAAGAATTTTTGTCCCGTTTTCATAAAAATTCCAATGAATAGATTGAAACTACCTAGTTTTGGTTCCAGTAATTTAAATCTAATTTTTTTATTGTTTGATGGAATGACTACTATTCAAATATTCCGTAGATAACTACGGCCGTTCCGTAGCTAAATACGGGATCATTTTTTAGCATTTCACTTTAATGTAATTATCTTGGAAACGAGAACGAAAGAATATGTTCTTTAATAGGAACCTGCAAAATGATTGATGATGAATTTACAGTCACAGGCAGAAATATTACTGGAAAAACTGAACGAAATTAAGCTTGAAAACAACGATATTCTGAATAGGGCTTTTCGTTCTATCGAAGCATGCCGTAATTTTCTTAGTTTGTTCAAAAAAGAAATCATTGCAAATGATTTTAGTTCCCTTGAAAAAGAGATAGACTTTTTTAAAAACATAAAACAAATCCCGCTGGTACAGCTCATTTATTTCTCAGAAATCCATTCTTTAGAAATTCAATTTCCAAAAGTTGACAAAAAAGCACAACTTAAATTCCTAAAAAAGAAAATTGGCAAGCTTAACCGTTTCTTTCTCTATAATATTGATTTCGGACAGTATGTCAATTCCAAAGCTACCCATTTTGATAAGGAATATTATACACGTGATTATTTGGACACCTATCATATAACCACTTCAAAATTCTACTTTCAGGATCCCGAGTTTTGCACCCCAAGGGATATGCTCTTAGGTAAATTCAAAGCATACAATTTATTGGTTGTCTATTTGGATGAGCGATTATTTAAGCTCAAAAATAATCTAAATGAGAAAGGTGTTAAATCGAATACAGATAAAATCCCCTGGCCATTTACCAATACCGATTGGGTGGAGCTAGTTTATGCTTTAAGTTTTGCCGGAATAACAAATCAAAATGATTTAAGTATCATCAAACTCTCCAATAAGCTTCAAGAGATTTTTGATTTTAAACCTACCGCAAAAATTTACAATACCTACCAAGACATAAAAAACAGAAAACACAGCAGAACATTGTTTTTGGATTCACTAAGTACCTCCCTAATTTCTGAGATGAACAAGAGTGAAGAATAATTCTAAAAACTGTTAAAAAAAGACCGTACTACGGTCGACCTACCGAAATCCTGCTTTTTAAGATTCTCCATTTAATCTGATGTCTTTTAATCTCATACTTTCCGTAAGAAAAGACCCAAAACCTATCATAATCAGTCGAATTTCAAAATGTTAAATTTTGTCCGTACTACGGTCGTTATGGGGAATAAAATCCAATAAACCAGCCCAAATTTGTAGAACGAAAGTCAAATCCTGCGAGGGGCTATCAATTAAAATGTTTAACCTTTTGGTAGTCCCTTTCTTTTTAAACCATTCTATTATGCCTACAAGTATTATTACCACAGACGATCTTCGTGAATTCAAAATGGAATTACTCGATGATATTAAAAAACTGCTTACCAATCAGTCTAAAGGAAAGCTAAAAAAGTACCTAAAATCCTCTGAAGTAATGGATTTACTACAAGTAAGCCCAGGAACTTTACAAAACCTACGCATTAATGGCACGTTGCCCTACACCAAAGTGGGTGGCATCATCTACTACGATGCCGAGGAAATTCAGAATGTGATGACCGCAAACCGTGTACAGCACGGACTAAATTCTTAAGAGATGAATTATATAAAGCTCCTCAACGCGGCTTTTGAAAAATTCTTCTTCGATGACCGCTTGAACCCGACTCATATCAGCCTCTATATGGCCTTATTTCAAGAATGGAACAGCAGCCGCTTTGCCGATGAGTTTTTCGTGAACCGTCGCGAATTGATGCGCGTGGCCAAGATTGGTTCAAAATCTACCTACCATCGCTGTGTAACAGACCTCGATTCTTGGAACTACCTATCCTATTTTCCATCTAACAATCCGTACAAAGGGAGCAAAATCAAGATGTCCATTATCGGGACAAGTGATGAACCGGATATGGGACGGTACAATCCCGAATTGGAACAGCTTGCGGAACGGTACCATCCCATACGTGAACCGGTAGTGTACCAGCACCATCCCAGCAACGGACAAGCTGTGTACCCGCACCGTCCCACCAGTGGACAAGCATTGGTATCTAATATAAACAATACCAAACAGGTAAACATTAATAAACAGCCAAAGGGCAGGCAGGCTGTTTTAGATTTTTTTATTGAAAAAGATTTTAATGCTGATGAAGGAAAAAAATTCTTCGAGCATTATGAAGTTAACGATTGGAAAACAAGCGATGGAAAAGCAATCAGGGATTGGCGTGCCTTGGCCAAAAATTGGATGGACAGAACCGAGTTATTTGCCGAGGAAAAAAAACCAAACAAAAATGGAGCGTCCCAAAATCGGGACAACCTCAAAACCACTAAAACCAAGGATTATGGACAACCCCTCTAAAATAACCGAAGGCGGCGTGGAATACTCACTGGGTAAGTTTGACGGAAAATGCGTGCTGTACGATTTTCCCAAAATCCTGATTTACCTGAATGCCAAGGGGAAACTCCTCTTTGGAAAAAAATTTAAAATTTATGAAGAGGACAAGGATATTTTACTAAAACTCTGTTCTTACTTCATCAAGGATAAAGAAAACTGTCAAAAATTTGATCTCGATGTTGAAAAAGGGATTTTACTTTCGGGCCCAGTAGGGTGCGGTAAAACGAGTTTATTAAAACTTTTAAGGCATTTAGTGCCGTTGCAACGCCCTTACGAAATGATCCCCTGTCGGAATGTGGCGTTCAGTTTCAACCATTTAGGTTTTAAGACCATCGAAGACTATGGAAACACAAAATTTTTCTGTTTTGACGATTTGGGAGTAGAACCTTCTGGAAGGTTTTATGGAAAGGATCTCAACGTGATGGGCGAAGTCCTCTTGTCCCGCTATGAACTTTATCTTCAAACTAAGCATAAAATTAAAACCCATGCGACAACGAATCTGAATGCAGAAGAATTGGAGGAACGTTACGGTAACCGTGTTCGTAGCCGGATGCGGGAACTCTTCAACCTGATCGCCTTTGATGAGGGGGCTGGGGATAAGAGGAAGTAGATTAATTTCTGAAAGATTTATATAATAAAATCACTTCCGAAATAAATTGTTCTACAATGGCCTTTAAACTTTTTGTTAACTCTAAAAAAATATCTTTCATAGCTTTATTGGTTTTTTATTGATAGTAAAATTGCTAAAGCAATCTGCTGGATATTTACAGAACCTGAAATATAGCTGCCTTCATCTTTATTGCTCAAAAAACCCAATTCCAACAGCAAAGAAGGGCAATAACCAACTGTTTCCCGTAGCACCTGAAAGTTAGCAAACTTTACGCCTCTGCTTTTATATCCTATTGCTTTGCAAAATGCCCTTTCACTTTGATAACCGATAAATACAGATTCTTTTGAATATTTTTCCTCTTTTCTTGAAACATAAACCTCAAGACCCCTCGCATTGGGATTGTCTGAATGATTACAATGCAATGAAACGAACAAATCAGGTTTTAAAGCTTTGGTCAGCTTGGTTCTATTTGATAGTGAAATGAGGGTATCGCTGTACCTGGTCAAATAAATATCCAACGGCTCATTCCAAGCATCATTCAACTTCAAAATTTCAGTTGCAAGAGACAAAACCACATCCTTTTCTTGGATGTCATTTATGCTAATTGCACCAGAATCTTTTCCACCGTGTCCAACGTCAATTACAATTCGTTTTTGAGCATTCGTTTCTTGTCCAAAAATGACGCACATTTTCAGAACCAAAATTACAAAACTGACGTTTTTGAGCAGGTTTTTCATTTTCAATTTTCGGGTTATCAACAACTTCACTTCAAAATTCCATATAATTTGATATCAAATAATAGCAACGGAATTCAATCAATATCAAATAATATTTTATTCACAAATATTTGATTTTCAGCTATTTATATTCAAATATATGTAAATTTCCAATAACGAAAATGAATTAAAAATTTAAACTTTTCCGTTATGAAAAAATCAATCTATCTGGCAACTTTTCTTTCGTTGCTCTCAACTTCGCTTTTTGCTCAAATTGGAGGTATCGAAGATTCCGTTGACGATGTTTCCAATACCATAAGAACAATTTTTCCAATTCTTTTAGGGGTGATCTTTCTTGTTGGCTTTCTATTTAACGCAGGTCATTTCTTCGGGGAAAACGCCGACCTCAAAAAAGGGATTACCAGGGTACTTGTATTCGTGCTCATAGCAGGAGCGGTGGTCGGCATCTTTACCTACCTCATTTCCATCGTGGTGTAAAAATTTCAGAGGCATTTTAAAACAATAAAAAATACTGTTATATGAAGAAGTTTGAAATCTATAAAAATATCAGGAAACGGGCAGTCATTTTCGGGTTGCCCATTTCCCTGTTTGCCCTAATGATGGTTTCAATTCTCGCTTCGCTATTGGTCATCATCTTCTCGTTCAGCTTAGGGATAATCATTGGCGTGTTAGTCCTTAATGCAGTGCTGTATATCGCCCTGACCCGAATAGCGAGCAACACACAACTATTCCAGACGGCGAAAGCCTTTCCAAAAATCATCAGTAACAAAAGAAATTCAGGCATAGACTATGAAAAAGATTAACCTGTCGGCATACCGACCCATCGCGGATATTCAAGACAATATCATTTTTGCCAACAATGGCAATTTTGTCTTGTGCTATGAAGGTAACCTGCCTGAAATCTACTCCCTGTCCGAAAAAGATTTTGAGGATATGCACGGGGCGTGGTTTCAGGCTTTGAAGTCATTACCCGTGGGTACGGTAATCCATAAACAGGATATTTATTTGAAAAAATCCTACTCTTCGGAACAACTGCCCAGTAAAACCTTTCTGGAAAAGGCGACTTACGACCATTTTAAAGGGCGTGAGTATATGGAACACCGCAGCTTCCTGTTCTTTATCCTGACCAAGAATAAAACATTGAACAATCCAAAATATGTCAACCCTTTCCGAAAGGTTTCCAAAGACATTGTTCGGGAACTAGATGATAACGTGCAACGCTTTATCGGCTCGGTCAGCGATTCGGTTTCCTTTATCAACAATAGCCGCAAAATGGAATTCCTTCCGCTTGAGTCAAAAAGGATTGAGCAGCTCACTAACGGGTACTTTAACGGATTTAATGAAGGCTTTGATACCGATATTTTACTTGAGAAAAAGAACGTCAATATCGGCGAAAATTATTTTGATGCCCTGGCCATCAACAGCGAACTGTGCTTTGGCGAAAGTGTACAGAGTAGCAAGACCAATGAGAAATTCACTTCTGACGATTTTGTATTTCATCAGGGTTTTATTGATGGTTTAGGGCTTACGCTTAACGAGAACCATATCGTGAACCAGATCCTGTACCTGGACGATAAACAAAAGTGGCGCAAGTTACTTGATAAGAAAGTCGAAGAGCTTAACAAAAGCTCTAATTTCGGTTCGCAAAACAAAGTGGTTCTTGGAAAAATCCAGCACATCCTTGACCAGATCAATGCCGATGACAATGCGCGGATTATCCGTGGCCACTTAAATATTGTTTACTGGGACAAGAATCCAAAGAACCTAAGTAGAATCGGCTCTAAAATCAAGACCGAATTTAAGGAATTGGACATTATTCCTTATTACCCAAGGGGCGAGGAACGGAAGAATTACATATTGAACAGCTACTGCTGTTTTTCTTCTAATTTTTCGAACAACGATTTGTACGTAACCGATTTAAAACACGCCCTTTGCCTGTTCATCAACAATACGAATTATAAATCGGATGCTACCGGGATCATCTTTAACGACCGGGAACATAACATTCCAGTTCTCAAAGATGTCTGGGATGAGCGCAAGAAACGCATCAAGGCACGGAACTTTGCCATTTTCGCTCCTACGGGCGAGGGTAAATCTTTCTTGGCCAACAACATCCTGCGCCAATATTTTGAAAGTGGTGTACGCTTGGTCATTATTGATCTGGGCGGTTCTTATACCAAATTCGCCAAACTCTATCCTGAACAATATGCCGTACTGCGTTATGAAAGCGGAAAAAATCTGGGCATTAATCCCTTTTACATTAGCGATACAAATGACCTGACGCCGGAACGGCTCGAAGATTTATCAATCTTTCTATTTGAACTTTTTGCTTCTGATTTGAAAGTAACCAAGGCGCAATCCGTCTCGGTCAAAAAAATACTGCGCCATTATTATGATAGCATTTCAGAAAACCACTCCTTGGATGGTTTTTACCATTTCATCGAGCGCCACCAAAAAGACCTTTTAGGTCAGCTCAAAATCCATCCTGACTACTTCAATGTTACGGGCTTTCTGCACGTAATGTCGGAGTATGTTGGCGATGGTCTGTATAGCTTCCTTTTTGAGGTCAGCGAGGATCAAACCTATAAAATCGAGGATAAACGCCTCATTGTTTTTGAGCTGGACGAAGTAAAGGACAATAAGGAAATCCTGTCCGTAATGTTGAAACTGATTAAGTCTGCAATCCAACGTACCATTTGGAAGAACCGTGCAGAAAAGGGCATTATACTCTTCGACGAGTTCGCCAAACAATTGAAGTTTGACAACGTACTGGAAAGCGTAGAGTTCTATTATCAGGCCATCCGAAAACAGAACGGTGCGATTGGGATCGTTCTCCAATCCATCAATCAGCTTCCGAACAATTCAACATCAGCGAGCATACTGGAAAATACGCAGGTCATTTATAGCCTGAACAACGAGAAAGGCTATGTGGAACTGGTCAAGCGGCTCAACCTCTCGACCCACGACTTGAATCAGTTGAAATCCATCAAGAACAATCTTTCCGGGTCACGCAAGTATACCGAAATGTTCATCAAAATTGGCAGGGAAAGCAACATTTTCAGGCTTGAAGTTCCCAAAGAGGTCTATGCAGCTTATCTAACCGATGGACAGGAAAACGAAGAAATTATGAAGCTCTACGAAGAGCATCAGGATATGCAAAAAGCAATAATTCAATTCACTTCTAAAACATAATATTATGAAAACAAAAATCAAAACAATCCTGTTCGGGCTAATCTTTATGATAGCTTTTTTATTGCCCGGCGGTGCTACCGCCCAAGGGATGCCCGTTTATGACAACACGAATTTTATAAGCTTGGTCAAATCGCTCGTGGAATCGGCAAAACAGACGTCAAACCTTGTCAAGACCGTAAAATTTCTGAAAACCCAAAAGGAAAACCTTGAAAAGGTCAACAATGTGGTCAAGCAGCTAAAAGCCGTCCGGGAAATAGGCCGGAACAATCAGCGCCTGATCAACGTAATGCAGAATGATCTTAGGGAGATTCTCGATTCCCCCTACATCAAACCAAACGAGATAGAACGGGTATCGGAATCCTTCAACTCTATCGTTGAAAATTCCTTGGAAACAATGGATTTTATCGACCAGATCTTGTCCAGCGATTACCTGAAAATGAGCGATGCCGACCGAGCGGATATCCTTAAAGAAAAGGAAGAAGAATCCAAAAATATGGTTTCGGAAATCACATTAAAAACCAAACGTTACCGTGATATTATTTCCTTCCGCAAAATGCAGGATAAAGTCAATAACCGCGAAACAGAATATTAGGTATGACTGCGACTATCATCTTAGGGATTGGGCTGGAATACGTTGATACGGTTTTTCAGACCATACAGAGCAGTAGTTTCTCACAATATACCATTGCGGGAATGAAAACGCTTGCCGTACTGTTCTTTCTGATCAACATCCTTAAAAAATATAATGAGGGCGTTGCTGATCAGGGTGGTTATACCTGGGGATTGAGTCCGGGGGAACTGATCAAAAATTTTGCGGTCGTGCTTCTGGTCATTTTTTCGACACAGGTGTTGGGTTTTTTTGATGGCATCCTTGTTTCTATCGAGGCACAATATAGAGGAACGGCTCCGGCTTTATTGCCCTTGCAGATGCAGGATATACCCATTGAAGAGGAAGTCAATATCATAAAAGCAGCTCAGGCCGCAATGTCGTTACTTTATGAAGCTTTGGTAACACCTCTTTTCGGATTTAAGATATTTGCCTTCGTTGTAAGCACAATTCTATGGATTCTCGACCTGTTCATTTATCCGCTGTTCTTGGCCGAACGTTTCTTCTTGTTGGGAATAATGCAAGCGTTTTTCCCATTGGTCATCAGTCTTGCCGTATTTGAAAAATTCCGTTCATTGGCCTATAACTTCTTCAAGTTATACGCTGCGGTCTATATGCTTGTCCCGGCGTTCTTTTTGGTCAATGTGTTTGTCAATGCGCTTTATACCGAGATAAACACCAACTTTTGGACGAATTTGTTCGGAACGGATGTTGGCAGCGGTTTTTTCGCCCCGGTCGTTCAGCTGGGTTCGGTGGGGTTTATCGTCTTTCTAAAATTCAAACTTTACCGGCGAGCGACCTCATTTACCCTAAAATTATTTACTGCCTAAAACCTATACAAATGAAAACACCTTATAAAAATATTTACGCAGTCCTTAGAATAAACCGGTTCATCGTCTTGGCCGTTGTCATTTGCTCCGTTTTGTCCAGTTTCTTTGCCGTTTGGATGGTATTCAACATCAATAAAAAAGCCCTGAACAATGCCTTTGCGATCAATACCGATGGAAGTATTATTCCCTTAAAACTCGTTACCCAAAAGGAAAACTTTAGGGTGGAAGCCTTGGCCCATTTGGAGCTCTTTCACAATTATTTCTACAACATCGATGCAAGCAATTATGAAAAAAACTTGGAAAAGGCACTTTGGCTCGGAAACAGTTCCGTGGACAACCTCTATCGGCAAAAGAAAGCAGACGGAGTTTATAATCGCCTCTTGCAGTATTCCCTTGTTCAAAAAGTACTGAGTATCGATTCGCAAATCGAAGAAAAAAATGGCATATACAGATTCAGGACGGTTACCATTTTTGAGATCAACCGGGGATCGATAGTCGATACCTATGAGCTGGTTTCCACCGGAAACCTCATTGCCGTAGACCGGAACTTTCCCAACAATCCACACGGATTGTTGATTACGAACTATTTCGAGAAATCCCTTAAAAAACTGAACAATGAAAACCCATAACCTGCCCGATGTTCAGGCGGGTAGGTATTTTAAAAACCAATAATTATGAAGATAGAAAAGAACAAAATAGTATTTGCGGCCGTCTTGGCCGTGATATTCCTATTCCTTATTTCCTATTCCGTGATGGTGATGGGCGATGACGAAAGTGGGAACGAGAACCTTAAAGAAACATCGGTTCCTGCATTGGAAGAGCATCAAAAAGAATACGATTCTAAACTGGATGCCATCAATGATCTGAAGGAAGTGCGTGAAACCAATGCACCGAGTATCTACGATGAAAAGTTGATCGATTCTGCGGGCTTCTACGATCCGGATTTACCGGAACGGGAAAAGGAGCGAATTGTGGATAGCATCTACGCATCTGGTAAAATCAAGTATTCCGAAAAGAGCTATCGGAATATTAGCGTTGAGAAAGCTGTTGCCAAGGTTGCAAAAGTAGTTGATTCCGCTGCAATAAAAGCGGAAGAAAAAATTGCTGCTAAGGAAATGGGGCTGGAACACCAGTTGTTCTTTGCCTCTGATCCAAAGGAAAGTGATATTTCCGTTTCCGGTACAACGGATGCAGTAATCTATGCGGTCGTGGACGGCGACCAAGTTGTTAAGGCCAATTCGCGTTTGCGGATGCGCCTGACCAAAACCACCATCATCAATAGCAAACAGATTCCTAAAAACACTCCAATCTACGGTTTTATCAGTTTTCAGCCCAATCGGGTTTTGATTGACATCGAGAATATTCAACATCAACCCACAAAGTTGAAAGCCTTTGATCTACAGGATGGCAGTGAAGGTATTTATGTGGAAAACAACTTTCGCGCAGAGGTAACCAGCGAAGTTGTAGGCGATATGGTGGATGACATAAATATTGCCGGTGTACCGCAGGTAAGCGGTTTCAAAAAGATATTTCAGCGCAACCACCGGAACGTAAAGGTTACGGTACTCAACAATTACAGACTAATTTTAAAACCTAAATTATGAGCCCATAACCTGCCAAACGGCAGGCGGGTGGACATTTAAAAAATCACTCTTATGAAAAATCTTCTTCTTATCTCAATATTCCTAAGTATTACTGCACTCACTAAAGCGCAGACGCCTATTACACTCGATACGATATATGCCAATGACCAAAAGAACGTTGCCTTGTTCTTCCCAGAACCCATCCGCCAAGGGATTACGGGATCGGATAATTTTGTGTTTACCTATAACCGCGAGGAAGAACAGTATTTCGGACTGCTCCAGGCAAAGCCGGGAAAGGAAAGTAATCTTCTGGTGGTCAACAGAAATGGTTCAGTTTTTTCGTATATTGTAAAGTATAAGGAACAGCTTGATAGACTGAACTATTTTATACCGAAATCTAAAAGCATCGGTAATGAAAAGCCTATTGTTGTTGATTCTGCTAAGGTCTATAAGTCCAAGATAAAGTTAGGAAACGAGGTCTATTATTACCAAAAATTTTGTTCCTTCTTACTTGATCGAAAGCAACGGATTGGCCGGATAAAAAAACTGAATGAGGGCATCGTTTTAAGTGTTGAAAACATTGTTTTCGACAAGGAAGAGCTTTACTTCGTGATCCAGATTGAAAATAAATCTACCTTGGATTACGATTTGAATTTTTTGAACTTGTCCGTTGAAACGAGGAAAAAAGGCAAAAAGAAATCTTTGCAACGCCTTTATCAAGAGCCGGTTTTTACATATAACCTGCCGTCCAAAGTAGCCGAAAATGAAACCGAAAGATTGGTTTATGTGCTACCAAAGTTTTCGATAAGCAATGACCGCAGGGCGGTTTTAGAGCTGAACGAAAAGAACGGGGAAAGGAACTTAAAATTAAAAATATCGCATAGATTTATCAATAACCCAAATTAACTTCGTTATGAAAAATATCATTCTTTGCTCAGTCGTATGTTTATTTCTTGCCTGTGCCGGAAAGCAGAATCTTTCGCCAAGCGAAACTTCAAAAATTGTAGTGGAGAGTTTTTACAATAAAAACAAAGAGACATTGGAAAAATATACTACCCCGGAAGGCTATGAAGGTCTAAAATCGATACAGGATTTAATGGCAGCAGGCAAATCAGGAGATTCCAATTTTAAAGTGCTGGAAGAAACTGCTGATGATAAGACTGCTTGGGTCAGATTTACGACCTCCTATGAAGAAAATCCTGAATTATTCAAGCTGCTTAAAGTGGATGGCCAATGGAAGGTTACGCAGCAAGGCCCAAGAGAGAAAGGGCCTTTTTGAAATACTTACATTTTTGGAATAACCATTTCTTTTAGCCACTTGAAAGCTGTTTTTTGATCATAATTAATTTCAGGTCTTAACAAGCCTTCCATATTACCTTCAAAAGCCGTATCGTTTTCCTTCGCTTCTATATTCTGAAGGAACTCTTTTTGAGAAGGGACTTTGCCTACGGAAAATACCATATATGCCCTAAAACATTTGATAATTTCATCAATGTCGATATCTGTATTTTGTCTGGAATAATCGAGATCGAACAGATCCCTTCCTTTACTTCGCTGATAAAGTGCCCTCAACTTCGTGCCTAAAAGTTCATTGAGACCATACGTTCTAATATCGGTACTTCCCGAAAACCAAGGATTATTGACTTCGAAAGGAAAATTCTTCCACTTCAACACTTTGAAATGTTCCTTGCAATTGATTTCCAACTTGAGCCGGCGACGCTCATTTTCATATTCTGAATTAAAACGATATAAAGCCTTTGCCCCGTGCCCCCTTACCTGTGTGTGCCTATCTTCTTCAAAAAAAGTAATGACTTCGCCTATGCGCTTCATAATGGGTTTGATTGGGCCTTCCTTAACTTGTACAAGGTCGATATCCTCGGAGTATCGAGGTGCAGGGTTGAGATATAGTTTATGTAAAGCGGTGCCTCCTCGGAAGGCAAGATTTTCTTTTAGGAAATCGTCGGAAAAAATTGCTACCAAAGACCGGCTGATTATTAAATCTTGTTCAACCTGTGCAAATTCTTTCCAAGGTGCATATTCCCGCCATTGGGCTATATAAGGTCTTGAAATCATAGGTCAGTTTCTAATTTTAGGTTGGCATCCACTTTCCATTTATTATTTACCGAACCGGGCCGTTGTTGGTTGGTTGGCTTCAATAAAATTGGATGTATTTTTTGATTTTTCAAATGTTGAAAAATCAAACCGGATAAACTGTTCTCTTGATCTATTTCATCCAGTAAAAACCCCAGTCGTTGAAGTGTTGCCTTATTGCCGTACCAACTCAATAAATCCTCTAAATCGTTTGGGGTAACTTCTTCCAACAATTCTTCGATGGTGGACAACATCCGGTTAAGCCCCCCTAATTTATTTTGATAATGTATCAGGTCTGCTAAGGTCAACGCCGGACTGGAAATATGATAAGTTCCGGCATCTGATTTTTTGGAAAGTATACTCTTTTTCGGCCAAGCGGAAGTGGTCAAAAAACGGATATCAATGGCCGACTTTTGAATATCCAATAGTTTGGGAGTTGCTGTCATTATATAATCGCGCTGGGCTTGTTGATGGCTTGCACCATACACTTTTGCGGCACTATAAAAGCCCAAATAATACTCGCGCCCCAAATAATCAAAAAGTTTATCGATGTAGAGATTGATGGGCAACTTTCCAAAGCTGGAGTATCTTGGTGTCAGTATAATGTAAAATCCTTGTCGAAGATTAATAATTTCATTTTTTTCAATCAAGCGTGCAAGTTCCCTAATAATTGCAGTTTTACCCTTGTCCGTTTTGGGCAAGAGCTCTTCCATCGAGAATGAATATTGCTCAATTGCCAAAAGTTTTTTGATATATGCGGCGACCATTTTTTAGCAATTATTTGAGCAATATACCGAATAAAGGTATAAAACTATAATAATTGCTATAAAATTACCTATTCGCCGTCGATTGCACCACCCATTACACCACTTATTACACTACCTTTTAGCTTGATTGATTTGACCACTCTTACGACCACCTATTTGACCACCTATTCAAGCGGTGTCCTCTTTATTGGAAAAGGTCATTGAATATAATTATTATGTAGATTTAGCGTCATTAATTTACTCATTGAATATCGACCTCGCCTCATCATAAACCCGCTCAAAATTAGCCGCTAAATCAGTCTGAGAATATTGCTTTGATTCCTGTGGTAGCTCCCTTTTAATGTCGGCTAATTTAAATTGTACTTTTTTATCCTTTCCATCAGCATAGGTAATAAACTCCCCCTGTTTCAAACGAAAGAAAACGTCTGCCCTGATTTTGGGGATTTCCTTTTCCCCTATCGTGACGCGGGTATCAAAATCAAGATTATGCCCCCGGCTTACGCTTTTGGTCGGATCCTTAATAATTTCAAAAAAGCGTTCGTAGTATTTGGCGGTTTCCGGATCGTTTACTTTGCCAAAAAACTGATAGGAAAGGTTGCTCAATATCGCTTTGCTTGCCTTATCGCCATACATCATATCATTTTGAATCTTGTCCTGCATAACATAAACAGTGGCAATATCATAACTCCGCAAGGTTGCCGGGATACGGTGCATATTCAATAGCCGTATGGTTGGAGCTTCTTCCATCAACAGGAAGGAAGGTTTGGAATTGCGCACACTCATTTGTTTGGTAATGGTATGAACAATGGTAGCAATCACAGGTGAATACGAAGTCTCAAATTTTGGATTGTTCACGATTGAAATTACCGCAGGATTTTCTTCATTATTGATATTGAGCGGCACTTCATCTGCCGAAAGTGCCATAAAAATGCGCTGGGTACTGATCCGTTTCAACGCATTGGCCAAGGTGCTTTTTACCCCTGCGGTTTGCCGCTCCGAATCCTTGCCGCTAATAAAGGCATCTGCCATTGCCCGTGATGTCGTATTTGTCTCCAAGAACTGGATCAGGCTGTCCGTATCCAAATATTGATAAATCGCAATCAAATGTGGAAGGGTACAGAATTGGGGATAGGTGGTTTTAAGCTTCCAGATCAGACCGCCGATCAATCCCTCCGCGGCATCATTGAAAAATTTGGTCGTTCCCGAAGTGCCGGACTCTCTCTGCTCCAGTAGGTTCTCAATCAACACCCTTGAAACCTCGTTTACGCTCTCCTCGTTCTCTAAATACCTTGGGGCAATGGGATTTACCCTGTGGATGATCTTATCGAAGGAAATGACCTTAAACGGAATATCGCCATCCTTGAAAAGCGGATACGCCATTTCGGTAAGCTCAAAATCTTTGTAGTCGTGAATGATCCCACAAAAACCTTTTTTTTGAAAGTGTTTCAGAAATCCATAAACCACACTTTCAGTCTTGCCACTTCCGGCAGATCCTATGATGGATGCCCCACGTTTTACGTTTTCCAATTTAAAACTTCCTTTGCTCGTTGTAAAGTTTACCCGATACTTGCTATCGGAATTTTTTGGCTTGTCCGTTTTGTGCAAAAAAACGTACAACCCTGTATTAATTAGCATCAGCGGACAGACCAGAACCAATGAAATCAAGATCAATTCGTTGCTGTTCAATAGATAAAATACCAAAGCCCCAAGCAAAACCACGTTTAGAATAAAGGCATAACGCGTAAACTTGTACCCCATATAAAATAGCGTACTGGTTAATCCAATTATTGAAATTACCGTTGAGAAGTTGTCCAGTTGCATAATAAGGGTTTAGATTCCTATGGAACTTGATTTGATGGCCACGTCCAAACCTTTGCGCAGCTTATTGAAAACCTTTAGCGCAAGCTGCGCCTGGTTGGTCGGGATACTTGGCATTATAGGTATGCCCGTTTCCCGCATCAGCTTGAAAGCAATTGCTTTTTCGTTGGTGGGCAATTTCATCAGCGAGGCAAAATAGATTTTTGGGTTTTTAATGAAATTCTTTCGTGCCTTGTAGGTTTCCGCAAAGTTGCGCTGATAGCCAAAAGTCTTATCAAAGGTCTTTTCGGCATTTTCAAAAAACTTGTCCCGGTCAAAGCCCCGTTTGACTTTCTTGCCGTTCATTTCCACATCGGAAGCTTTGTACTTGCTTCCGGGCGAAAGGCTGAATGAATTGGATGCATCCTTTCGGCTCACAATAATATGGATGTGGCTCTGGTTCCCGGCTTTGGGCATTCCTTGGACAATCCGCTTCCCATCTTGTGTGTGTGGTGCCTGTTTTTCTAATTTTGCGATTTCCCGTTCCAGCTTCCTAACACTCCCTTCCATTGAGCCGCTTTCAATACTTCGGATCTCGTTTTTTAGTTGAAGTATTTTAGTGGCAAAGGGTTGGTTTTCCCTGACCTGTTTGTCAGTCCCCTTAAAGGTTCGTTGATGTTCAATTTTCGCATAGTATTTAATATCATCAATGCTTACCCGTCTTCCGTTGATTTCCCGGTTAAACGATGCTACATAATCTTTCATCAGTTCACGGGTATACTTTTTCAGATCCTCTCTGCTGTTTTGTAACCTACTGAGTTCATACTTCGACGGGCTGACCGTGATCGAATAGAATTTCGGTTCGGTCTTTTTGAGTTTTGCACCATTTCCATCAATATCCTTAATTACTTCTTCCGCTGAAAAGTCATCACCATATTGATTGAAAAAATGCTCCATTCCCGCCTGTCCGGCCGGCAGGTCCCCCTGCTCCAGACCTTGGTTTTCCTTTTCCAAATAACGCACAAAATCTGCCGAACTTTGGGAATAGTTCCCGCCCAATTTTTGAGGTGTGATCGTGATATACATAGCTCAAAAATTTAGAGTTCGTTATTGTGGTTTTGCTTTTCTTGAAAACGCACCTCCTTCTTTTCTTCCACAATTTTCTTCTCTAAGATCAGGGGTTTCTTTCTTGGTTCTTCGGTTTGAAAAAGGGATTCGATCATCGCCACGGTGGGTTTGGTCTGGGTCTTTTCCATATCCCTCATGATGGCGATTACTGCATTAATTCTCTTAAGCAATTTAGCCTCAATGGTTCGTCCAGTTGGACCTAATTTTTCGTTGGGTGAGATCTCGTTATATAGGAAAAAATCAAGAATAGTTGACATCGCTTCAGTATGAGTCTTGAAGTGTGATTTCGAAAATTCCTGAAAACGTTTAGCCGTTTTCCGTTTGAACCTGATCGTGATGAATGAATCCATTTTCTTTCGCTTTTTTGAAGGTTTGACGCAAATCCATCCCTGTTTACTGGCGTTTTCAAGCCATTTGACGCAAATTGTAGAAATTTCAAAATCTTGATTATTTTTAATACATTAATAATCAAAGGATTAAAACGAAAATGAAATGCTTAACATCGCATCGCGTGTTACCCTCTTGCTATTCCATTTTCGTCCGCACAGCGGACAAAAATTTCATACAATCCGGCTAAAAAGCCGGTTGCCTTTTTCGGAACTGTTCAAATTCCGATATGTAAACAATAGATGGATATAGTTATCAGCGAAAGTCAAAAATGGGATAACTATATGATTAATAAATGATGTATTTCAGCGAAATAAAGATACGGTTTTTTTCTTTATACTGGATTTATTGAATACAAAAGCACCTCCAAAATTCAGAGGTGCTTATCTAATAAATTCAGCAAATTATATATTGAATATGTATTTATAGG
>DRGP01000185.1 GCA_011050015.1 Leeuwenhoekiella sp. | reverse complement strand
TTCCAAAGATTACGATGAGGGTGGTGGTATCCCTCCTGATTGTCATTCTTCTGATTTAATTACAGGGATCGGTAACCCCGGCGTTTTTACCAAGGCGGAAGCCGAAAAAGAAAAGGTGGGGATCAACGAGGGTGATTCAAAATGCCCCACAATGAAATGCGCCGAGTGCTGGAACTCGCAATTTGAAACAGCGGGGAAAGGATTAGGCCAAGCTTGCCGGGAACGCCGGCAAGTCTTCCTGTTGCAGGAAGATTCCATTCTGCCACTTTTTATAAGTGTACCGCCGACATCACTCAAGCCGTTCTCAGATTTTTTCATGCGATTGGCAACCAAAGGCAAATTTTTTAACAGGGTGGTCATTAAAATTACCTTGAACAAAACCAAAAATAAAGGCGGTATTGATTACTCAGAAGCAGATGTCAATTTTGTTCGGGATTTAACACCCTCATCGTAATCTTTGGAATAAAAAATACGCTCGTATTTCCAATGTAAAATGATACCGGTGATTTCTTTAACCGCATCGGTTCCTTCGAGTGTCGGTATTTCAAATACGGAAGCTTTCCCGGATGGCCACGTTGCTGTATCGAATGACCAAGGATCGATTCGTCGGGTGCCGAGATTAGCTTTTAGCAATTCACCGATTTCGGCATTTTGTTCTTGGAGCGCTAAAAATGGTGATTCTTTGGTTTTTTCTAAACTTGAATTTTTAGTCATTTTAATCCTCCACGGTTAGTGTTGATGTTAAAAATGGGCTTTGATATAAATTTTATCGCTTGTATTATCAAACGGCAAAAGCTCCCAATTCCCCTTGTATGATTTTAAAACTTGAAACTTTTCTTCGGATAAAAATGGGCTGATATTTTTACATAATAAAGTAAATTCGACAAATTCAGATTTGAATTTAGCATGAGCTATTATTTGCAATATATTTTTTTGCACAGATTGGAGTTCAAAGGTTATTATTTTCATTGGAAGTGGTGCCGGGCTATCTTCAATATTATAAATACTCAACATGCTCCCTAACGGTTCATAAACTTTACCTAAATATAATTTTGATACAAGTGGACTTCCATTCCAAACACAGCACTCACCGGTATTCCATACTAATTTTAACAAAAATTTTAAGTCGAGTCCCATATCAAGCCTTCTTACTTCTAATTGAAAACTTTTCGGTAGCTTTAAAAAAATCCTTCAAGTTTTCAGGGATTTCAGGTTTACCATCTGGCGCTTCATCTGCCAGCCCACGAAAAAGTGTGTGGAGTTTATCCATATCG
The DNA here is from genome assembly GCA_011050015.1 of Leeuwenhoekiella sp. Classification (GTDB taxonomy): domain Bacteria; phylum Bacteroidota; class Bacteroidia; order Flavobacteriales; family Flavobacteriaceae; genus Leeuwenhoekiella. Next base: position 2,579 of record DRGP01000185.1, on the reverse strand, counting down.
ACAGACTCCTTTATGTACCTTTTGCCAAGACGTGCTTTTTTAAGCCCGGCGATCGCATCAACGATATCAACATCATCTTGCCGCCCGGCCCAAATTTGATTGTGAAGATAAACGAGCCGTCCCTTTTGTTTTACGCTTTGAGTGCCATTTTTTTCAAAAATCCTAACTAACTTTGCATTGACCAATTCAAGAGCATCCTTAATTAATTCATGATCATCTTTGGCATTAAACTTCAACTTGGTTAAATCTATAAACAGATCAACCTGAGTGTTCAGTTTGAATTTGTCAAACTTTTTAACTTTACCTATGAGTTTATTGAATTCTTTTTTATCCACTTCGATTCCCCTTTGTAGTTAGTTATTTTTTAATACCTAAAAATTTTGAAACTTCTATCCATTCAGTGAAAATATAAAGAAGACCCGATGCCTGATTTTCACAATCAACATTATGCGGTTCATAGGTAAAATCATTACCATTTACCGAATTGCATGAATCCAGACCACAGGCATTGCCCGGAACGGAAAAATTTGTTAATAAACAACTATCTTTGTGATATTGAAGGCGGGGGTAATTTTGGGTAAAATCCATTATCCTTGAAAGTCCTTCAGCCAATTTCTCTTTAAATTTCTTAGAATGTTCATAGTCCCGCGTTAGGGCTTTCATATATTCGGCATAGTCTTCTTCCAAAATAATTTGAAAACCCCATCCACCCATAATAATACCGGGGGTTGGTCCCCAATATTTAATTTTGTAATGATATCTATGATAATCCATCATCCCTCCTTTAAGTGTTTAGTGATTTCATCCGCCAGATTTTTCTTGTTGGTCAGTGCTGTATAAACAGTGCGCCCGATTGTATTACGAGCGATGATATGATAAAGAGCTACACGATTCTTTTTATCTGGGTTTCTTTGCCGGGCGCAAGCTTGCTGAAAATCTCCTGACGAATGATTGACTGAATAAAAAACGCCGATCGACGCGCGTGAAAAGTCTAGCGCCTCTTTACCGCTTTTGATTTGTATACCGTAAAGATCAACCCAATCAGGCATTTTTGCATCGTCAGTTATGTCCTTGCGCGCGCCGGAAACCTCTCCATACTTTCTGCCTAACTTCACGGCTACCCGCTCAACAGCCTTCAAGTCCTCTTTAAATACACAGTAGACACAAACGGGTTGATTCGCCGGAACATCTAGCAGGAAATCGTACAGTATTTTTTCTTTGGTATCGTCAAATATAATTACCTTATCGTTCTCATCTTTCGAGTGTCCACAAATTATTTGTTGAAGGCGCAAAGTCTTAACCAAAACATTTGCGGCGGTGATTCGTTCCCCGGAACCCAACCAAGCAACCAGTTCGTTCTTCATTCCGTCATAAATTTTACGAGCTTTTGGCGGGAGCGTGAAACAAATTTCCTCATGAACGAGCGGTGGAATATCTTTTATAACATCGTCAAGCTCACAAGTGTAAGTAATTTTTGCCATACGCGCCGCGAACTCTTTCATATTTTTGTAATTCTTAAGCACAGATACTTCATTGATCATCTTGCCTTTATTCTTACCGTACTTGCCGATCAGTGGTTTTTTTAATTTCAATTGCTCCATATCACAGTACTGACTTTTGAATTCATTGTTGTTTGTGCCATAAATTGAAACATCCAAGGCTCTGAATTGCGCATAAACATCGAGCGGTGAATTAGGCATGAGCGTTCCCGTCAATCCCAAACGTTTCGGAATATGGGATTTAAGACGACTGCAAAACTTGCTGGCTTTCCCTCCGGGTGCTTTTATTCTATGAATCTCATCGTAAATCACTAAATCAAATCGAGCGGCAATGATCGAGTCGCAAAGCGGCGAACGCCAAGCCGCTTCCCAATTTATAACCACCACTCCGTAATTAAAATTTTCAAATTGTTTAACTTTATTTTTTGTTCCCGGCTTATCCAACAACAGCACTGGATAATCTAGAACTGACAAGGGAAAATCCCGTTCCCAAACACCCATGCCGTTTAGTGGAGCAAGAACTAAAATCCGCTTTGCGGCGTAGTGGGTAGTGAGGGCAACACCGACTAGCGTTTTCCCAGTTCGCATGCCCATCGCTAGCATGCCGCCGACTCTACCCACCACTTTATTAAATGCCGCTTCTTGATGATCCCAGACTTTTTTACCGCGCGGCAATGTTAAATAATTTTTCATAATTTTTTTCATTTAATATTACTGATCTCCTTTCCTTTTTGGCGTGCGTCTTCAATACTCTTAGCCTCTATTTCTACCCATCGTTTGCCCCATGCATCAGTAAGGCCGCCTTGACTTTTAAAAAACTCCGCCTCCTTCACATAAACAGCCCAAGGCTCTATTAGAATGTAGAATTCCATCTCACACACCTCCTTGAATGGACCAAATTAAAATTGCAATCAATAGAATAAGTTCCTTCACTTTTTACTCTCCTTTTAAAAGTTCAAAATTAAAACCGGGCGGCGGGTAGCTACTTCCGTTCCGTCCATAGGATACGGCCACCTATTCGTGGGTGATGTTTCTCGCACAAATACTTCAAAGAAGACCCGGCCCAAAGTAAATTCTCCC
>DRGP01000184.1 GCA_011050015.1 Leeuwenhoekiella sp. | reverse complement strand
CACTACCACGGGCATAGCTAAGTTCAACGGCTTTTTGCTTAAATTCTACAGTGTAATTCCTTTTCTCTCTTGACATTTTGCAAAGTTAGTTTTAACAGCTAACACACTCTTAACTTTATGTCCGGTTAAATATAGTAAGTCCAAAAGACATAAACCCTATTGAGGAACCGGATAAGACACTTATGCTATGGATGAATCAAGAAGAACGCTTGTTTAGAAGACTAGAGCGTCACATAGTTGAAAAGCGTCTAAGAGATGGTTTTTTAAATGATGAAGCCACCGATGTTGATGGTTTTATAAAATTTTCTCTAAGTATCCAGAATAGACGAAAATCTAGAGCTGGTTATGCTCTCGAAAATCATATTGAAGAGATTTTTATTCAGAATAAAATCCTATATAATCGAGAAGCGAGAACAGAGAATAAATCAAAACCCGACTTTATTTTTCCCCACATAGATAATTATTTAGATTTTGACTATCCAGCTAAATATTTGAATATGTTAGCTGCAAAAACCACTTGTAAAGATAGGTGGAGACAAATCCTAACAGAAGCAGATCGAATTCCAGAAAAACATCTTTTAACTCTTGAACCCGGTATAAGTGAAAACCAAACAAATGAAATGATTGTTCAAAATGTTAAATTAATTGTACCAAGTAGTTTAAAAGAAAGTTATACAGAAAGACAAAGATCGTGGTTAATGAATTTAAATGAATTTATCTCTATATTAAGTAGAAAGCAAACAATAAAAATCCCTTAAAAACTAGAATTAGAAGGTCAGATCATAAATAACCAGAACCTCCTAAAAAATCCCCCCGGCAATAAAACGGGGGGATTTCTAACTAACCAACCAATTTAAAACAATTTGCGTTTATATTTTATTCGTAAATGATAAGACGGCCCGTAGATGTTTCTGCGGGTTTTTCTTTTTCCTTTTCATCATCATTAATTACTTTTTTCTGGCTTACATTGTATTTGATGCCTATACGGTTGCCGCGGTTTTTCTCTACTTCCGCATAATTATTTACAAACGTATCATCTACACGATACACCTTTAATCGTACCGGAGTATCATAGGCAGATTTTATGCCGCCGCGCACGCTGCCCTTGCTGTTTTGTTGAAAGATGATGATCCATATTGTATTTGGGAAGTCCTGGCGCAAATCATTAAAGGCGGTCACGGGTGCATCCAGTTCCTGAAAACTGTCTATCACTATAAAATCAAATTTTTCTGCATACTGGCGCACGGTTTCTATCCCTTCCGGGGCTTCACCGGTTACGGCCAGCATCTTTTGATTTTCCTTAGAAATATTACGGTTAAATGCGCCCTGGGTATCTTTTGAAACCAGGCCGCCTTGCTCTAGGTCAAAATAACCGCCGCTCATACCTATATAAAGAAAACCATTGGCAAGCTGGGCGCAAACTTCACTTTTCCCGGCGTGTGGATCTCCCTGTAATAAAATGGCCAGCCGGAACCGTTGCAGATCGCCCAGGAGTTTACCCAATTCTCCGTTTAAACGGAATCGTATCGGCTTCTTTTTTAACGCCCTCACTGGCCATTACAAAGCCGCTGGGGGTGGTTTTTACTGGATTTTCGGGTGATTTTAGGCCATTATTGCGGTTTTTTGGTGGTTTTTTTAGGAGTATTGGGTTTTTGCCTATCTTTATCTAAAGTCTTTTTTGTGCTAGTTGATAGCTTCGGTGATTCTTTGGGCAAAGAAGATTTTTCATAAACTTCCTTACTAGCCGAAACTGTAGGTTCACCGCCTACGGATGCAGAAGGAAGTTTTTTATTTCCTCTAGTTCGTGATCATAATAAATCGCACCGTTTTGGCCTTCCCGTAAAGTGATTATCATATCTTGATGCACTCCCAGCAATTCCCCATAACTGATCATGCGGTAAACACCTTTTATATGCTTGCGGCCATCTTTGTCTAGCTGAAAATCTCCAAACTGATGACTTCTTTTCAACATTTTTTCCGCTTGCGTTATCAGAACCGCTTTAGGAATACTTAATTTATTCCCTGCCGTGTGGCGTATGCCACTCATTGAGAAAACAACTTCTTTCTTAAGTTCAGGATGAAAGTATTTTTTATCCTTTAAGTGTTTTTTTGCCCATTCTATAACAAATTTTTTGGCTGCATAGTCTAAGTTAAATTCGTTTTTTTTTGTGATTCAATTTTCTAAGCTTTGCGATCAATAAGCAATGATCAAATATTTTTAACAAAAGTTGCAAAGAACCTGCCTATATCAAAAGTTACTTGGGAAAGAATTTAAACTGAAAAGAATTAACCTAACTATACTTAAAGCGGTGGATATCGGTAAAGTAGAAGATTTTATTTTCCTAGATAAAATCGAGAAAAACAGAATCTATTTTTTAGAAGACCTAAGCAGGTCTATGCTAAAATACTACACCTTTTAAGGCAGCTTCATTTGAGAATTTAGCAATACTTTAAATAGACTTTCCATCAATTGAATTGATCCGTGCTTACAGTTTGCTATACATCTTCCCTCCTTAAAGAGAGAAAAACCTATCTATTAACATAAATGGATTCGCAGAATTCTTCAAGAAGTTGTTTTATGGCGCCCTCACAGCAGTACGAGGGCTTTTTTTATTGCTATTCAGTAAAAAATTGACCTAATAAATTAGGTCAATTTTAGATTGATGCCGAGGCATTCTTAGCTTGAAAATCAAACTAGGATTTTGCTAACTTCCGAAGGGCTATCCATTGTTTTATCATTTCCTTAGAATCAGTCGCAGGGTATCCCAAAACCGTTTTGCCTGGCCCCACATCGTTCATAACCCCCGAGCCGCCACCTACCTTGGCACCGCTATGAATGACCGTATGGTCCTTAATAGAAGCGCCGCCTCCTATGACCACTCCATCCCCCAGAGTAACTGATCCGGCCAGACCGCTACTTCCGGCCATAATGCAACAACGTCCCAATACACAATTATGGGCGATCTGCACGAGGTTATCTATTTTGCAGCCATCCCCTATAATAGTGGAGCCGAACTTTCCACGGTCCACTGCGGAGTTCGCTCCGATTTCAACCGCATTGCCGATAACAACATTGCCGATCTGTGGTATTTTTACCAGTCCCCTTCCATCCTCGCTAGGCCGAAAACCAAAACCGTCGGCACCAATGCTCACATTCGAATGAAATATACAATATTGCCCGATCTTACTGCGCTCGCGAATGACCGTACCGGACCAGATGACCGTATGTGCACCGATTTGCGTTTCATCAAAGATGGTAACATTGGGATACAGGATCACCGCATCCCCCAGTACTACATCCTTCCCCACATAACATCCAGCCCCGATCCTACACTTAGCTCCCATAATGACGGATTTGTGCACCACAGCTGTGGGGTGAATGTCCACCTCAAATACCGGGGGGGGCGGGATTGTATAGTTCTAAAATTTTAGCCATGGAGAGATCAACATCTTTGACCTTGATAAAAGAGCGGCCTTCACCAGGATTAATATCCATACTTTCGTGCACCACAGCGGCACAGGCCTGGGAATCTTCCCAACGTTTGATATATTTATCGTTTCCAATAAAGGCAATATGGTGACCTCCAGCATTGTCAAGCGTTTCCGGCCCTGTTATTTCTTTACAACAATTACCAGACAACCTGCCATTTAAAAGTTCATTAATTTCGCTGACTGAATATGTTTTCATTTGTGTTGATTCTGAATGATACGGAAGTGTATCATAGCCGGTATTTAAAACCTATGGTTAGTGATCGCTAATATACCTAAAAACTGACATTCTACACTTTAAGCTTTACGGTCCAAAAAATATCGTTATCGTTAAAATCCCATTTGGCGCAATTTATAATTTTTTCCTTACCGGAGAGGCCGGACTATGAAATCTTTCGATCTTTTTAGAGCTCTGTGTATTATCGTATAGTTTTCGACACTCAAAAATGCCAAGGGTATCTCTATTTTATGCATTGGCAGTAAAAAGTCCTGCTAAACTCATTTCTTGTCTTAACAGGGATTCTTTCATACCATCTGGTTTGCATGTTGGTTCCAGATAATGAGTTACAAAATAACTTGGGAATAACAGGTAACCTATTCTAATCTATTGGTTATTTTTTTCTTTGCAAAAGGATCAATGGAAACACCCACTTGAAAATATCCTGTAGCGTCCTGCTCATTTTCATAGATATAATCCTTATTGGGTTCTCCTTTTTCAGTCAGGCGGTTACTGATGAAATTCTGTAGCCCCCCCTGAAAAGTCCCGATGAGATAGTCGCTGATGCGGTGCTCATAAATAATTCCGGATTTTATTTCGAGTTGACTGTACTCATAAACGTCTGCAAAATTAGGACTGTTTACATTCACGTAAAATCCAGTGGCTCCAAAGGTGCTTCCTATGGAAAACCTTCCATTTTCACCCACAGGTCTTCGGAATAAAAGGCGTTGTGGCAGGATGAAATCAACTTCCCATTTTGAGTTTTTGAACCTGTGGTTATAAGAAAAAGTAGGGAAGAACGGGATTTGTGAAGTAGGATCTATAAAAACAATAGCACCCAATGTGAGCGTGGTACGCGCTGTCCTTTTTAAAATAAAAGAAAGACCTACCAATCCTTTTACACGTTCCAGACCTTCCTCATTACCATCTACAATGAGCGATGCATTATAGATCACAGGTTTTTTAAACAACGTTGAAAAATAGGTGGAGCTTAAGGCTGCAGAGAAATTATGAAAGTCCACTGTCCCGTTCTGTTCAAATACATTCACTTGAGAGGTATTCTCAAGATTATCAAATTCAAACTCGCTAAACTGATAGTTTACAGAACCTGTTAATCCCCATCTACGGGTTTTATAAATCGGGATGTTTGCCGAAGCATTAAAGGTGCGCTGTACCTTGATCTTACCATCTTGAAATTGCTCGTTAAAAAGTTCAGAATTAAAATCCCGGCCCAGGGACTGCCCATACTCAAAATTTAAAACACGCGCCCGTGGAAATTTTTCTTTAATGCCTTGTGTTGCTTTTTGTTGCAATGAATCTGCGGGCTGCTGTGCGGCAAGATTTAGGCTGAATAAAATAGCGCCTATTATTGTAATTAATCTATTCATTATCTAATTTATATTTTAAGTTTTAATGTCTCATTATTTTTTTCCTTTGTATCAAGGTGGCTCAAACTTTCAACAAACCCATCTGCACCATTGCCGAAATGATGTTCTTCTATTCATTTTGATCTTTTTTACCCGGTGGATGGTTTTGCTTTAGTCCATTTTTAAGTTCATCCCATTGTGCCTGCTTAAATACCAGGGTTCTATGTGGGAATGGAATGGAGATTCCTTCTTTATCAAAACGCTTTTTAATGCTTTCGTACAAGTCACATTTCATTTGAAAAGCTGCCCCAAAATTGCTTGCCCAAGCCCAGGCACGTAATGTTACTGCGGAATCTCCCAATGCAATGACACGTACATTTACTTTTTTTTCATTGTTGTATTTATCCAGTTCACTTCGGTTATCTATAAGGTTTGGATGATTCTCGCATTCTTCCCTCATAATGTGTTTAGCAAGGTCTATATCGCTGTCATAAGAAATACCTATTTCTATCCACTGGCAGCACATCCTTTCACCCAGATCATAATTGATGAGCTTTTCCTTATTGATGATCGAGTTGGGTATTACGATCATTTTGTTTTCGTAATTTCTTATTATTGTATGCCTAAGGGTAATATCTGTAACCGTACCCACCATCGATTCGTCGACCTTAATAATATCTCCAAGTTTAAAGGGCTTAAATGCTATTATAAAAAGTCCGCCTACAAGATTAGAAAGCGCCTCTTGAGAGGCAACACCAGCCACCACGGCAAGTACTCCCGCCCCACCCAATGCAGTGGCGGCAAAACTGCGCATAGATTCAAAAGCGATAAGGATGAGCAACCCACCTATAAAATACACCCCAAATATGGCGATGTACCTTAAAAACTTGTAACTGGTTGTATCTTCATTGTTATCAATTCTATGCTTAATAGTTCTCTTAAACCAGGTTTGTACAAGCGAAGCAGCTACCAAAGTCAAAACAGCCACAATCCCCAGATATAAAACCAGTAAGAAATTATCTGTCGCTGTTTTATATTGTTCTTCATCAATGAAAATAAAGGCCAGGGCCATTATCCCAAGTACAATCCAGAGTGCATTGAATATTTTTTGAATGAGGTGAATCGTTGAAGGTACTTCAGTAGGATGTTTCCTGAGGAAACGCCTTTCCAACCAGTTATGGAAAAGTTTTGTCAAAAAGCGCAATAAGAATACAACCGCTATAACAATAATGGCGTATATGATTGCTACTTTATAAGTGGTCCAGAATGCAGTCATAGCTTTTTTATTGAATGGTAAAAGAATAAATTGGAAAGTCTTGATTTGATTGTAGCATACCAATAAGGTCGTTTTTCAACCGGGGTTTTACTTTAAAAATTACTTCAGTGGTATTCTCCACTAGGGCTTCCATGAACAAAAACGCCCTATTGACTTCCACTTCAGAAAAACTGTGATTAACGATAATCTCCAGCGTCTTGTTTGATGTTGTTTTGTAGGTGAACATAAATATTGTGTTTAAAAATTAATAAACCTTCTGCCAGACTAATTATTATTTTCCTGAATGCTTGAAACTACCTAATTTTTTAAATACTCGCTGTCAGTTTATTTCAAATATGTTTTCGCTTACTTACTGCGAACGTCGCCAAGCGGAAAGTATAGCGGTAATAATCAGTCCTACTCCGAGTCCTGCCATAATGCACCCTACAAAAGTCAAGGGTGCTGTCTGGATATAAAAAAATCCTATCCCTGTTCCTAAAAGCAACCCGCCCCCTATGGCCTAAGTATCTTTATTTTGCTTTTTGTTTTCCATCGGTTTTGTATTGCGTTTTAATGTGCCGTATGAACTTTCAATTCTGAAATTTTCTTGGCATTTGCTTTTGCCACCTTCCGCTTGATTTCACCTTTCCAGATATCAATCACAATATACATAACCGGAACAATGATAACGGTAAAAATCAACGAGCTGGTCAATCCACCGATTAAGACCATTGCAAGTCCGTTTTTCCATTCGGCTCCTGCGCCTGCTGCAAAAGCAATGGGGATCATCGCGATAACCATCGCCAACGTGGTCATTAAAATAGGGCGTAATCGTGAAAGCCCCGCATTTACAACCGCCTCTACACTTTGCATACCCTCTTTTTTGAATTGGTTTGCGGCATCAACAATTAAAATCGCATTCTTGATAACCAGCCCTACGAGCATGATCAATCCCAAAAAGGTAAATACGCCTAAACTTTCCTGAAACAAGGCCAGGATTAAAAACGCCCCAATCATTGCGGTGGGCACCGAGAACATAACGACCAATGGATACGCGTAACTTTCATACAAGGCCACCATAATAAGGTATACCAAAACGATTGACATCAATAAGGCTAATCCTAAACTGGCAAAAGCTTCGGTCTGGCTTTCCAAATCACCGCCCATTTCAAATTCAACACCTTCTGGCAATTCCATTTGTTCGATGGCGGTCTGTACTTCAGTAGAAACCGTCCCCACCGGACGACCCACCACCTGAGCCCCGATGGTTACACTGCTGCGTTTGTTATCACGTTGCAATTTTGAGGGGCCTGTAGATTGATCAACGTCTGCAAATTGCTGTAATTCTATAAGTTGGCCTGTAGCATTCAAAAAAGTAACTTTTTTAATGTCCTCTATATTTTCACGGTCAAACTGGTCGAGTTTCACATTAATATCATATTCATTTTCACCATCGCGGAATTTATACTGCGTATTTCCAGCAAAAGCATTTTGCATCGTATTCCCCACAGTGCTCATCGTGAGGTTGAGCGCCGCCATTTTATCGCGGTCTACCGAAATGGCTACTTCTGGGTTTCCCCCTTCTACCGAAAGTTCTACTTCACGGGTACTGTTTACCCCCAGAATGGTACGCTTTACGTCTTCAGCGGTTTCCATCAGCTGGTCGAGGTCGCTTCCGGTCAATAACACTTGAATAGGACCTGCCGTACTTCCGCCAACCATTCCCACAGCAGCGGTCTTGAATTTTACACCGGCAATATTCTTAGTCAGCTTTATTTTTATGTCCCTTGCAAATTGTTCCGAAGTGATCGTACGCGCATCGGGACTGATCATTTTCGCATTGATTTGTGCTAAATTAGAAGAGTTTCCTCCACCACCCGTTCCTGTTCCTACTGTAGAGAATACAGAGGAAACGACTTCATCCTTCAGCAAAATATCTTCTACGGCAAGGGTTGCTAGGTTGGTTTCTTCAATGGTAGATTCCTTGGGCAGTTCAAGTTCTACAATAAACTCCCCATTATCCCCATTTTTCACGAACTCACTTCCTATAAAACCGAAAACTAATAACAGCATCGAAGCTATTACCAATCCCAATAAGGAAAAAGCGGTGATGCGTTTTCGTGAAAGCGTCCATTGCAGTACCTTTTTATAGAAATTGTTTATCCCAGTCAAAAAACTTTCAAAAGCGATTAAGGGCCGATGGAGTAATTTTTTCTTATTGAGTGTGATGACTTCAGAAAAGCGTGAAGACAACAAGGGAGTAAGTGTAAATGAAACTGCTAAGGATATCGCTGTTGCGAAAGCGACCACAACTGCAAATTGTTTTAATAAATCGGCTATCAAGCCGGTTACGAACGTGATAGGCAGAAATACCGCAATCAAAACCAAAGTAATAGACATTACCGAAAGCCCTATTTTCTTCCAGCTTTCCATCGCCGCTTCCATCCGGGATTTGCCCTTTTCCATTTCGGCGTGGATCTGTTCCAAAACCACGATACTATCATCTACCAAAATCCCGACCACGAGCGAAAGCCCCAATAAAGTCATTAAATTTAGCGTATAACCCAACTGGTTCATCGCGATAAATGTAGCTACGATAGAGACGGGAATAGAAACCATTACGATAATTGAATCCTTCCAGCTTCTCAAAAAGAAGAGCATAATAATAGCCACCAGGCCTACGGCAAGCATCAGGTCAAAAATCACCGCATCGGCAGCCTCTAACGTAAATATTGAACTGTCCTGCGCCACAGCTATTTTCAGGTTTTTATCGGTATATTCTGCCTCAATTTTGACAATTTCGGCTTTAATATCTTCAGCAACCTGCACCGTATTCCCATCACTTTGTTTGGAAATGGTCAAACCGATGGAACTGATACCGTCAATACGGGAAATAGTGGTTACATCTTTTGTGGTATCATAAACTTCGGCTATATCTTCAATACGTACACTTGCACCGTTGCCGGACGTAATCTCCAATCCTTTGATATCTTCTACATCTTTAAATTTTCCCGAAAGCCGTACCGTTACCTGCTGTTTATCATCTTTGATATTTCCTGTAGGGAAATCAAGGTTTGCTGCGGAAATGGCCTGCGTTACCTGTAAGATGCTCAGCCCATAACCTTTTAATTTATCGCGGTCTACATTTACGCGGATTTCTCGCTCGTTACCACCAATTACTTGTACTCTTGCAACACCTTCAATGCGGGAAAGTTTTTCCTTAATATCATTTTCCACCAAATCGTTAAACTCGGTCACATCCATTTCTGACGAGACACCGAGACGCATAATGGGCAAATCGTCGAACGAAAACTGATCCACACTTGGTTGATCTACCTGATCGGGCAACTGCCCTACAATATTGTTTACTTTTCGCTGTGCATCCTGCAATGCCTGATCCACATCAGCATTATAGGTAAGCTCTACGTTGACAATGGAAATTCCTTCCTGTGAAGTAGAAGTGATGTTTTTAACCCCTTCGAGCGCGCTCACGGCATCTTCTATATCTGTGGTGACCGAGTTTTCGACTTCGCTGGGTGAGGCACCCGGATACGTCGTACTGATCGATAATTGCGGAGATGTAATTTTTGGCAACAATTCATAGCCCAAACTCGTGTAGCTAATAATTCCCAAAAGGGCAACAATGGTAAAGATGACCACGGCAAGCGTGGGTCGTTTTACGGATAGTTCTGTTATGGTCATCTTAGTTGTTGTTTGTGATTTTAATCTTGGTTCCGTCGGTTAGGTTAATGATACCCTTGGTCACAATTTGTTGACCGTCCTGAAGGCCATCCAGCACCACCACATTACCATTAATAACGGCCCCGGCTTTGATTTTGTGAAGTGTTACGGTACTGTCTTCAACCACGTAGACAGAAGGGTTTTGAAGGCTTCCCACAATAGCCTCCCGTGGGATCACCATTGCATCTTGCTCATTCGTTTTTAGGGAATCAAAATTGACCTCAGCAAAAAGTCCGGCCCTTAATTGGTTATCGGCCGTATTGTCAACTTCAATGGTTACCTGAAATTTCCGTGAAGCATCTGCTTTTACACTGATATTACTTACCGTCCCTTTAAAGGTTTCCAGTGGATACACATCTGTTTTTACGTACACCTGCTGGCCTTCTTTAATTTTTGACAGGTTGTTCTCGGCAATGTTTACGACGATTTTCAGTCGGTCTACCTGTACAATTTCAGCAATCTCGTTGCCGGGCATCACAAAGCTCGTTTCCTCAACCATCAAATCGTTTACCACCCCGTCTATAGGCGATTTTACCGTTGTAAAGCCCAACTGCTGATTGATTTGTGCGATGTTTGCCTGTGCATTTTCGCTTTGTATACGCATATCTTCGAGGGCGCTTTGAGAGACCGCACCCACTTTTAGCAAGCGCTCATAGCGAGCAACGTCTTTTTGTGCCTTTGAATAAGCAGACTGGGCACCACTTAATTGTGAGTTCAAAGACACTGCATCGACTTTAGCGATTATTTGTCCTTTTTTAATTTTTTGCCCTTCCTTTACCCTTAAGTATTGAACGCTTCCCTGGGCTTCGGCTACTAGCATTACTTCTTCCCAACCTCTAAACTCACCGGTGGCGGTCAAACCATTTGAGATTGTTTTCCCTCCCACGGTTGCTGTTTGTACAGGAATTGCAAATTCTTCGGGAACTGCAGATGCCTTTTCGTTCATTTCTTTTTTATTACTGAACAAAGTATACCCGATCACCCCGATTAGAACGACAACGATAATGATTATTATATTTTTTGTTTTCATTTTATGGCTATTTAAACTTTTGATAATTAGTTAGTTCCTGGAGGGTTTGCAATTAATTGAGACAGTTTCCCACTGGATTTTAATAAGGTTACTTCGGCTACTTTAGCTTGTAGGAGGGCATTGAGGTAATTAGATTGTGCCTGACGCAAGGCAAATTCTGAATCGAGTAGTTCAGTAAGATTCGCAACACCCTCATTATATGAAGTTTTGATACCGTCATAATTTTCTTGGGCGAGTTCCATATTGCGATTTTGGTTCTCTATTTGTGAATTGCTCAACAATAATTGTTCACGTGCATCACCAAATTCTTTTTCTATGTTCAGCTTTAAGGTTTCCCGATCCAGTTCTAACTGTTCGGTCGCAAATTCTTTCTGCTTTAAACGGTTGCGCCGTTGAAAACCATCAAAAATGGGAATGTTTGCGGAAATACCCCACGTACCACTCCATTGCTCTTGATAAACTTCCGGTTCAAAATCTACCAACTCATTAGATTGCCCCAAATAGTTGTAACCAAAGTTGGCGGTGAGGGTTGGAAAATATTCTGCCTTGGTGAGTTTTTCATCAATAACGGAAAGTTCTATACTCTTATCCAATTGTTGATATTCTAAATTGGCATCTAAAAGCAACTCGGTTCCTAGCGGATAAGGCTCGCGATCTTGCAGTTTTTCCTTTAAGACTACCACGGTATTCATTGAAATATTTAGCAATACTTTAAAAAGTCGAACCTGTTGATTTTTACCAAATTTAGCATCTTCAATCTGTGTTTGAAGGTTTGAAAGATTAACCAAAAGTTGATTAAGATCTAATTTTCTGATGATGCCTTCTTCATATTTGGCCTCTGATAATTTGATAAGATTATCCGTACGGTCGTAGTTCTTTTGTAGCAGTTTTACTTGCTTTTGATATACCTGAATCTGAATATAGGTCTGGATCACATTAACAATAAGGTCCTGGGTAGTCAGTAAGGTCTGCAAACTCCTCAATTCTGCAAGAGCTTTGGAACTTTTAACAGAAGTAAGTAATTCAAAGTTGAGTAATTGTTGTTGCACATTGACCCCTGCCGTGTACTGATAGCGGTTTCCAAAAGCAACGCCAATTGTGGTTCCCGGCTCCCCGCCAAAGATTTCACCGGGGAGTTGTTGTTCTTGAAGCGAAAAATTATCAGTAAACCCTGCGTTACCATTTATTTGAGGAAGAGCCCGACCTTTAACTTCGGCAATCTGCGCTTGGATTATTTCTTGATCAACCCGCGCACTTTCTAAATTATTGTTGTTTTCTATCGCGTAGTTAATGGTTTCTTCAATAGTATTAAATATCAGAGGTTCTTGCGCAGAAACTGTACTTATGTGGAGGCAGATACATGGAATTATCAGCCAAAATAATACTCTAATCATTTCTTTTAGTTAATTAATTAATAGTTAGTTCTGAAACAAAAGAACTAATAAAGGCAAAAAAAATCACCTTTTTTCCCAGTCGTCTATAATTTTTGTGGCCTCCTCTATATAATAATCTATAAACTCGGTAAGCTCCTTTATCTTTGTATTGTACTCTTTGGTTTCCGGGGTCCTTTCGATCAGGATATCTTTCATTACTTTGTTGTATTCCCTAAAACCGGTCATATTTTTTTTAAATGATTCTTTCCACTGATCCATTCTAGAAAAAAAATAGCGTTTACGTTCCCCTAATTTAGTTCTGTAACCAATATAATTTAAGGTCATTAAATTGTTGATTGCATTACTAGTGGCACTTTTGCTCAAGGTTAAAATTTCCCTGATTTCGTCAAAAGTGAGTTCCTTTTTGTCAATGACGGTCAGCAGCGCATTGACCCTCGCTGCAGCGGGAGACAATCCAAATTGCTCTTGAATAACCCCATAGGCTTCCAAGAGTTCTTTTTGTTTTTCTGTAAGTTTACCGTTTTCCATAATCGTGGCAAATATAATATTATTTTTTAGTTCTTTACCAAAAGAACTAAAATTTTATTTAAACCAGAAAATGGGATGAGTATAAATGAAAGTTATTTTTACATAATTAACTAGTTATCAAAAAATAAATATTAGCCAAATGGTCAATAGCCCTTTCCCAGTCAATTTTTGATACCATTGAAATCAAAGACCCTTTTCGCATTGTTCAAAAATTCTAGTCTCCATTGACCGATCTTTGGGATGCCACTTAAAACGGTTTGCAAGTTCCGGTAGGAATTATCACACTTTAAAAACTTTTAAAGCATTTACATTAAAATTTAAGTTTGACTCTCTTTGTTGTCATGAGTTCATGAAATTCCAACTTGACTTATGGCCTAGATTTAAGAAAGTGTTACAAGATCTATAATCTTATCTCGAGATTATCAACTAAAATGGTCTGGCACTTTTTGACCAGTTCCGGCTCAAAACCACCCTAACATTCCTGAGGGGATTTCTATGTCGAGAAACCGATATAGCTTTTAAGATTCTCTTACGTTTACCGTTGTGTTTATTACCACCAGAGCGATGCTGTTAATCTAGGTGGGCATCAAACATAGCCTGTAAAGCTTTTTAGATGAAACTCTTAAGCACATAAGACAAAACATTATCTGAACCAAAAAAATTCATGAAATACATAAACCGGTTAAGTAACTTTTTCTCGAATTCCTGATGTTCTTTTATTATCGTAATTCTGCTTGAATGAAATAAATAATCCTATTTATAAATGTTATTAACTTACACTCTTACAATTTATTACAGACAAATTTCCAAGTAAGATTCAAACAGAATATCTACAAAACACCGTCCTCTGCGCAAATTTTAATACTTATCTATTATCTTCATTTATTCCAGCGCCGAAGTCAAAATATAAAGTTGCACCCCATATTCGTTGATGGTCATTTCGGTGATGGAACTCTGTCCTTTGTCCTTGTGGTCTTAACTGCTCGGGTTTTTTAAATTTGGTGCCAATTGGACTAATGGCATCCATAAAGGAAATATTCCCATCTGGAAATTCAGGATTTGTATTCTCATTATTAGAGGGTTTGGGAGTAAAGAGCCTTAGGAAAATATCATCCGCACCGGAAACAATGGTAATCGGATATTCCTCATTATCTATTACTGCCCAGAACATTCGGTCATAGTTTTCGTGGACCACACTATATGACACGTCAAACGGCTAACGGTATGCGATCCTTTCCGTATATTCGAACTCATTTGTGCTAAAGTATGAATTTTCGTACCACTAAAGTTCTGCAATGAAATTGCAAGGTTTTATACCCTAATTTGAGACCAATAAATGAAAATATTCGCGACCTAAATGGGTAGCCCTATTTGTCAATTAATATCGATAATCTCTTCTTTTTATTTTTTTGCATCAAGAAAAACAGGATTTACCCTCGGCATTGTTGCGTGTACCTTGGCCCGCCATCCTGAGAGCAGAATCCTCATTTCCTCTAAAATATCGAGGTTATCACCTGCCAAATCCTTGGTTTCTCCAATATCCTCATCGAGGTTGTAAAGAATAGCATCATTGGTCTCATAATCCTCGATATACTTCCATTTTCCCTTTCTTATAGCCGCGGAAGGTCTGCTGCCCTGTTTGTGGTAATGGGGATAATGCCAGAAGACTGCCCTGTCATTTATAGCCCCTGTTTTGAGGTTGTCCGTTAACGGTATGCCGTCAATTTTCGAGGGTTCGTAATCGATGTCTGCCATATCCAATAGTGTCGGAAAAAAATCGACGGAGCTAGTCAGCTGTTCCGAAATCGAACCTTTTTTTGTCGTACCCGGCCAGCGTATGATCAACGGAACCCGGATTCCGCCCTCGAACAAAAATGCCTTGCCACTTTTAAGAGGTGCGTTTGTAGTGGGCGACGGTGTGTCTCCCCTACCGATTAGCCCTCCGTTGTCCGAGGCAAAAATGAGGACCGTATTCCCATAGAGATCGAGTTTTTTCAGCTTTTTGACCACGGCCCCGACACTTTGGTCCAGACTTTCCAGCATGGCGGCGTAAACCGGGTTTTTGAAAACGGAGTCCGGCATACTGGCGGCCTTCTTCTGGTATTTCTTGATCATATTTTCCTTGGCCTGCATCGGTGTATGCACGGCGTAATGCGAAAGGTAGAGCATAAAAGGTTTTTCCTTATTTTGTTCGATAAACTGTAGCGCCTCGTCAGTCAATCTATCCGTAAGGTATTCTCCTTTCTTGCCGTTCCGGTTTAAATCTTCCAGCTCTAGGCCACTGCTCTCCCGAACGTAAGGAAAAAAATAATCCGGAGGAATTCCTTTGTGATTGCCACCGATGGATATATCGAACCCGTGCTGTTTGGGTGTGGATTCCTTTCCGCCCAGATGCCATTTGCCTATACTCGCCGTAATATATCCGTTTTCCCTAAAGCGCTCGGCCACGGTAGTTTCGCTTTGGGGCAGCTCATGGTAAAAATCGGGACCAATGAGCATGTGGTCATCGGAAATACCGCTATAATTTTGATGGCCAGGGATAAAATCCGTTATGTTCACGGTAGCCGGATATTTGCCGGTAAGGATGCTGGCCCGGGTCGGTGAGCAGATGGGTGCGGAGGCATAGGCGTTGGTGAACCTTACTCCCGAAGCGGCGAGGGAATCAATGGCCGGGGTTTCGTTAAAGGTGTTCCCATAGCAGCCCAAATCGCTCCAACCCAGATCGTCCGCCAGAATAAAAACTATGTTTTTAGGTCGGCTTTGGGCCAAAACCGAATTGTCCGCCGTGAAATAGAGCAAAAACAAAATAGCGCAAAGGGTTTTATATTTAAGTTGACTTCTTAAAAGAATCATCATTCACTGTTTAATGTTGTTATCTTTTTTAATATGGATTCATTCCCCCCTAAAATCGAACCATAATTTTATCGGATAATTTTGGTCGCCGCTGTGCCCCTTGTAAATCCCTTTTTGGCTATGCGGCCCCAGCTTGTCGGGCTTTTTAAATTTCGTGCCAATGGCCGGTATTTCGTATAAAAATGATATATCACCTTCGGGAAATG
Organism: Leeuwenhoekiella sp.; assembly: GCA_011050015.1. GTDB lineage: Bacteria > Bacteroidota > Bacteroidia > Flavobacteriales > Flavobacteriaceae > Leeuwenhoekiella. Next base: position 10,445 of record DRGP01000184.1, on the reverse strand, counting down.
GCGGATAAGTGCCGCCCGCTACATGTTGCGGTTTTTGGGGAGTGAATAGTCGAAAGAACAGGTTGGGAGTTTCCGAAACGACGGTAAAATCCGATTCATTGGTTTCCAAGGTGGCCCAATACAAGTTACCGTGGTAGCCCTTGAATTCGGGATAAACCAGGTTATTGAAACTTTCGCCGGTGACGGTGTTGTTGTAGGTCTTCTCCCAGACCCCTAGGTTACTGCCTTTTAACCGGTTTTTCCAAACCCGGTACGGACCTCGACCCATCCATTTGACGCCTTTTACCTTTTCTTCTGGATAATCGAACGAGATGCCTAGATAGTCTATGTCTTCCAAGCTTTGGCTTATGGCGTCGGCCTCCAAGCCTAGCCATCCATTTTTTTTCAAGGTCCAGACTATTTTTTTGGGATATTCGGTATACAGGATCTCGATTTGGAAATCCCCGTTTTTATTTTTTCTCCATTGTACATCTTCGACCTTGGAATCAATGCCCATCGGAATCGGCCCGCCAGCAAAGGAGATTTTTCCTCTGCCGTTCTTTATATTTTCGATGGTACCATCGGCCTTGTTGAATGCAATTTCCAAATTGTTGGCTTTTGCGGTTATTCGGTTTCCCCCGGACTCGACTTCGATTTCCGATTCTTCCGGACCGGTCAACTGAAGTTCGGTAGCTTTTTCGGCGGGCTGTACGACCGGCCAGCTCCAGGTGTAGAGTTCCTTACCATGGCGGTCGAGGGCAGTAAACCGAAAAATATCGGCCTCTTTTAGCGTATTTTTAATTGGGATCTGTACCTGTACGGTTTCTCCGGGTTTTGCCTCAGGGCTTGGTACATCGCCACTTTCAACTACAGTTTCTTCGGTGTTCCCAATTTCGGTCTTTACGGCCCCCCAGCCAAAGGTACAATCGGTTAAATCGGTGTAGATGAATTTGTTTTTCAGGAAAAGTTTACCGTTCCACTGCTTATTGATAGTGACGGGCTCCACCTGTACCGGTGACCAAATTTCCTTGACGGTATAAAAACTTCCCTCCTTTTCCCGGTGCGGCCCTAGGATTCCATCGGGGGCGTTATTTCCGTCGCTATCGAATACCGTTCCGGGTTTGTCCGTTCGAAGCACGGCTTCATCGGCAAAGACCCATAGAAACCCGCCGGCCAGAAGGGGAGTCGATTCGTAGCTTCTCCAAAAATCTTCCAGCCCGGCACCGTGTCCTCCATCGTACATACCGTGTAAAAGTTCGGTCGCCATAAAGGGGTCGTTGCCAAAGACATTGCGACCGATTCCATAATTATACTGAGGATAGTGGTGGGTGTCAACGCCATTGCGGAGCAGCCACGGGTAAATCACCGGACGGTCTTGGATATCCCAGAAATGCAGCCATTTCTCGTTGGCAAAATTCCAACCGCCTTCATTACCGTGGTCCCAGATCACTACGCTCGGATGCTTTTCGTCCTTTAAGACCGCCTCTTTTATCACCTTTGGTCCCACGATCGTATCGTAGCCGTCTTGCCATCCGGTGATTTCGTCAAGCACAAAAAGCCCTAGGGAATCGCACAACTCCAAAAAACGTTTGTCAGGTTCGTAATGGGACATACGCACCGCGTTCATGTTCATTTCTTTTATCAAACGGATGTCGGTAAGGTGGTTTTCTTCGCTCAATGCCCGACCGGTCTCGGGCCAGAACGAATGACGGTTCACTCCCTTAAAGACCACTTTTTCGCCGTTCATGTAAAAACCGTCATACTCACGCAGTTCGATGGTCCGGAAACCGACCCTTTCAACGACCTCGTGCAAAACCTTGCCGCCTTTTTTCAGGGTGATTTTCATATCGTACAAATGGGGCCACTCTGGGTTCCACGATTTCACATGGTCAAATTTCCCGGAGACCATTTTTTCGGGACTCCCCTTTTTGATTTCGGCCTGGACGGACTTGCCGATTGTATTTCCTTTTAAATCGAACAGTTCGACCGAAACGGAATAGTCCGCTTTCGATTTGTTCAGTGTAATCAAAGTCTGGAACGAACCGTTCGCTTTGGCGTCGATGGCCGTGCGGTTCATGTGGATTGCGGGTAGTGCTTCCAAAAAAACAGGACGGAAAATACCCCCGAAAATCCAAAAATCGGCTTCCCGTTCGGCGAGGTTCACCGATTCGTTGGCCGACCGTTTGGCGACGTCCACTTCCAACAGATTCGATTTGCCATATTTCAACAATTCGGAAATATCATACTTGAAGCGGTAAAAAGCCCCTTGGTGCATTTCGCCAGCCGATTTTCCGTTGATCTTTACCTTGGTGTCTGTCATCGAACCATCGAACACGATGTTTACTGTCTTGCCTTTCCAAGAGGCCGGCACTTCGAATTCGTGTTTGTAAAGGCCGTGTTCCTTGCCCACCTTCACGTCCTCTTTTTTATAATCGCGCCCATAGTTATAAGTTCCGAACCCCTGTAATTCCCAATTGGACGGAACGGGAATTTTTGACCATTTACCGCTGTTGCGCCCATCGGTACAAAAGAAATCCCAATCCACGGTCGTTGCAGCATCTTTTCCCGAAAGAAAAATCGTTTCGGTGGTTTGGGCGAAAAGGTCGGTCGAAAAGAGGAGGATCAAGGCTAATAATGATAATTTCTTAAGGCGCATTCTAAGTCTATTTTAAGATACAATAGTGGTAATTTAAATACTGTGAGGAGCCATTTTCTTTACCGTTTCGGCGGCGGAATCGGCAATGGCAAATAATCCTGGTTCACGATCATCCATTCGTGCAAAACAGCTTTTAGGCGATGTTCAATTTCGGCATATTCCGGATTTCCGTTCAAGTTTTCAAATTCTCCCGGGTCGCTTTCCAGATCGTACAGTTCAAACATGGACCGAGGTTCAGAAAAAAAAGCCTTGCTATATTTTTCCTTTAGTTCGCCATTTGCATTTTTTTTCTTCAAATCTTTCCATAAGGGATGATTAATAAAATCGACCGGATCATAAGGCAGCTTCCAAAGGGCATTGTAAATCAGCTTATAATGGCGGTCAAAGACAGTTCGACCCAGATCGAAATAGGCCGTGTTGGTGGGCAATCCCGAACTATGGGGCACCCGTGTGCCAAAAATGTATTCATGTCCTTCGAATTCCTTCCCTTTCAATACCGGATAAAAACTTTTACCGGTCATCGGTTCCGGTTTTTTGATACCTGCTATTTCCAATAGGGTCGGGGCTATATCGATACCTGAAACCATAGCTTTGGAAACCGTTCCCTTATCTACGCCCTTGCCGTTCACGATGAGCGGCACATGAAGGCCAACATCGTACAAAGTACCCTTTCCACGAAGTAGTGCGGCACCGTTATCGCCCATAAAAACGACGATGGTATTTTCGGTAAGTTTCCTCTTTTTAAGTTCATCAATAACCTGCCCAATATGAAAATCCACCCGATTGATCTCTCCCAGATGCTCCGATAGATCTTTTCGTACTTCTTCGGTGTCCGGAAAAATATCGGGAAGCTTTAATTTTTCAGGGTCTGGCTCATACTCTCGGGCAGTGAACGGCCGGTGCGGGTCGCTATAGTTCATCCACATAAAAAAAGGCTTGTCGCCGGGCTGTTGGTCCAAAAACTCCCGGAATTGGCCCAAGACCTCGATGTCCTCTCCGATATTTAAATAATCGACGCGATCTTGGAAGGTTACCAAACCGTATTTTTCAAAAGCATTCGTAGTTTCCCGTGGCATTCGCTCGGAGCCGTCGAGATGATAATGGCGCCCACAGATACCGGTATAGTACCCGGCTTCCCCTAAATATTCCGGAATTGTCTTTACCTCGCGCGGTAGCGGCGCCGAGAAACGCGACATTTGGATATCCACTACATTTCTCCCCGACAATATGCTGGCCCGCGAAGGCACACACTGGGAGGCACAGGTGTAGGCATTATCGAAACGTATGCCCTCTTCGGCCAGATTATCAAGGTGTGGGGTGGTCAAATCCGGATATCCGTAGCAGCCCACAAAAGGTATACTCTGGTCATCGGAAAGAATTAGAAGAATATTTGGTCGATTTTCTTGAGCCGAAAGATCGCCAAGGCAACTCATCAATAAAATTAATAAAATTAGAACTTGAGTGGACTTCATTTTTTTAGAATAGTTATAAGAATACATCCAATCCATTGCAAATTTTTTTATTGTTTAAAATTAAATTTCATAAGATAAGCCTGACGTGATCCCGTATGAGTCGAATTAAATCCCACCATATCCCCCTGTGGGCTCCAACGACAATGTATATCGCAGCGCCAATAACCGCTGAACTCTTCAGGTTCAGGAAATTTACCAAGTGGCAAAATAGCCTCCGTATTCATATCCATTAGATAGATTTTTTGTTCTCGGAGCGCATTCCCATAGGGATAAGTATCGGTAACCATCCATTTTTGATTGGGCGAAAAAGTACCGTGACCATCGTAATCAAGCAAACCATTTCCGAGGCGTTTATAATTTGTTTCTCCCACGGTGAACAGAACATGGGAAGTCTGTTTGGCATCAAATTCACTTGTGACCATTAATTCGTCATCGCTTAACCAGTCGAAGTGCGACCCTCCCCAACCGTCCGGAAAACAACGTTGTAAGTTACTGCCATCACGGTTTACAGTAAATGCCGTAGTGTTCCGTTCGGGAGTCGCACGGGCCAGCCAAAAGATTTTACTTCCGTCACGACTAAATAAGGTGTGATTGAAATATTCTATTCCTTCCGGGGGAATCTTGGGCACCTGATTTTTTATATCGGCAATAGATACAATTAATTTTGCGGTACCGGTTTCTAAATCTACTAAAAAAATCCCGTCATCCTTAGGAAACTGAACATCGGGTCGAGCGTCTTGGCCTTCACCTCCATAACCATAATCGGTACGGGTAATCCTGATCCTCGAAAAATTTAGGCTTACCGCTTCTTTTCCATTGGGAGATACGGCACTTATAGGATAAGGAATGGTCTTGACCTCTTCTTTGGTATGGACGTTCATAATCACCGAAACAGACTTCCCGTCGCGTAAATCGTTGTAAATAATCAGCGAATCGGGCGAAGTAGCCAGCCAATGTGCCATACAGCCCTGTTGAAAATTCCATGCGCGGGTCTTTGTAAGTTGGATAAATTCTTTGGTCTTTAAATTGACCATCCCCAATGTCACAGTATCGTTTTCAGTAGGCAGCCGATATTTTATATCAGTTTCCAGAACCGTTGCATATTTTTGATCGGCACTGAAGGAGTTGATACCATAGTAACTGGCGTACAAATGCTCCTTTCCGTTGTCGATCAATTGGATGGGCTCGGAAATTTCCGGAAAATGAACGGTATTTACTGATTGGCCTGCTGTGGGTTTTTGAGCCCAAGAGATAGTAAATCCAAAAAGCATTAAAATAAGGCAATTTTGAGTTGTTTTCATTTTTTAAATTTGTTTTTGTCGAGTAAGACGTATAAGTTCAAATAATTACTACCATCCTGGATTTTGTTGTAATTCATTTCCGGAATTCAAATCGATCTCCGATTGGGGAATGGGCAATAGGGTATGTTTTTCTTTAACATTGGATCCTGCTTCGGAATTGTATTTTTGAACCCTTTCTATGTATTTTCCGGTTCGAAATAAATCAACTTTTCGGCTGTATTGCTCTCCCCAAAGTTCACGGGCCTTTTCGTCCAAAATAAAATCTATAGTAACATCACCAGCCGAAATTGGGGATGCTCCGGATCGCTCACGGATTAGATTGATATTGGCCGCTGCCTCAGCTTGATTGCCTTGCATATACTGTGCTTCGGCGAGGATCAAGTAGGTTTCTGCCAGACGGAGTATGTAATGGTCTCTGATCGTACCGCCGGTATAGCCTACTTCATTTGAATTATATTTTGTGCTATCATTGGGATCGTTTTCTTTCAACCATTTTGTAGGGTAGGGCCTTAAGCGCATATCGGTCCTGTCGGTTATTATTCCTGCTTGCGGATTATCAAAATCAAAAATAAGGTCTCCAAGATTGACCGGCTGGTTGTTTATGTTCCCCTCTTCAATGGCGATAAACCGTTTTTGAAGATTCGGCATTTGACCACGCTGATCATTAGGCTCAAAAATCTCAAAATAGGGCATGGTAGGCGCAAAACGGGTAAACCCCCTTCCGCCATATTCAGGCCCTGCCTTTAATCCCGATACCAGTTCAATACGAGACTGGAATATCCGTACAAATCGCACTGCCGGACCTCCATTTTCTGCAGGTGTATACGCAGGTGTGACATCCCCATTACCATTTTGCAGCACCCATAGCCCCTCTGGATTATTATTGTGATTATCCAATTGGAAGAGATCCCAAAATGGATTACCATTAGACTTATCAACTTTGCTACCAAAGCGTTGTGTCACCAAACTATGGTTAGGCGAATCGACCGCAGACTGAGCCGCCGCTTCCGCACTTGGATAGTCTTTTGCACAGAGATAAGCATAGGCCAACATGTGATTGGCCGCTGCTTTGTCAAGTCGACCCTGTTCGGAAATTTCTTCTGGCAAAAAAGATACCGCAGCTTGAAAATCCTCAATAGCATACTGAATCACATCAGCTTGTGGTTCTTGTACAAAGTCCGTTTTTACACCATTAACTGATTCACGAACGGATGGAACATCGCCCCACAGCATGGTAAGCCACAGATGGGCCCATCCCCGAAAAAAATATGCTTCTCCTTCTGTTGTTTCTTGTAGGGACTGGTTTTCCCATTCATGTGCCGTACTGGATTCCAGAATTGTCGTTGCATTATTGGCGAGACGATAATAATGTGACCATAAATCCGTAAGAACATTATCTGAGAACGAGGGACTGTAACTATTGGTCAACGCCACCGCTTCCCCTGCACTGGGCTCGGGCTCTATACCATTGCGCATAAAATCTGTCCCCCCGTTGGCCAAGGCCATATAATCCCGCATTAGGGCGTAGTTAAAATATACTGAACTAATTTCATCAAATAGACCGACCCCCCCTGCTGCAAGCCCGGCATCTGTATTATAGGTGGTGCCAGGGCTTAAAAAACTCTTCGGCTCTTCCTCTAGCAAATCATCATTACAGGCCACAAAAAACAGTGACATAAATGATAAAGCGAATATTATATTTATTGTCTTATTCATAATTTAGATGTTTTAAAAGGATACGTTCAAACCAAGTAATATATATTTCGGGATGGAGATCTCGGCATATGCTCCCGCCTCCGGATCCACATATGGAAACTCAGTAAAAGTGAAATAGTCATGTAAATTAATATAAATCTTTGTTTTGTCTAACCCGGTTTTCTTCATAAGCGATGATGGTAGGTTATAGGATAAGGTGATATCCTTTAAACGAACAAAACTGGCATCATACACATCAATAGATCCTAACGGTGTCGGGCCTGCATTAATGCGTGGCCTAAACCAAGTGTTCGAAGGATTTTCCGGTGTCCAGTAATCATAGGGTGCTTTAATAAAACGGGCAGACACCCCTTCTTCCCTAAATCTACGATCAATGCCCTGAACAGTCTGCACAAACACATCAAGACTGAGATCTTTATAACTGAATGTACTGCTCAAGCCACCTAACCAGTCCGGTTGTTGCACGCCTACTATAACCCTATCGTTTGCATCAATTACACCGTCATCGTTTTGATCTTTAATCTTAACATCACCCGGTTGTCGTTCCGGTGTAGCCGATGCGGCAATTTCATCTTCTTGACCCGACTGCCAAATACCGTCAAACTGAAAGTCATAGATAACATTAAGCGGTTCGCCTATAAACCATTGGTTCTGTACATCATCTTTTTGATCTCCATATAAATCCTCAATTTCATTTTTGTTGGTACTAAAATTTAAACCAAGTCTCCAGATGAAATCTTGTGTCCTAACCGGAATGGTATTCAAAGCCAACTCAAAACCTACATTTTTTAATTTTCCTATATTAAAGAGAATATCATTTTGACCTGTGATCTTCGGGATCTCTCTGTTTAATAAAAGATCTTCTGTTTGTGTACGATAAAAATCCAATGCACCAGATATCCTTCCATTGACCAAGGAAAAATCTGCTCCAATATTGAGTGTTGTAGCCTTTTCCCAGCCAAGATTATCGTTGCGAAGTGAATTCACTCTTACACCGCCAACCACAGTTTCGCCAAAAACATACTGAGCATTGCCTAAACGAGCAAGTGATCTGTATGTACCTACAGCTTGATTACCCACAGTACCATAAGAAACCCTAAACTTTAGATCTTGTATCCAGTCAATTTCCTGCATGAATTGCTCATTTGATATGCGCCAAGCTAATGCCGCCGAAGGGAAAGTACCATATTTAGTGTTTGAAGCAAACCCTGAATATCCATCCTTTCTGACGGTCGCAGTAATATAATATTTTGACATATAATTATAATTTAATCTTGCCATATAAGAAACTAAATCCCACTCATTCTTAGGATTAGAGCCAGAACCTGGCAAAAGGGGAGTTTCGCCCGCATTGAGATCATACCATAGAAGATCATCAGTGACAAAACCGGATGCACCGGATGTGGTTCTTTCAAAATCAGAAGATTGCCTACTGTAAAGCCCAGTGAAATCAAAACTATGGTCTCCAAAAGATTTTGAATAGGATAGAATATTTTCTAAGGTATATTCCCATAATCTGGACACATTTACATCCGCTAATCCATTATTGATATCGCCCAGCCAAGTACCTCTAGGCCAATATATAGCCTCTTTGGTATATCGAAGAGTCGATCCAAAATTTAATCGATAAGAAAGCCCTTCTGCAAATTCCGGAGTAACTTCAAAGTAAATGTTATTAAAAAAATTGGTGAAGTCATTTGCGCGGCTAGAAAGTTGATTTTCGGCCACAGGGTTCACTAACAATTCATCATTTGCTTGAGGAAAACGGGTAAAACTTCCATCATCCTCATATATTCGAGCAAATGGGCTCAATCTATAAAAAGCTGGCTGATTATTAATGCCCCAGACCATTCGATTATAGTTATTATAACTGAACAATAAATTATTCCCTACTTTTAACCAAGGAGCTATTGAAAGAAGTTCCAAATTGTTTTTAAGTGTATAACGTTTAAATCCAGTCTTTTTCTGAAGGCCCTCTTCCTTTACATAAGATAGAGAAAAATAATTTCTGATCTTTTCGTTACCTGAGTTTATGCTAATTTGATTATTATATATTACAGGAGCATTGTTAAGCATTTCGTTCATCCAGTCTATAGACTCTCGCCTTTCCCAACTTTTTAATTCGTTACTCTCCAGAATAATGGGAGCAGCCTCATCATCACTCACATTTGCAGTTATGATACCTTCTGTACGATAAGCTTCTTTTCGGAATTTAAAGAACTCGTTTGTGTTCATCACCTGATATTCGACAGCTTCTTCTTGTACAGCCACGGAAGTATTAAACTCAATAACAGTTTTGCCATCTGTACCCCTCTTAGTATTGATCAGAATAACACCACTAGCCGCACGAGAGCCATAAATGGCAGATGCAGATGCATCTTTTAAAACTTCTACTGATGAAATATCATTTGGATTTATCTCATTTATGTTACCAGAAAAAGGAATGCCATCTACGATAATCAATGGTGAATTATTGGCAGATATAGAATTTAACCCTCTAACTTGAATACTACCACTCGATCCAGGTTGTCCAGAAGATCGCTGGATATTCAATCCAGGAGCAGCTCCCTGTAGTGCCTGAAAAATATTAGGTGATGCATTATTTTCCAATTTTTTCTGCGAAACTGATGAAATGGAACCAACTATATCACTTTTTTTCTGTTTGCCATAACCCACAACAACCACCTCACTAAGCGATGCTACATCCGGTTCTAAAACTAAATTGAAATTATCTTGAGAATCCACATCTATCGTTTTAGTCTTAAAACCTATATAGCTTACTTTTAGTGTAGCTCCATTTTCTGGCACCTCCAAAGTGAAATTTCCGTCAAAATCGGACACCGTAGCATAGTTTGTATTTTCTACAAGAATATTCACACCAGGTAAGGGCATATTGTCCTCCTGTGATGTAATGGTGCCAGAGATAGTCTTAAGATCTTGACTAAAACTTAGTAAGGGCAAAATAAAAATCCAAATCAAAACGGAGGATTTAAATTCATGTTTAGTTATTTTCATATTTTTTAATTATTTATTTAATAAATATTAATTGATCCTATGGTTACTGTTGTATTTAGAAATTAAGAGATTTTTTAATAAATTAAAAACATAAAATACTTTGTAATCGATTGCACTAAAGTATATATAAAATATCACTTCACAAAAAAAAACTTAATTATTTTATTGATTAAACGCTTTTGCACCAGTACTGATGAGTTACTGCAACTACTAGCCTATCAAAGAGTCCCTTACCGAAATATCTTCGGTTGAGCTTATAACAAAATTCATCTAAGTAATTCTGAAGATATTTACCATCAATTTTAT
>DRGP01000183.1 GCA_011050015.1 Leeuwenhoekiella sp. | reverse complement strand
AAGTAAGCGGTTTAGATTGATATTGAATTCAATATTTTTTAGTACATTGGTGGAAATCGATGCACAAAAAACTATGTCACTATCACTTTCTCTTTCAAAATTTTGTTGAATAGAGTATACTTTGTTCTTCAAAATACTTAAATGTTTATTTATATTTTGAGATTCAGGGGAATTCCCCATCGCTGATTGGGTTCTGGAATTCCACCAATCCACCCGAATTTTACGGTGGATGCTGAATTCTGAGCGATGGCCATCAAGTGTTATTCTCAGGTAGATATTAGTCTTTCCTGTAGAATCTGCCTTGCTTTTTTTAATGTAGAATAAAAGAGAAAGTGATAGTGACATAGTTTTTTGTGCATCGATTTCCACCAATGTACTAAAAAATATTGAATTCAATATCAATCTAAACCGCTTACTTACAATTATTTACGCATATCTGGTGGAACTTTTTTTAGGCAGACAAGTGACACCGAATTAGCCCCTTTTAGATTACTATTGTACGATATCAAATGACATTGAATAAAATGAAAAACCCTGTAAATCATAGATTTACAGGGTTTTTAGTGCCTAATAAAGGTCTTTTCGCGGAGAAAGAGGGATTCGAACCCCCGGAGGTGTGACCCTCAACAGTTTTCAAGACTGCCGCATTCGACCACTCTGCCATTTCTCCTTTAGCGGGTGCAAATATAATACGATTTTTTGAAATGAAAAGAACTCTTTGCTATTTTATTGCTATAAAGTTTAAGATTTCTCTTTAGGACCCTTTTAGAATCTATTTTCCGTTCGTTAATAGATCACTATCTTTGTATAAAGTAATAGGATGGATATAATAGCTGGATTACAATGGCGCTATGCCACAAAAAAATTTGATGACTCAAAGCGCATACCCCAGGAAAAAATAGAAATTATCACTCAGGCGTTTAATTTAACCGCCACTTCTTATGGTCTGCAACCCGTACGGATGTTAGTGATTAATAATAAAAAGCTTCAAAGAGAACTTGTACCCCACGCCATGGGGCAGCGCCAGGTGGTCGATGCTTCCCATGTACTGGTTTTCTGTATAGAAAAGGATGTGAAGTCTCCATATATCCATGATTATTTTGATAAGGTAAGGGATATACGCGCTACTCCAGAAGAAACCTTGGCTCCCTTCCGGCAAATGCTTGCGGAAAAGTTTGACGCTCAGCATAAAAGTGAAACCCTCAATTGGGCAAGAAACCAGGCATATCTTGCTATGGGCAATTTGATGACGGTTTGTGCCCTGGAGGGCATAGATGCTTGTCCCATGGAAGGTTTTGAACCCCAGAAATTTGACGAAGTGCTCGAGTTGGCCGATTTAAATATAGCTTCTGTACTTCTTATGCCCATAGGGTATAGGGCAGAAGACGATATGTTTGCCGGTTTTGAGAAAGTGCGCAGACCAGAGAAAGATACGGTCATTTATCGCTAACTTTTAACCTCGTACTTCTTCCAGAGTTTTATTTAAATTTCCTGGCCTGAGTTTGCCACAGCAAAGTAATTTTTATTTCAAAGTAATTTCATTACCAAAGCTGCAATACCTCAGCTTTTATTAATTAAACGTTTTTTATTTAAATAATATTTTATGGGTACAGCTCTATACGGTTTTATAAAACGCTTATTTGAAAGTATTGCCTTTATACCTGCGCTTATTGCCTTTGTTTTTGGCCTAATTCCATTTTTATTAATAGCTTTTCCGCTTCCAGATCTAGGGGGTACAGCTTTTTCGGTCTTAAGTATAACCGATACGGAAAGCATACGTGTGATTCTCAGTTTCGTTATAGGAGGGATTTTTACGCTTACCATCTTCAGCTATACGATGGTCATGAGTGTTTTAAACCGTAGTATAAATAATTATTCCCCACGGTTAATTCCACTATTGCTATCAGAAAGACATCACCAGATCATTCTTGGGGTCACCAGTGGTACGATCATTTATGTATTGATTTTAGCTGTTATAAGCGCTTCTGATGCCAATTTTAATTTTCCAAAGATGGGTGCGACGTTAGCCATATTTTTCACCATGGTTTGTGTGCTGCTCTTTATTTATTTTGTGCATTCCGTCTCTCAGACGATCCATATTAACTATATCTTAAAAAGATCCTACCTCAACACAAAAAAGAACATCAATAAACTGGTAGAGCGTGAGCAAAATTTATTTCAGGCGGAAGGGGAGAAGCCCCACTTTCAGCAAACACTTAAAAATTTTGGGTGTGGATATCTTAATGGATTCCGAATGAAACGCCTTGCTTGTCTTGCGGAAAAATATGATCTCACGATCCAGATTCTGGCTTCAAGGGGCGATTTTGTATATGATGATGAAAGTTATTTGGCGCTCTCGCGAAAGGTAGACGAATCGCTTAAAAAGAAAATAGAAGGCTGTTTTAATATAGATCACGACGAGCCCCTTGAAGTTACCGAAATAGGTTTTAAACATCTTGTAGAAGTAGCAATAAAGGGGTCTTCACCATCCATAAATGATCCCGGCACTTCTGTTTCCTGCATCGATTATCTAACACAGCTTTTTGGGCATTATCTTCTAGTGGAAAAATTTAATGCGTACCAATTGAACGGTACCCTTCGTATCTATATCAAGCACACAGATATAGATGTACTTTTTAAATACTGCTTCGCCGAGATGTACCGGTACATGAAAGATGATCCGGTTCTTATTGTTCGGTTAAAGAGATCAATTGAAAAAATCGAAGGTTTTGATACTAAAAACCGCCTAAAAAAAGAGATAATAAATCTTAAAAAAACAACCAATTTATACCCTAAAATCAGCAATTTTTGACCCATTTTTGAGGTTTTTTAGACGAAAGTATATATTAAATTAAAAGTACTGCTACCTTATTTTAATACCGGACGCGTTCTGTGATTTCAAGTCCGTAACCTTCTATCCCCACTCGTTTTGTAGATTCCGAATTGGAGAGCAACCTTATTTTTGAGATGCCGATATCGTGCAGAATTTGAGCCCCAATGCCAAAGTCCTTATTGTCCATTTTTACCTTGGGCACTTGCAAAACACCTTGTTTTTGAAGTGTTTTAAGCTCTTTTAATCTGCTCAGGAGGAGATCGGGTGCGTTATCCTGATTAATAAATACAATAGCTCCCATCCCTTCGTCGCTTACCGCTTGAAACATTTTGTCAAGCAGCTCATCGGCATTATGGGTAAGGGTGCCCAGAATATCATTGTTCACAAAGGTAGAATTCATGCGTACGAGCACGGGTTCGTCCAGTGTCCAGGTACCTTTGGTTAGGGCAATATGCACCTGATCGTTTGTGGTCTGTTCATAGGCGCGCAGGCGAAAATCACCGAAACGCGTGGTAATTTCAAAATCCTCTCGTTTCATAATCAGCGAATCGTGCTGCATGCGGTAGCTCACTAGATCTTCTATGGAAACAATTTTGAGGTCAAACTTTTTTGCTACTTCCTGAAGGTGCGGCAAACGGGCCATGGTACCGTCTTCGTTCATGATCTCCACAATTACGCCTGCCGGCTTGAGACCAGCCAGTCTGGCAAAATCTATAGCTGCTTCGGTGTGGCCAGTTCTTCTCAACACCCCACCTTGTTTTGCTTTTAGCGGAAAAATATGTCCGGGTCGACTTAGATCCCAGGGTCTGGTGCTTTCATCTACAAGCCCATTTATGGTCTTTGCACGGTCTGAGGCGCTTATTCCGGTAGTAACACCCTTGCCCTTTAAATCTACCGAAACGGTAAAGGCTGTTTCCATGGGGTCTGTATTGGTGCCTACCATCATATCGAGTTTCAGCGCTTTGCAGCGTTCTTCGGTAATGGGAGTACATATAAGTCCACGGCCGTATGTGGCCATAAAGTTAATCACTTCGGGGGTCGCCATTTCGGCGGCGGCCAGAAAATCACCTTCATTCTCGCGGTCTTCATCATCTACCACAATAATGACCTTTCCTGCTTTTATATCTGCAATAGCTTCGGGAATAGTATTTAGCTGTATGGATGTTAAAATGCTGTCAGCGCTCATAGCTTGATTTTTCTTCACAAAGATAAGATATCACTATTTCTTTGTCTTGATACCGGCGATTTTCCGGAATAGTTTTTTTATGGGATCTATAATACTGTCTATATCAAAGAGTCCCTGATCTGTGGTGGCCCGGTAGGTGAGATAAGCACCCAACGGAAAAAGGATCAACGTACTAAGCCAACTGGCGACCCAAGCCGATAAACTACCATCTTCTGCACTATTTTTAGCAAAAATTCCTATAAAGTGATAGGTTAGAAAAAGAACGACACCCACTACAATGGGAAGGCCCAGCCCCCCTTTCCTGATAATGGCACCTAGTGGAGCGCCCACAAAAAAGAGCACGATACATCCCACGGCGAGGGTAAATTTTTCATGAAGGGCGATCTCATATTTGTTAAGGCTCTTCACGCGTTGCCCATTATCTGTTTTTCTGCTTTTTATATAACTGATCGCAGAAGTGGCGCTGGTTTTAGCAAAATCCAGTATTTGGCGGCTATTTTCAGGGGAGAAATTGGCCAAAATATCTTTCTTGGCCTTTTTTATAGTATCTGTCTTCATTCTGGAGAAATACGTAGTATCCAGTTCCCGTAATTCGGTACGGCGTACCTGTGTGCGCCCGGTTTGTTCAAGATAGGTGCTATATTGAGAAGAAAGATCTACCAGCGTATCATTGAGTTCATTAAAACTGAGCATGGTGTACGCATTGTCGATACTTTTTTCGTCCATATCCACATTACTCAGTTCGGCAAGGTCAATATTAATGGTATAGGTCTTAAAATAACTTTTTACAAAGGGCATCCTGTTCCGCTTGCGGTAATCCTTTTGCTCAATCTCATTATAATAGTTGCCGTCCATGAGCTTTAAGGAAAGCACATTGTCATCCCCCGCGCTTATCAGTTCTCCTTTTTTTGCCTTGATGACCGTAAAGTTGCCCACACGATTGGGGTCTGGATCTTTTTCATAGATAATCACATCATGCAAAAACTGGTCATTATCCCCAGATTTGTCGGCTATTTTTATGGTATACAGTTCCCCGATGGAATTGTACTGCCCCTTACTAAGAGCCATGGCAGGCTTCATTTTGGCAATATTACGGCGTAGGTTTAGGGATTCAAATTCTGCCGCAGGTATTACATAATTGGCAAATAAGAACGAAATACCGGCCAGGATGAGTATAAAAATGGTAAGGCCACGCATGGCGCGCTGCAATGAAATGCCAGAGGATTTCATAGCTGCAAACTCATAATTTTCAGCAAAATTGCCAAAGGTCATTATACTGGATAGCAAAACCGTTAACGGAAGCACAAGCGTGACCAGCCTTGGTGAGAAATACATCAAAAATTTGATAATGATTGTAAAATCAAGATCCTTTCCTGCTAAATCTTTGATATAAAGCCAGACCGTTTGCAGTATAAAAATGAACATCAATATAATAAAGGTGCTCAGGAAGTTTTTTATAAAGCTAGAGAGTATGTACCGGTCCAGTATTTTCAAGGGCTTAGTCTAATCGGTTAATGTAATAGCCAGGGTATTTTTTTTCGTCGAAGACAAAAAGATTGGCCGCTACCGGTTGATCGGTTTTAAAACTGTTTACGGTAATGGTAATTTTAGTGCCGTTTTTTTGCGACATAATCAAACGATAAATGTGCTTGGTCTGTGCATCTACACCCAGCAGGGCTTCCTTGATTTCACTTTCTGAATCTTTGGGCAATAATTTTATATATTGAATCTTGCGCCCGTTTACATTTTGATCAATATCCCATTTGTAAGTGTAGCCTTCGTTAAAAAAGGTAAGCATTTTTGAAGGGGTGATCGCGTCATCATCTTCGGGATTTTGTGAACTTATGGTAATCTCTTCATCCTCGGGAACGATAGTGTAGAGTTTTTCATCATCATAAATCTGCGTGGTGCCCATTAAGTTAAGCCTGTATTTTTCTCCCATTAGGGTAACATCTCCACGCGTTTCCTGATTAACGCCTTGCGCTTCATTGGTAAGGGCATATTTAAAATCAATATAAATGTGTTCGTAGCTTTTTACTTTTTGAGATACTTCACCTAGCAGTTCTTTGGCTTTCCCATCTTGGGCTTGTAGTGTGAATCCCGATAAAAATACCGCAAGTACTAGGTAAAGCGGTCTGATAGTTTTCAATGTGTTCATTATTCGTTTTTTAAGTGTTCATCCAGTGCGGCTAGATCGGTCACGAGAACCTGCCGGGCCTTACTGCCTTCAAAGGGTCCTACAATACCTGCTGCCTCAAGTTGGTCTACGATGCGCCCGGCACGGTTATAGCCCAACTTTAATTTACGTTGTAGAAGAGAAGCACTGCCCTGTTGTGCAGTTACGATCACCTCTGCAGCATCCTTAAATAGTGCATCGCGGTCACTCGCATCTATATCAAGACCTGTGCCACCTTCTTCACCCACGTATTCTGGGAGTTCATGTGCATTGGGATAGGCTTTTTGTGAACCGATGTAGTCTGTGATTTTCTCTACTTCCGGAGTATCTACAAAGGCGCACTGCAGACGAACCAGTTCATTACCTTGTGTGAAGAGCATGTCACCACGACCTATAAGTTGATCTGCACCCTGGCTGTCAAGAATGGTACGGGAATCTATCTTAGAAGTTACTCGAAAGGCAATCCGCGCAGGGAAGTTGGCTTTAATGATCCCGGTAATAACGTTTACCGAAGGTCTTTGTGTGGCGATAATGAGGTGAATACCAATGGCACGTGCCAGCTGCGCGAGACGCGCGATGGGTGTTTCTACTTCTTTGCCCGCTGTCATAATCAGGTCGGCAAATTCATCGACTACCAGTACAATGTAGGGTAGAAACTTATGCCCATCATTTGGGTTCAGTTTTCGTTTTTTAAACTTGACATTGTATTCTTTCAGGTTGCGCACCATGGCATCTTTGAGCAGGTCATAACGCCTGTCCATCTCAATGCATAGTGAGTTCAGCGTGTTTACTACCTTGGTGTTGTCTGTAATGATCGCTTCTGCAGAATCGGGTAATTTAGCCAGATAATGGCGCTCTATTTTGTTGAATAGTGTGAGTTCTACTTTTTTAGGATCAACCAATACAAATTTTACCTCCGCTGGATGTTTTTTATACAATAATGAAGTCAAAATTGCATTGAGTCCCACAGATTTACCCTGACCCGTTGCACCGGCCATGAGTAAGTGTGGCATTTTGGCAAGGTCTACGACAAAAGTCTCGTTAGAAATAGTTTTACCCAGCGAAAGCGGCAGTTCCATTTCTGCATTTTGAAATTTAGGCGAAGCGATCACCGAGCGCATGGAGACAATACGCGCATTTTTATTGGGTACTTCGATACCTATGGTACCTTTACCTGGGATAGGCGCTATGATCCGTATGCCCAGTGCAGCAAGGGAAAGGGCAATGTCATCTTCCAGGTTTTTAATTTTTGAGATACGTATGCCAGCTTCGGGAACGATCTCATAAAGTGTAACCGTAGGGCCCACGGTGGCCTTGATATGGGCAATATCAATCTTGTAGTTCTTAAGCGTATCTACGATCTTGTTCTTATTTTCTTCCAGCTCTTGCTGGTCTATGGTAATGCTCTGCCCTTGTGTATAATCTTTTAAAAGCTCTATGGAAGGAAATTTGTAGCTGCTCAGTTCGAGCCTGGGATCAAATTCGCCAAAATCCTGAACCAGTTTTGAACTCAGGTTTTCTTCTACTTCTTCCTCTTCGACCGTTTCTTCAATTTCTATGGCCATATCATCAGGGTCTTCCTGTTTATACTGGTCATTTACGGTATGTTTAGAAGAACTTGTGTTGGCTTTAGCCGTATTTGAAGTTTCCATCGTTACTTCCTCAACAGGCTGAACGATTTCAATATTGTCTTTTTCAAAGGCCGTATCCTCCATCGGGATCGATTCATCATCGCTATCATCATCCATTTTAAACTCTGAAGAAAGGCCTTTTTTCTGCTTTTTAACAAAAGAACCCATTACCTCTGGAGTAAGTCCCCAGCGCAAGACCGCATAGGCGATCGCAAAAAATGAGAGCAGCAAGATGGCACCGGTAAGCCCGAGATAATCCTGTAAAAAATCATTCATTTCTACACCCACACGACCGGCAAGAATAGGGTTTTCAGCACTAAAAAAGCCCAGCACGATAGACAGCCAGATCATAACAAGCAATCCCCAGAACCAGTATCTGCCCAGGGTTTTCTTGGACTTGTCAAAAATATAAAAGATACCGCTGGTGGCGGTGAGGGTGGCAAGGGTAAAAGCCGGTAGGCCAAAACCTTCATAGATGAAAAAGTGGCCGATGGCTGCACCAAATTTATTGAGCCAATTCTGTGCATGCGCCTCCCGTTGCGTAAAATCTTCGAGAATGCTTTGGTCTGCCTGCCACGTGGTAAAATAGGAAATAAACGAAAACAAAAGTGCGAGCCCTAAAAGGAATAAAAAACTTCCCAGGACTATTTTTTGTTTTTTAGAAAGGCCAGGTACGGTTTTCTTGACCGTTTTCTTTTTCGTGGCTTTGGATTTGGTCTTTTTTTTGGCCATTAAGTAGGTTGCAATAATTGGTCAAAAATACAAATATCAAACGGGATGTAGGCAGAAAAGTTGTAAGCCTATTTAATTTATGGAGTTCTAGGCTGATTTTGACCACTTTCTACCGGTTTTTAAATATTCAGCAGCACTAATTGAATCCGACCAGTGGGTTTTTACTCCACCATCATACTAGTTCACAATTCTAAAACCCTTTACAAATCTTAATTTCGTGGGCGTTCTCAAGCTACTTGCTTATCTAAATTAACCATACACTTAGGCTAGCAGCTCTTCAATATAAGGCCAATAAATAAAAACACCGATAATAAAAGCGGCTATGGCTGCAAAAGTTACCGCTCCTGCGGAAACATCTTTGATACTGCCTATTTTGATATGAAATTCAGGATGAATAAAATCTGCAATTTTTTCAATTGCAGTGTTCAGGCCTTCTGCACTGAGCACAAGACCCATGGCCAGTACTTGAAACATCCATTCTATGCGGGTAATCTCAAAATAAAAACCGGCTGCGGTCACGACAATGGCAATGCCTGTCTGTACCTGCACGCTGGGCTCTTTCTTTAGTAAAGACCAAGCGCCTACAAATGCGTATTTAAAGGAGCGTAGCCTGTTACGCACATATCCACCTTCTTTGATCATTGCTGTTGCAGCGCGCTTAAAGCGGCGTCATAATTAGGTTCTTTACCTATTTCAGACACTTGTTCTGTATAGATTACCTTTCCTTCTTCATCAAGTACGATAACCACTCGCGAAAGCAGCCCTTCAAAGGCGCCTTCCGTAATTTCAAGACCATAATCGGTGCCAAATGCGCCCGTACGAAAATCGGATAGGTTTACCACACTGTCCAGTCCTTCGGCACCACAAAAACGCGCTTGGGCAAAGGGTAAATCTTTAGAAATGCAAAGCACCGCAGTTTCTTCGAGTTCGCTGGCTTTTTTGTTAAATGCCCTTACCGAAGCAGCACAAACACCCGTATCTACGCTGGGAAAAATGTTCATCACCACTTTTCTTCCCGTAAAATCGTCGAGCGTGGCATTTGTTAAATCATTATTTGCAAGATTAAATGCCGGAGCTTTTTCACCTTTTACAGGTAATTCTCCAGAAGTATGTATTTTATTTCCACCTAGGGATATTGTTGCCATAGCTTTATAGATTTTGGGGCAAAAGTAAGGTTTATGAACCAATTAATGAAAACTTAGATGTAATAGACAAAATGGTTGATAAAAATCTCTATACCTCCTATGTTCACTAGTTTTGGGGCAAATCAAAGGTTTTGAATAAAAAAAATGTGATTTTTGTGATAGTCCCATTACTCAAAAATATGGTGTTAGATTAGGTAAGCAACGCTACAAATGTCTGCTATGTAAAAAAGTTTTTACGGGAGGCAGGCAAATTTCAGTTGATTGTCTATGGGGAGAATATACCAAAGGAAAACAGACCTATGCGCAACTTGCACATAAGTATGGATGCTCAAAGAGGACCATACAACGTAAGCTGGATATGTATCTGGTAAAAAAAATAGATATAGCTCCCAGAAAAGTTATCGTCCTAATGGATACCACCTATTGGGGCAGGAACTTTGGATTGATGGTGTTCAAGGATGCGTACACGAAAGAAAACCTTCTTTGGTACTACGTGAGATCAGAGACCAATGCATTATATATCAAAGGGATAAAGGAGCTCGGCTCAAAGGGATTTGAAGTTGTTGCCATTGTCTGTGATGGTAGGAAAGGATTGGTTGGGGCGTTCAGGGATATCCCTGTTCAACTCTGTCAATTTCACCAGGTTGCAGCTATAAGAAGGTATATAACCAAAAACCCTAAGATGCCCGCCTCAATTGATTTGAAGGCACATGTCGTTATGATGAAGAACACCGATAGGGAATCCTTTGAGGGAGGTCTGGAAACGTGGACTTACTATATTTAACCGGACATAAAGTTAAGAGTGTGTTAGCTGTTAAAACTAACTTTGCAAAATGTCAAGAGAGAAAAGGAATTACACTGTAGAATTTAAGCAAAAAGCCGTTGAACTTAGCTATGCCCGTGGTAGTGTT
>DRGP01000182.1 GCA_011050015.1 Leeuwenhoekiella sp. | reverse complement strand
GTATTCATCGTTAGGATATAATTGGGGTTGAGGTGCGTTTTACCAAAGTCATCCTGAAAAACACCTGTTACGGTTAAGGTCTGTTGCTGGTCGCCACTTCCCAAAATCAAGGTTTTATTCAGTGCGCTTTTATTTCCGAAAATCTTTTTTGTCAGCGTATTGGAAAGTACTACAGTATTAGGCGCATTTAGCGCCCCTTCCGGCTTTCCTTCCAAAAAAGGATAATTAAACAGTTTAAAGAAAGTGGAATCTGCTATATATCCACGAGGTTCAAAATAGGATTTGTCGCTATCTGTTGCACGTAAAAGTCCTTCATTCCCTTCTCCGAAATACACCACGCGGCACACTTCAGAAACTTCGGGATAATCTTCTTTTAGGGCAAATGCAATAGGAGGGGAGCTCCCGGCTGAGGGATTTCCATTTTCGTTTTCATCGATTACGGTTTTTATCCTGTAAAGTGATGAGGAATCCGCAAATTGTTTATCATACCCAAATTGGGCAATGACATAGGTTAGAATACTTAAACAGCACACGGTACCCACCGTTAAACCCATCAAGTTAATGGAAGTCTGAAGTTTGTTCTTCCATAGACTGCGCCACGCGATTTTGAAATAATTTTTAATCATGATTGTTCGATTTTTGATTGAAATAAGCCGATTTTGATTGTTTTTTGTCTGATTTTCATTCGGTTCTTAAGCTTTTCACGGGATTTACCACCGCCACTTTGATCGCTTGAAAGCTCACGGTAAGCATGGCGATTAAAACTGCCGCTAATCCCGCAAGAGCAAAGACCCACCAATTAATGGTCGTGCGGTAGGCAAAGTCGAGCAGCCACCGGTGCATAAGCCACCAGGCGACGGGGGCTGCGATGACAAAGGAGACCAGAACAAGTTTCAGGAAATCTTTGGTCAACAGTCGGGCAACGCTGGTAACGCTTGCGCCTAAAATCTTGCGAACACCGATTTCTTTGGTACGCTGCTCTGCCGTAAATGCGGCCAGGCCAAAAAGCCCAAGACAGGCAATAAAAATGGCCAATACCGAAAAAACTGTAGCCGTGCTTGCCGTGCGCTCTTCGGAAACGTATAGTTTTTCCACATGAGTGTCCAAAAACTGATAATCAAAGGCCGAATTTGGTAAATGGTCATTAAAGGTCTTGTGCAACTGGTCTATCAGCTGCGGAAGGTTTTGGGTGTTGTAACGTACCAGCAACGTCCGGATTGATTCGGGGCCATCGTTCATTTTGTAGTACATATAACCGCCGATATCCTCTTTTAAGGAGCGGTAATTAAAGTTTTTGACCACGCCCGTCACGATTGATCGGTCCCCCATTTCGGTTTTGATGAATTTGCCAACGGCATCTTCCGGGGTTTTAAAGCCCAGGTATGATGCGATATTTTCGTTGATCAGTGTGTAACAGGTGGTATCGCCTTTTGCAAGGGTTTCCGGTAGGTCGCTGCCCGCCAGAAGTTGTAGTTGCATGGTTTTTATAATGTCCCCATCGGTGCGGCTGGTCTGCACGGGGAGTCCCTCTTTATCAGTCAGGAACTTATAGACCGTTTTTCCGCTCTCGTTATCACCGGGGATGGTCTGCACCGCCGAAACATTAGCAATGCCAGCCTGACTCTTTAGAGCGTTAATGACATTCTGGATCTGTCGTTTGCTCTGTGCCGATTTCACAGAAAGTGCCACCATTCCGTTTGGGTTATACCCTAAATTTCTATTTTTTATAAAATCCATTTGCTGTAGGATTACGGTCACGGCTATGATCAAGATAATGGAAGCAGCAAACTGGAAGACGACCAGTCCTTTACGTACCAGATCCGCCACACCGTGCTTTTGTTTGGTTTTGTTCATTAATGCCAAGGGCGAAATGCGCGACATGGAAATGGCCGGATAACTGCCCGCAATACCCGTCACCAAAAGCCAGATCACAAAAAGGGCGATTAGAATTGGAAAGGAATACAGATCGGTATAACTGAGCATACTGCCCGTAATGTTTTGGAACAGGGGGAGCGCCAAAAATGCGCCGGCATAACCGATACCAATGGAGATAAATGTCAAAATCCCGGTTTCTATATAGAAAAGCGCCAACATTTGGCCTTTATTTGCGCCCAGAACCTTGTTCATCCCGATGCCTTTTGCACGTTTTTGAGAATGCGCTGTGGCCAGGTTCATATAATTGATGCAGGCGATGAGCAGGACAAGGATAGAGAGGAAAATGAGGCTTTTAACCTGCGAAATGCTCCCCAGCCTTGAGGTGTAACTTTCCCCGAGGTCTGTGGAATACAGATGAATTTTAGTTAACGGTTGGAAATGGAATTTGGTGAAATATTGATTGTCCTTTTCCACATACTTGTCGATCAGGCCAGAGGCCTGTTTTTGCACTTCGGCAATATTGGCATCGGGTTGCAGCAGGGCATAGGTCTCATAACTTGCATTGCTCCAGTAAACATTTTTCCCCATCCACGAGTCCATGATATTATAGATCATGTTGCAGTCGATCACGCTGTTTTTGGCCAGGTCTTTATAAACTCCCGAAACCTGAAGACTGTCGCGGTTGTTTATCGAAATGATCTTGCCTAAAGCTGATTCATTGCTAAACAAGCGTTCCTTGGCAGATTGAGAAAGAACGATGGATTTTGGCCCTGCAAACGGGTTTTTGGTATTTCCCTCCAAAAATTCAAAATTGAACATCTTAAAAATGGTGCAATCAGCCAGATAAAGCCTGTTTTCAGTAAAGTTTTTATTCCCGGTTTTAAGGGAGGCCGTGGCGCCAAAATCATCCTTGATAAGCCGCGTAGTCATTTTGACCTGCGGAATATCCCGATCCAGAGCAGGGCCTACTGAATTGGGGAGTTCTGGCCAGGTCTCATAATTATATTCCGCCGTCGTTTTCATATTGACCCGGTAGATATTATCGGCATTGCTGTACATCTGGTCAAAGCTCAGTTCATAAGAAACATGGGCAAAAAGGATAATGCACACACAAATCCCGATTGCAAGTCCGGCAACGTTGAGTGTGGTGAAGAGTTTGTTCTTCCAGATATTCCGCAAGGCGATTTTAAGATAATTTTTAAGCATTTTTGAATGATTTTAGACGTTTTTGGCAGGTTTTCAAGAGTTTTAGTGAGACCTCACAGGTTTCAAAACCTGTGAGGTCTGGGCTTTATTCCGTTCTTAAACTTTTCACAGGATTTACAATGGCCGCTTTTATAGCCTGAAAACTTACAGTAATCAATGCAATGAGCAGAGTTACAAATCCGGCAACTGCAAATACCCACCATTCAATACTTATGCGATATGCAAAATCCTGTAACCAGTTATGCATAAAATACCAGGCGATGGGCGAGGCGATCAGTAAAGCGATAATAACCGATTTTACAAATTCTAGAGACATGAGTTTTACGATACCGGTCACACTCGATCCCAAAACTTTACGAATGCCTATCTCTTTGCTGCGCTGCTGGGCGGTAAAGGCTACTAATCCAAACAATCCCAGGCAGGCGACAAAAATGGATAAGGAAGTAAAAACCCCAAATAAACCGGCCGTTCTTTGATCCGCAGCATAAGCGGAGTTCAGCGCTTCATCGAGAAAAGAATATTCAAAAGGGACATCGGGCTGATACTCGTGCCACTTTGTTTTTATCTTGTTGATCACATTTTCAGGATTGCCCGCAGATAACTTGAGCGTGATGTAAGAAATCTCGGTGTCGTAACTTTTAGAAGACTGAGAAAATAAGGCAAACGGAGCGATGGAACTGTGCAAAGATTCGATGTTATAATCTTTTAAAATCCCCACCACTTTAAACTTTTGGTAATCTCCACCGGGATATTGAATGTATTGGCCGATGGGATTTTTCCAACCGATTTGTTTGGCGGCCGTTTCGTTTAGCAAAACAGAAAGGGAATCATTAAAGTTCGTATCAAATCTGCGCCCCTCCAGCAATTCTAGCCCCAAAGTTTTTATAAAATGATCGTCAACCAGGTAGGAATTAAGGGCAATATCTTTTGCAATTTGTTCGTCAGGATCTGTGGTTTCGGGAACGTAAAAATCTCCAAAAGATGATTTTGAAAACATATCGCTAGAAATGGTCGCGCTTTTAATTTTGGGTAACGCAGCTACTTCCTGACGGAAAGTTTCTTCACTGATGCCCAATTTCTCTGCATTGTCGAGAATAAGCACGTTTTCCCGGTCATAACCCAAATTCCTGTTCGTGGTGTAATTTATTTGGCTGTAAACCACGAGCGTGCAAATAATAAGGGCAATGGCAATTACAAACTGAAAGACAACCAACTCATTCCGGATAAAGTTTCGTTTAAAAATAGTGGTGTTCCCACCTTTCAGTACCATTAAGGGGTTAAAAGAGGTAAGATAAAAAGCAGGATAAATACCCGATAAAAGAGCTGTAATAACACTTAATCCGACTATTAAAAGCAGCATATTGATGTTAAAAATGGCATCTAAAGGGATGTTTTTTGCTGAAAGTTGATTAAAAAACGGGAGGAGCAGAGTGCCCAGAACAATAGCCAGCAGGGTAGCAATAAACGTGTACAAAATCGCTTCGGAAAGAAATTGCCAGATAAGCTGCGAACGTTGTGAACCAAGCACTTTTCTAATACCAATTTCTTTGCTTCGCTTTACTGATTGCGCGGTGGCAAGATTCATAAAATTTACGCAGGCCAATATGATGATGAACGCAGCAATTATTCCAAAAATATACAGGTTTTTGACGTCGCCTTGATCTGTAATTGAAGAAACAATTTCACCAGAATGCAGGTGGATGTCTGAAAGTGGTTGGAGCTTCATATTCCATTTGTTTCCTTTTTTTAGAAATTCATCCATGGGCTGGCCGATGCGATCAAAAGCAGCTGCAGCCTGAACCCGTAGCATTTCTGGGAATTTTGCTTCCAATTGCTCAGCAATATTTGGATTCTCAGCAGCCGACTTGTTAAGTTTTACATACGTGGCAATATTTAGCCAGACCCAACTCCAGTCAAAATAAGTGACATCGGCATAATTTTTAATCGGCGTCAGCATATCAAACTTAACCGATGCGGGTAGGTTGCTCATGTCGGCCAGTACTCCAGTTACCGTTAGCGGTGTTTTTTTGCTTCCGTATAAAAGGGTTTTACCCATGGGATCGGTATCGCCAAAGTATTTTTTGGCAATGGCAGGTGAAATTACCAAGCTATTGTTTTTTTGCAGGCATGTTTTTGCATTTCCTTTTGCCAGGGGGTAAGTCAAAACTTCCAGAAAATTTTCATCTACCGCATAAATTCCGGATTCGTTGAAAAACCTTTTTTGATTACCGTCTTGATATTCCAATACATCGGTTCCAGGGCGGTAAATACGTGTGTAACTTTCTATTTCCGGAAAATTTTCCACCAGTGTTTTTCCGGCTGGAGGAGGGGTGTAACCGGCATAAAAGCTGTTATCACCCATTTTACCGTCAATGTTAACCCGATACACCTGGCGGGCATCAGTAAAGAACCTGTCATAATTCAATTCATCTTTTATATATAGCGCAACAAGAATTACACAGGTGAGCCCAGTTGCCAAACCCAAAATGTTTATGAGGCTGTTGGCTTTGTGTTTCACCATGTTTCGCCAGGCGATCTTTAGATAATTTTTGAACATGATTTCAAGTTTTTAATTCTCCTACCGGGTAGGGGATTATTATTCTGTTCTTAAACTTTTAACCGGATTTGCGATGGCGGCTTTTATAGCCTGAAAGCTTACGGTTAGCAAGGTTATCGCCAAAGCCCCTGCGGCGGCTGCAATAAAAATCCAAGCAGATATTTCTGTGTGATAGGTAAATTTCTGCACCCATTTCTGCATTAAATAATAGGCTACAGGAGTAGCAATAATTAAGGCGATGACAACGAGTATCACGAAATCTTTAGAAAGCAAAAGCCAAAGATTTGCTACCGATGCACCCAGCACTTTGCGCACTCCTATTTCTTTAGTACGTTGCTCGGCTACGAAAGAGGCTAAGCCAAATAAACCAAGACAACTTATTAAAATAGCGAGTATGGTAAACACTTTTGCAAGACTGGCAATACGATTTTCTTCAGCGAACTTTTTTGCATATTCCTGATCAATAAAATCATAATTAAAAGGCGTATTGGGGAAGTTCTTTTTAAAAATTTCTTCTACAATCGTTAAATTTTCCCTTATGCTTTTTACAGGATTTAAGCGTAGATTCCAATAACTGGCATTACCATATCTATCAAAAGCATACATAGCCTGTTTGACGGGTTCATATGGGGATTGTGTAACCATATTTTCCATAACACCAATGATCTCGAATTTTCTACTATCTCCTTCTCTACTGCCTTGCGTAATAAATTTACCTACAGGGTTTTGCAACCCCATATAATTGACCGCTGCTTGATTTAGGATGATCGCACTGGAGTCCGTTGCGAATTTTCTCGAGAATCCACGACCTGCAGCCATTTTAATCCCTAATGTTTCAACATATTCATAAGAAACTTGTGTGTGAGCCAAGTCTTCTTGGAAACCTTCTGGCTTACCTTCCCAACTAAAACCACTTTGATTTGACCAAACCTGAGTTGTTGGGCTGCTAGAGGTTGCCATTTCTAAAACAGCTCCTGAAGCTTTAAACTGATTACGCATTAATTCATCCTTTCCTACAAATTCATAACTCATTACAGGAATTTGTATCAATCCTTCTGTCTTATAACCTACCGGTCTGTTTTTACTGAATTCAATCTGAGACATCACAATAAGTGTCCCTATAATCAAAGCTACGGAAACACTAAATTGAGTCACTACAAGAATTTTTCGCGGAAGCGCAGCCATTTTCCCTGCTTTAAATGTTCCTTTCAAAACTTTAATTGGACTGAAAGAAGACAGGTAGAGGGCAGGATAACTTCCGGAAATTAATGCTGTAAACAAGATAAAAAGTAAGGAAACCATCCAGAATAAACCATTATCCCAAGGGAACGAAATCTGTTTATCAGCAAGCGAATTAAACGCGTTTAAAAATAAAATTACTAACCCTAATGCCAAAATAAATGATAACATAACCACTAGAAAAGATTCGCTTAAAAACTGCTTGATAAGTTGACCTTTTGTAGAACCAATAGTCTTACGAATGCCTACTTCCATAGCACGTTTCTCTGATCGTGCGGTACTTAAATTCATAAAATTAATACACGCCAACAGCAATACAAAAGCACCAATAATTCCAAAAAGCCAGACATTCTCTATACGTCCGCCGGTTTGTACACCATTTTCAAAATTTGAATATAAATGCCATTTATTCATAGGTAAAAGAAAGAGCTCTGGCTTAAACTGAGCCATAGTTGAGTTTTCCTCGCTTTTTACATGTGCAATTGCCTCAGTGATTTGTTGCATACTTGTATTTTGAGCCACCTGTACGTATAATTGGAAAGAGTTGTTATCCCATTCATCTTTGGCAGAAGTCAGCCATTCCTGAGATTCGATGAAATGCTTCCAGGGAATAAAAAACCGAACTCCACTAAAAGAGTTGTTTTGAGGAATATCTTGATAAACAGCAGTAACCATCATATCATCGCGGTCATTAATATTGATGATTTTTCCAAGCGGATCTGTATTGCCAAATAATGTTTTTGCACATAGTTGTGAGATCATTATGGAGTTTTTCTCTTTTAACCCCTTATTTTCCCCTTTAAGAATAGTTAGATTTAACATTTCAGGAGCCTCTTCCTGAATACTAATTCCGCTTTGATTTATAACCTTATCCTTTAAACGTAAAGTCATAGGCTGCTCCCAGGAGGCCATAACTACATGATTAAAGTAAGAGGCGTATTTCTCCCGAAGCGTGAACTCCAAAGGTCTGGGAATGGCAGTACTTGTCCCCGTTTTCCCATTGAAAGTCTGAGTTTGATAAATCTGTGCAATTTGAGACTCATTCTTAAAATAACTGTTATAATTAAGTTCATCTACAATCCAAAGCCCTATTATTAAAGTGACAGCCATTCCTAACCCCAGACCAAAAATATTGATCGCTGAGTAGCCTTTATGCTTTAAAAGATTACGCCAAGCTATTTTTATATAATTTTTGATCATTTTTGACTGATTTTAAGCGTTTTTTGACTGATTTTAAAAGGTTTTGATCGATTTATAAGGTATTTTAATCATTCTGCCCTCAAACTATTTACCGGGTTTTCGATGGCGGCTTTTACAGATTGAATGCCCACGGTAAGTACGGTGATCAATAAACCCATAAATCCGCCCAGTGCAAACATCCACCATTTAAGATCTATTCTGTATGCAAAATCCTGTAACCAGGTATGCATCAGGAGCCAAGTAAGTGGAAAAGCAATAATTGCGGCAAGGATAACGAGCATGATAAAATCTTTGGAAAGCAGCACGGTAATTTGTGTCGCCCCAGCTCCCAGAGTTTTGCGTATGCCGATCTCTTTCACCCTTTTTTTCGCGATCAGCGAAATCAGTCCAAACATGCCCAAAGACGATATAAGTATGGTCAAAAAGGCGACAAAATTGACCGTTTTTAATATGCCCTCGATCAGGGCATATTGCCCACTGATCTCACTGGTCAATCTATTTGCTTGGAATTCCCTACGGGTATCGATAGTTGCAAAATCGTTCTTTAATGTACTTAAAACCGCTTTTTCATGTCCTTTTTCGATGCGCAGGCTCAAATAATTAGTGCCAAGCCTTTGCTTGCCGTAATAGTGCAATATGGGCTCTATATTCTGTTGCATGTCTTGATAGTGAAAGTCCTTCATCACCCCCAACACATTATAGGTTTCTTCTTCACCACCTTTTTCTACAAGCTGTTTATTGTTGATGTCTTTCCAGCCCAGTGCCCGCATTGCGGTTTGATTGATGATGATGTTATTCTCTTCAGTAGCGCTTTGGTCAGCATCAAAATCACGACCTGCGATAATGGGGATTTCATAGGTTTTGAGATAATCTGCGTCTGTAATTCCTTTACGTATATTTAGCTCGACTTGGGTATTGGGATCATAAAAATCATTGTAATTATATTGGTATTTAGAAGGGATCACTTGACTGGTGGAAACGCTTTTCACATATGGATTTGATTTCAATCTATCCAAAACGGTTTTAAAATAGGATTGCGCGGCATCAGCATTTTTGTATTCTAGATCAAGCTGTACATAGCTTAGGTTTTTTGAATTGAAGCCCAATGGTGCCTGTTGCATGTATTTGATCTGGTTTGTTAATATAATGGCGGTACAGATAAAAATGATGGCGAGCGAAAACTGAAGCGTAATAAAGGCATTACGTACAAAAAAATTGTTTTTAAAGGTGTTGATCTTTCCTTTTATGGCCGTTGATACGGGAAGGGATATGTAGCGCAAGGTGGGCAGAATACCCACGATTAATGTAATAAGCAAGCCAAGCCCTAAATACATCGGTATTAAAGGATAATCATCTTTTAAATTAAAAGAAATACTACCAAATTGCGATCCATAAATTTTATTCATCTGCGGCTGTAGAAAACCTAAAAATAGAAGTCCTGCAAGTAGTAGGGATGTGAAGACCAGCAAGCCATTCTCAATGCAGAACTGTATGATCAGGCTCTTTTTGCCACTGCCCATAATTTTCCTGATCGCAACCTCTTTAGTACGACCGTACATCAAGGATATGTTGAGATTGAGAAGATTGATGAGCACAATAAGCAAAATAAATACCGAAGTAGCGATGGAACCTGTGATAATAGTGTTTACGGTAGGATTGTTCTCTTTACGCAGTTCACTAAATGGGGCAGCTATAAATTTATCTATACCCTTATCGTTGGCATAATTGAGCGCCGCGATATGGCGCATACGTTTTTCAAAAAGAGGGATGTTGGCATTAGGTTTCAGGCGCACATAGTTTGTAGCGAACGTATTGTACCAGTTGGCTCCCTGTATAAAACCCTGCGTATCCTTTAGCAGCGCTGAGGTCAAAAGAATTTTAGGCTCAACGGAAGCGTATGCACTCAAGGGTTCCAGAACTCCGGTAACGGTTAAATTGATACTATCATCTGCTTTGACTGTTTTTCCCACGGGGTTTTGATCGCCAAATAAACGATCGCTTATTGCTGAAGAGAGCACAATGGAATATTTATCTTTCAGCGCATGCTCTGGGTGACCATATTTAAAGGGCAATGTAAAAACCTTAAAATAAGTGGTATCTACAAATTGTGTAAGATCTTGTGCAGATTTGCCTTCATGCTCCAGCCAAGGCGCATTCCACCGTTGAATATGTGTGGCCGCCGCAATTTCAGGCGAGGCATTTACCACTTCACCCAGAAAGGGATAAGTAGTTGACATATCGCCCTCACCATTTATATCTATGACTTTTAAATAATACAGATCCTCCTTGTTTTTTAGGTCACTATCTGCACTGTAGTAGGCATAGACACCAAACATCAAAGTCATGATACTGGCTAAGCCAAAAATAAGCCCCACGAGGTTAAGTGCAGAAAAAAGGCGGTTTTTCCACAAATTCCGGAATGCTGTTTTTATGTGGTTTTTAAGCATAATTACAGGGTTTTAGTCGATTTTTTGAAGGGTGGTATCTCCTATTTTAAGTCCGTTGGCAATTTTTGGGTTTCCCTTATATTGAATTCTGGCATCGCCAAAAGCCGAAACTTTCAGCCTTTCAGAAACGTTCACTGCTATATGATTATCACCATAAGCCGCGATTTTGGTTTCGGAAGATTCTAGGGCAACCGCATTGACCTCACTGCTCCCATAGATGCGATACCGCTGAAAAGCTACCTTGCCACTTTTTATTTCCAGATAGCTTTCTCCATAAAGCGCCACTTTGAAATTTTCCGAAGTAATGCGTTCCATATTCACTTTTGGCGAACCGTAGAGATCGAGGTCAAAATCATCAATTTGAATAGGATCTTCAAAATCAATTCTTTCTTCTCCTCTTATTTCTACATCTTCAAGTTCTTTATAATTTATAGTTATGCTGACTTGAGTTCCATTGTAAATATCTTGCCGGCGCTTCTTTCCGTTAATCCTAACTTCCTCTTCTTTGTCAACAACTTTGGCATCGTCCAGATAAATGTGCAGTTTTTTATGATTTACTTCCACATTGATCTTTTCCCGATCCACTTTTGACCTGTCGATGACTACAGATTCCTGATCAGCTTGTTTAAAAACGACTTCGATGAACGGGCTTATAATCACTTCCTGAAATTGTGAAATGGAAATGGTTTCAGATTGTGCATTACTAATACCGAGATTGAAAATACTTATTAGTAAGGCGATTAACAGGTTCTGTGTTAGGATCAAGTTTTTCATAAGTGTGTTTTATTCTGTTCTTAAGCTTTTCGTTGGGTTGGATGTTGCGGCTTTTAAGGCTTGAAATGCTATAGTGAAAAAAGCAACGGTCAGTGCAATAAACATCGCCAATGCAAATATCCACCAGCTTATTGTGATTCTATACGCAAAATCGCTGAGCCATTTGTGCATAAAGTAAGCGGCGACAGGTACAGCTACAAAAAAGGATATCACTACCAATTTCAAAAAATCCCTCGATAGCAGATTAAGAATATTCGATACACTCGCCCCAAGTACTTTTCTGATACCAATTTCTTTGGTGCGTTGCATCGTGCTATAAGATGCCAGACCCAACAAACCTAGACAGGATATAAAAATGGCCAACAAAGAAAAATTTAAAAAGAGGGTACCAAATTTCTCTTCACTTTTATATTGGCGGTTGAAAAACTCATCCAAAAAATAATAACTGTAGGGCTGATTTGGAATCGCATTTTGATATGCTTTTTCTATGGTTGGCAGTGAGGCTTGAAGATTTGAAGTTTTTAAGCTTACCGACAAATAATCCATATTCCCTTGCTCAATGCGCATACTTAGGGGTTTAATTTGTTGCTGTAGTGAGCGAAAATGGAAATCTTTTATCACACCCACTATTTTTCCTTCACGTCCCCATTGTTTAAATTGTTTACCAATGGCTTGCTCTGGAGAAGTGTAGCCAAACATTTTTACAGCGGCTTCATTAAGTACCATCGCCTGGGTAGTATCGGTCATAAAATCCCTCGAAAACGCTCTTCCTGCCACAACTTTCATCTTATAAAGCGGGATGTAATCAAAATCAACAAAATAAAGGTCGAGGTTCGCCTTCTGTAATTCACCCTTGATGTTTTCTATTTCAGAATAGGCACTGGGATTACCAGCTCCCGGCACGCTACCCGATAAGGAGACTTGATTTACATTTGCCAAACCTCTTAAATTTTGTTTAAGTGCTTTCGCTCCAGAATCTCCGTGGGCATCTATCACCAGTACCTGATCTTTGTTAAAACCCAAATCCTGGTTACGCATATAACTCATTTGCGTATACACCACAATGGTGCCTATTACCAAAGCGGTAGAGATGGCAAACTGAGATACGACAAGG
Organism: Leeuwenhoekiella sp.; assembly: GCA_011050015.1. Taxonomy (GTDB): domain Bacteria; phylum Bacteroidota; class Bacteroidia; order Flavobacteriales; family Flavobacteriaceae; genus Leeuwenhoekiella. Next base: position 21,713 of record DRGP01000182.1, on the reverse strand, counting down.
CTTTTACGTAATAAGTTGCCACTCCTTCCTGTTGCAAAACGCCCATTTAAAACGGTTACCGGTTTAAAAGAAGACATAATAAAAGCTGGATAAATTCCGGCAAGTAAACCTATACCCAATGCAACCAGGAGTAGATAAAATACATATTGGAGATTATTAAAAATACCTGTACTCACAACTTTACCGGCAAGTTCATTGAAGGAATTGTTCAGCAATGCAATGAGCCCTAACGCTAATATAAATGCGATCATACACAGTATTATGGACTCCCCAATAAATTGAAGAACCAGCTGTTTTTTTCGGGCACCTATTACTTTACGTATACCTACTTCTTTAGCTCTATCTGAAGAGCGCGCCGTGGTAAGATTTATAAAATTGATGCTTGCAATAAGTATTATGAAAAGACCAATGATTGAAAATATATATACATTTTTAATGTTCCCATTTACAAACCCACCACGGGTTGATTTTAGGTACACATCTTTCATAGGCTCAAGGAATAGGGTAGGATACATTTGAAGTTGATCCATTTCTTTTCCATTCCACTTTTTAAGAAAACCAGGCAACTTTTTTTCTAATGCTGCTGCATCACTATCCGTTTTTAGTAAAACATACGTATACGGGCTGTAATTTCCCCATTGATCATCAAGTCCTGCATTAAATTTTTTAGTTATAGTAGTCATAGAAATTACTACATTCCCCTGTATCTGTGAATTCTCGGGAACGTTGTTCATGATACCTGTTACGGTAGCCGGTTGCTGGTCACCGAATAATAAAATGGTTTTACCCATTGGGTCTTCATCTGCAAAATATTTTTTGGCAAGCGTTTCAGATAAAACAATACTCAATGGCTCAGCTAATGCTGTTTTTGGATTTCCCTTAACCAATGGAAAATCAAACGTGGTAAAAAAAGCAGGATCGGCCCATAAAACTTCTGATTCATTAAATTTTAAATTGTCCTTCTTGAAAAGAATCGCGTCACTCATTACCCGAACAGCTTCTTCCACTTCTGGAAATTCAGTTATGTGAGGCGCTACCGCCCATGATGGTCCGCTGCCATTTATAACTTCGGTAGGGGTTTTAATATCTGCTACCACCCGGTAAATACGATCTCCCTTGGTCTGAAAATCATCATAGCTCGTTTCAAAACGCACATAGGTAAAAGCGAGGAAACAGGCCGTCATTCCTATCGTTAACCCTAAAATATTTAGAAAGGAAAACAGGCGGTGACGCCACAGATTACGAAAAGCTATTTTGAAATAATTCTTGAGCATGACGGTCGATTTTTAATTGAAATAAGGTAGTTTTTAGGGCATTTTGGCTATTTTTATTCGGTTCTTAAACTCTTCACCGGGTTAGCGATCGCGGCTTTTATGGCTTGGAAGCTTACTGTGATCAGTGCGATCAAAACTGCCGCTAGCCCAGCAAGCGCAAATACCCACAGATTAATATCAATGCGGTAGGCATAACCCTGTAACCAGTTGTGCATTGCCCACCAGGCCACGGGAATGGCAAGCACAATGGCAATACCCACCAGTTTCATAAAATCTTTTGATAAAATGCCAACAATAACCGAAACGCTTGCCCCTAAAACTTTGCGCACACCAATTTCCTTTCTTCGCTGTTCAGCAGTATAGGCGGCCAGGCCAAAAAGTCCCAAACAGGAAATGATAATGGCCAAAACAGCAAAAATTTGGGATAAATTGCCCACCAATTGTTCACTTTTAAAACGATCGTTAAAAGCATCATCCACAAACCTGTACTCAAACGGAAACCCGGGATTCTGCGTTGCAAGAACACTTTCGATTTCTTGGAGCACTTTGGTCATTGCTATCCCTGATTTTGGTTTTATGTACATATAATCCGCTCCTTCCGCTTGGTGATAGAACATGACGGGGTCACTGCTTCCGTACATATCGCCGTACAGAAAATCCTTGACGACCCCTTTAATGGTAAATACCTGTTCTTGCCAATTGATGGTTTTGCCCAGCACATTATCTGCGCCCATCAGTTTTGCAAAGGATTCAGATACTAATATATTGCTGCTATCTGCCGCTTGCGAGCTGCCAAAACCAGTTCCTTCCTTGATTTTCATGCCGGTGGCGTTTAAAAGACCAGGCGTTACAGTCCTAACAGAGATCAAAATATTCTCATCATCCGGTTTGCCCTGCCATTGTACGCTTGACGTGTTATTTCCCCCAGATAAAATCTGTGAGTTCATAAGTCCAGCACTTACGATCATTCCAGACGCTTTGAGTTCTTGTTCTATGGGTTTGAAATTTTTGATGACGTTGCCATTTGCGGCCGGTATTTCTATTAGGTTTTCTTTGTTCATCCCCAGGTTTCGGTTTTTTACATATTGCACCTGCTGGTACACAATCAGGGTACTGATGATAAAAATTATCGAAACCGCAAACTGGGCAACCACGAGGCCCTTTCGTATAAAAGAGGCGCTGCCCCGTTGTCTGCGCGATCCTTTGAGCACTTCTATAGGTTGAAATGATGATAGGTAAAAAGCGGGGTAAAGTCCGGCAAAAATGCCGCAGACCAGCGTGATACTTAGAAGAGGGGTAAAATGGGAAGGGCGGGCGAGCGCCAAAGCCAGATTTTTATCTACCAAAGCATTGAACTGCGGCACTAAAATGGCCAAAAGCAAAACGCTTAAAATCCCGGCCAGTAGCGCCGTTAGCACCGCTTCTGTCATAAACTGGAAAATCAACTGGTTTTTGCCAGAACCCAAAGCCTTTCGCATGCCTACTTCATTGGCGCGTTTTTCGCTCCGGGCGGTGGCCAGATTCATAAAATTAATACATGCGATGATCAGGATTATGAGCGCAATGAGACTAAATAAACGCACATATTCTATACGGCCGCCGCTGATTTCACCATTTTTGAAATTGGCGCGCAAATGCCAATCCTTAGCTGGGAATAAGATGGCTTCGGTAGTATTATCACCTGTTTTGGTAGGAATTACTGCTTTTACTTTTTTATTTACCTGATCAAAATCAGCTCCTGGAGCCAATTTTACAAAGGAGCTCGTGAAATTGGCACCGTAACCTTGTGTCCATTCTTTGCCATCGGTAAAGTTTTCAAAGGGAACGAGCCAAGAAAAGGGATAACTGGTGTTCTGTGGAAAATCTTTGATAACCCCGGTAACGGTATAATTGGTTTTTTGGTTAACCTGCACTGTTTTACCTACCGCATTTCGGCTTTCGTCAAAAAGAATTGCAGCCACCTTTTGCGTGAGTACGATTGACTTTTTCTTTTGAAATGCATCTCTGGCATTTCCGGCAATAAAATTCAGGCCAAAGATGTCGAAGAGATCTGCATCAGCGTAACTTCCGCTGCTGTTTATGGCGTTGTCACCCACGCTAAAGAGATAGTTACCATCGCGCATACGCGCGGCTTTTGATATTTCCGGTATTTCCGTTTTCAGGTCATTGGCCAGAGGCCCAGGTGTTGCTGAATGAGAAAAAGTACGCCATTCCCCTTCATATTTCTGATTGGTCGGTACGGCATAAACCAGTTCTTTATCAGCGATGGACTGGTCAAAATTCACTTCATCTTCCACCCAGAGAAAGATCAGGCTTGCACAGGTGATGCCGATCGCAAGCCCGAAGATATTGAGTGCGCTGTACCCCTTGTTTTTTAAGAGGTTACGGAGGGCGATTTTTATATAATTTTTAATCATTTTTTTACTTATTTAAGGCGTTTTTAGATGGTTTTGGCCGTTTTTCGGAAAGACCTCACAGTTTTTAGAAACCTGTGAGGTCTGGGTTTTCATTCCGTTCTTAAACTCTTTACAGGGTTTGCGATGGCGGCTTTAATAGCCTGAAAACTTACGGTAAGTAAAGCAATCAAAAGTGCCGTGCCTCCAGTTGCTAAAAATATCCACCAGCTGATATTAATTCTATAAGCAAATTCCTGCAACCATTCATGCATTGTCCAAAAAGCTATGGGGATTGCAATGATAAAGGCAATAAGTACCAGTTTTATAAAATCTTTTGAAAGCATCGAGACGATACTTGATACAGAGGCTCCCAGCACCTTTCTGATCCCTATTTCTTTGGTGCGTTGTTCCGCGATATAGGTGGCCAGGCCAAATAAACCGAGGCAAGCGATCACAATGGCCAAAAAGGCAAAGGTTAATGCCACCTTTCCCACACGCTGTTCCTGCCGGTACATAGTATCAAAAGCTTCGTCTAAAAATTCGTACTTAAACGGCATCTCTGGGGACGCGGCTTTATATTTGCCTTCAATGGTATTGATCAACGCACCGACATCAGTTGTAGAAAACCGGTAAGCAGAAACCCAATCGTTAGCCCCCAGGCTAAAACTCAAAGGGCCAACTTGCTGACGGAGGGATTCAAAATTAAAATTCTTTACCACTCCTATTACGGTATAGCTTATGGGTGTTTTGTCACTTCCAAAAGTATATATCTTCTTCCCGATGGGATCCTTAAAACCTGCAAGCTTTACAGCGGCTTCATTGAGAATTATTGCTGTGGAATCTGTTCCGAAGTCTGCGGAAAAGTTTCTGCCCTTGATCATTTCCATTCCCAGGGTGGGGATATAATCATAATCTACGTTCCAATTCTGCATGGTAAAAGAATTGGTTCCGTTCATTGCCGCATCGATAGCATAGCTACGGCTACTTCTACCGGAACTCGAAACGGGAATATAACCCGCGAAGGATGAAGATTTCACGGTATTTAAACCGGTAATTTCATTTTTGATGCTTTTGCGGGCTTGGGTTGGAAGTCCGGAGTTTTTTACGAGCATCACCTGTTCTTTATCAAAACCTACATTCTTATTCTGAATGTAATCCAGTTGTTTATAGATAACTATGGTGCCAATAATCAGCACAATGGAGGTAGTAAATTGAAAAACAACCAGCGTATTTCTAAAATAGTCCTTTTTAGATCCTGAACTTATTTTCCCTTTAAGTATGCTAATGGGTTTAAAGGAGGACAGGAAAAATGCGGGATAAATTCCTGCCAAAGCCCCAACGAAAAGTGGTAATAACAGCAGCGGAATAATATAAATAGTCTTAAAAAAGTTGGCGAATTGCAATTCTTTCCCAGACAGGTTATTGAACCAGGGCAAGAGCGACCAAGCAAAAAATAGGGCGGCCGCCAGTGCCATATAGGCCATTAAGGTAGATTCCGTGAGGAATTGAGCGATAAGGTATTTTTTATGACTGCCCAAAACTTTCCTTATCCCAACCTCTTTTGCCCTGCCAGAAGACCGCGCTGTAGAAAGGTTCATAAAATTAATACAGGCAATAAGTAAAATAAAAAGGGCTACTGCCGAAAAAATATAGATATATTGTACATTTCCATTCGCCCCCAATTCCCCTGTTCTTGAAGAATTTAAATGAATATCCGTAAGCGGAATTAAGGAGATTTCCATTTTATTTCCGGAATCTGCAAAATCATCCATAGACTTTATGTGAAAAAACTGAATTATCTGCGGAACAACGTATTTATCAATGACTTCAGGCAATTTTTTGTTGAATTCCCTATAGTCAACTCCGGGTTTTAAAAGTATATACGTCTGGAAATTATAGCTCAGGTACATCCCAAAGTCATAGTCAACATTTTTCATGGAGAAAAAGAAATCAAAATCGAAATGCGAATTCTTAGGAATATCTTCAATTACAGCCGTGACTTTATATAAAGTGCTGCCCTTGTCATCTGTTTCTATCATTTTATTGATAGCTTGATCTGGGCTGCCAAAATATCTATCGGCCGCTGATTCTGTAATTACAACGGTATTTGGCTCATTTAAGGCCGTTTTTGTATTCCCAATAATTGCCGGAAGGCTAAAAACGTTGAACAATGTGGAATCTACGTGGGTAACTTTGGTCTCGTTAATATATTTTCCGTCCTTTTTAATGAGTTTGGAACCATTGGAATTATAAAACCGCACATATTCTTCCACTTGTGGATAATCCCTTTTGAGAGTTTCCCCCATAGGATCTGAAGTGACCGCCAAAGCATTATCGCTTTCTCCAAGACGTATATCTGTATTGATACGATAAATACGATCGGCTTTTTCATTATACCTATCATAACTCAGTTCATCTGCTACAAACATAGAAATCATTAAAAAACAGGCCAGACCTAGCGATAGCCCAATGATATTAATCGCCGAAAAACTTTTGTGCTTCCAAAGATTCCTAAATGCGATCTTAAAATAATTCTTGAGCATGATTGTCCGTTTTTTGATTGTTTGCTGAAAAGCGTTTCAGCATTGATTATTGATGATTGAACCACTATTTTCTTAAAGTTTTAGTTTAGACCTATAAGGAGGCCTTTCCCGATAACTATCGGGATCGTAACACCTTGTAGTTTAAAACTCCTTCGCCTTCGGCACCTCCCCTTGCCAATGGGAGTAACTTGCGCTAAAACTTTTAACCAGTAACAATTCCCACATTGGGGGTTAGTGGGCTTTGTCCGCTTGAGTAAACGCTTCCCCCGCCTGTGCTGAGCCTGCCGAAGTATCGGGAGCTGGGGGAATGGGACTTTTAAACTCTGCCAGCACATTTTCGGTTACTTTCTCACCATCCAGCATCCGGATGATTCGGTGGCTGTATTTGGCATCGTGCTCGCTGTGGGTCACCATGATGATGGTGGTGCCAGCTTCATTGAGTTCGGTGAGTAGATCCATCACTTCGTTACCGTTGCTGCTGTCCAGATTTCCCGTGGGCTCATCTGCAAGGATGAGTTTGGGTTTATTTACCACGGCACGCGCTACGGCAACACGCTGCTGTTGTCCACCTGATAATTGCTGTGGAAAGTGCTTGCGGCGGTGCATGATCTGCATTTTTTCTAAAACTTCGTGTACGCGCTCCTTGCGCTCTGCAGTTTTAACGCCGGTGTAAATAAGAGGAAGTTCCACGTTTTCAAAAACCGTAAGCTCGTCGATGAGGTTAAAGCTCTGGAACACAAAACCGATGTTGTGCTTGCGCAGGTTGGCACGTTTGCGCTCATTAAAGCCGGAAACCTCAATGTCGTTAAAAACGAAACTTCCGCCGTCAGGATCGTCCAAAAGCCCAAGGATGTTGAGTAAAGTGGATTTACCACAGCCTGAAGGCCCCATGACGGCGACAAATTCACCCTCTTGAACGCTAAAGGAAAGTTTGTTTAGGGCAATGGTCTGCACCTCTTCGGTGCGGTAATATTTTTCCAGTTCGGTAATTGTGATCATAAGGCGGTAAGTATTATGGTTTCAACAAATTTGATTATTAACAGTAGGATGGTCGTCATTTGATTCGTTTTTTGATTGTATAAATGTATAGTGTAAATTCTATTTTGATAAACTCATAACTCTGCATTTTAAATCTACAGGGAGAGTTCTTCGGCAACCTGCCTTTGCCGGCAAACTGGCACCTTGCAGGTTTTTAGTTCCCCGTTTGGGGGCTAGGGGGCCTTCAGCACCAGCTCCTGCACATCTCCATAATTATCGTAGCTTGAGGTTATGATCTGGTCGCCCGGTTCCAGACCGCTCAAAACTTCGTAGTATTCAGTATTCTGGCTTCCCAATTGAATATCCTGCTTGTAAGCGGTTTCGCCATCGGCACTCACTTTAAAGATCCAGTTGCCCCCGGTTTGCTGAAAAAAGCCACCTTTTGGGATGAGTAATGCTTGTTTTTCCTGGCTAAGGGCCACACGGATCTGTAGTGTTTGCCCACGACGAATCCCTTCCGGGGCATCATCCTGAAAAACCATATCTACCTGAAAGCGCCCATTATTAACCTGTGTGTACACTTTTTTGATCTCCAGTGTATATTCTTTCCCACTAAAGCTAAAAGTGCCTTGCTGACCGGTATAAATCCGGGAAATGTAATGTTCATCAACGTCCACGCGCACCTTGTAACCGCTGAGTACATCAATCTGTCCCAGGCGCTCGCCTTTGTTCTTGCTTTGACCAATTTCTGCGTCAAGGGAAGTTAACTGCCCATCTACGGGCGCTTTTACAACTAAATCCTCTACTTTTTTCCGCATGAGTTCCAGCGCACTTTGGGTTTGTGCATACGAGCGCTGCGATTGGTTTTGTTCTTGATTTACGGCAATAGAATCCTGTTTTAGGATCTGTTTCGTAAGTTTCATGCGCTCTTTCTGATAGTTGTAATCGTTTTTTGATTTTTCATATTCCTGTCCGGCAACCACCCCCTTATCAAATAGGTTCTTATTCATATCATAGATTCTTTTGGCTTCAATAAGTTGATTTTCAACATCAGTCATCTGATTGAGCTTATTAATAGTATTTTGACGTGCTGCCGTTTTCTGTATTTGCATTTGTGTAAGCAGGTTATATACTGACGTTTCCTGATTTACTAGACTAAGCTCTAAATCTGTGTTAGACAGACGTAAAATGGAATCTCCTTTTTTGAGAATGGCACCATCTTCAACAAATTTTTCTTCCACACGACCGCCTTCCAAAGCGTCCAGATAAATAGTGGTAATGGGCAAAACCACCCCGTTAACGGGAATATTCTCTTGAAAAACACCGTTTCTTGCCGTATTTATGCTGATTCTTTCGGTTTCTACATTTAATTTTGAGTTTCCGGTAGAGGATATCAGAACAAAAATAATAAGGGCAAGCAGGAGTACAGAACCGGCGATTATTAGAATTCTGGAAGTTGTAAAACGTTTCTTTTGTAAAGGGATGTCCATATAAAATTTTAATTTATCATAAAATATATAGGCAAATCAGTGCCATAAATTTAAATGATTGATTAACAGTCAGTTGTTTTTTTTTTTTGGTATAAGAAAGTGTTCGTTTTCGAACAGTGGGTGTTCGGTGGCGGAACAGGTTTTTAAATTTTGAATTCAGAATCCAAAATTTTGAATTCAGAATTTCTAATTGTTTAATATTGTAATTATGCTCTTAAAAAACACCAGCATACTTATTACAGATGACGATGAGGATATCCTCACCGCCTTGCGTTTGCTTTTTAAACCGCTGGTTAAAGAAGTAGTTGTCGCAAAAAATCCCAATGTGATCAATAACCTATTTCAAAATCATAATTTTGATTTGGTTATTCTTGACATGAATTTTAACGGTGTCGTAAATACGGGCAACGAAGGTATTTTTTGGCTCAATAAGATCAAGGCCATTAACCCAAAGGTTGATGTAATTCTCATTACCGCTTATGGGGATATAGACCTTGCCATTCGTTCTTTAAAGGAAGGCGCTTCTGATTTTATTGTGAAACCATGGAAAAATGAAAAGATTATTCAGGCTGTTCAAGAACTGGTGGAAAAGAAAAAGAGTACCAAGGTTCAAAAAGTTGATGCCGGTCTTGAAACTGCAATAATAGGGGAGTGCATACCGATGCAACATGTTTTTACCAAATTAAAAAAAGTCGCGCCCACCGATGCCAATATTTTGATTCTGGGCGAAAATGGCACGGGTAAAGATCTAATTGCACAGGCCATTCATGAGCATTCCCAGCGCAAAAACAAACCTTTTATTAAAGTAGATGTGGGCGCATTAACGTCAACGCTGTTTGAAAGCGAATTATTCGGATATAAAAAAGGGGCTTTTACTGATGCTCGTGAAGACCGAAAAGGACGTTTTGAAGCCGCACACGGCGGTACACTATTTTTAGATGAAATAGGAAATATCAGCCTGCGCCAGCAGGCGCGATTGCTCACCGTATTGCAAAACCGAGTAGTGACTCCCCTGGGTTCAAATACTTCGGTTCCCGTGGATATTCGGTTAATTTGCGCCACAAATACGAGCTTGACCGATCTGGCTGATGAATCCAAATTCAGGAAAGACCTTATTTATCGCATCAATACAGTAGATATTCTCATGCCGCCCTTACGTGATCGGAATAATGATATAACCCAATTGGCAAACCATTTTATCGGCCTTTATGGCGAAAAATATGGCAAAATAGGCATTAAAATGGATCCCAGCTTCATTAAAAAATTAAAAAACCATCCTTTTCCCGGTAATGTACGCGAACTGCAATACGCCCTGGAGCGAGCTATAATCATGACTGAAATCGATCTTCTTAAAGATGAAGACCTTGTTTTTTCACCCATAGAATCCACCCCGGCAGCCACCGGAATTAAGGAAACTAATCTTGACGCGGTAGAAAAAAGTACCATTTTGAAAGTAATTGAAAAAAACAGCGGTAATATTTCAAAATCTGCCCGTGAGCTGGGTATAACACGCGCTGCCCTGTATAGAAGACTGGAGAAACATGATTTATAAAAGTTACTTTTTTTCGGTCGCGTTACGTATTATAATGCTTTTTGGCTTTTTACTGGTGTTGTGTTACGGGTTGCTGGAAGGTCAAATCTATATGATCATTGGGGGGACTTTATTTGTGCCAATAACCTTTTCCAATCTATATCGTTTTATTACAAAGCGCTTTGTAGCTATGGATGATTTTTTTGAAGCTGTTAAATACCGTGATTTTTCACGTTTTTTTGTAGAAGAAAAAGGGCCTCAGGATATGAGAAAGCTCAATAAAGGCTTTAATCTTGTAAACCGGACGATACGCGACATGAACAGCGAGCGGCAGATGCAATTTGTCTATTTGCAAAAAATCCTCTCCATGATAGATGTGGGTATCATTGCCTATAACCTGGAGAGTGGAGAAGTACTGTGGACGAATGATTCTTTTTTAAATATTCTTGATTTCCCGGCTTTTAAAAATATTCAGTTTATAGCTCGAAGGCGTCCCGAAGTTCATTCGGAATTGTTTGAAACGTACCACCACACTGCTAGTCCGGTAAATCTTTTTTTGAACAAAGAAAGATTAAAAGTACTTATTTCAGACACTGTTTTTACGATTGAAGAAGGTTCCTACAAGCTCATTGTACTTCAGAATATTGAGCGCACCCTTGATAAAAATGAGGCCGAAGCCTGGAAAAAACTATTGAGTGTGATGACCCATGAAATTATGAATTCCATTGCACCCATCTCTTCGCTGGCAGAAACCTTGCAAGATCAAGTACAGGCGAGTTTAAGTGATACAACAAATCATACTCTTGATCTTGAGGATATGAATGATGGTATTTTAAGTATTAAAAAGCGCAGTGAAGGTCTAATGAAATTTGCCAAGACCTATCGCAGCCTTAACAAGGTCACGCAGCTAAATTTAAGTACAATAACTGTTGCAAGCCTTTTTAAAAGTATTGCAGATTTAATGCGCCCTTCTCTGGCAAAAAAAGAAATTGATCTTCAATTTAGCACAGAACAGCCCAATCTTGAGTTGGAAATAGATGCCTACCTTATTGAGCAGGTACTTATCAATTTGATTCTAAATGCCATTGATGCCTGTAAAAACAGCTCAAAAGGAGGAATAATTGTTTCCGCACAGCGGAATTTGCGTGGGAATATGAGCATTCAGGTAACTGATAATGGTGCCGGGATTCCACCGGAAATACTTGATAGTATTTTTGTTCCATTCTTCAGCACCAAAAAAACGGGAAGCGGTATAGGCTTGAGTTTGTGTAAGCAGATTATGACCCTGCATCAGGGAAAAATTCAAGTGAACAGCACCCTGGGAGAGGGTACTATGATTACCTTGAGCTTCTAATCAATACTTCACCAAAGTAAATTGGGTTTACTTCAGATAGTTTATAAAAATCCATGATTCTAAATATTTAAAATTAAATTGACTTCTGTAATTTACAGCTGATCCTTGTTAATTATATGCAAATTGCTTGTATTGTCTCTCACTTCATTTTAAATTCAAGAATAATTTCAATGCAACGCGCTTTCTTAAAATTGTTGATTGCATTACAAAATTGTTTTCCCAAATCATAAATGAGCATTATCAAGCATCTTCAGCTTAATTAAGTATTGCTAATTTTTACGCGATTATGATAGGAAGTCCCAAAATAAGAGTGGACGGCCCAGAAAAAGTCTCTGGGACCGCCAAATATGCGTTAGAATATAAAGTGGATAGCCCCCTTTATGCGGTGCCAGTAAAAAGCACTATAAATAGGGGTAGTGTAGCTTCAATAAATGTTGATGAGGTAGAGGAGCTGCCCGGTGTGGTAAAAGTTATTCACGCTGGAAACGCTATGAAGCTCAAATCATTTAAAAATGCTCCTCCCTATGTATTGGTAGGCCAGAAGCGTGCACCATTACAGGACAAGCAAGTTGACTATATTGGTCAGGACGTTGCACTCGTGCTTGCCGAAACGCTGGAAGATGCGATATGGGCTGGGCGACAGCTTAAAGTGGAGTATAGCCAGGAACAGGGCGATGGCAATATTTATGATCTGAAAGGCAAGACGGTAAAGCCAGAGCAAGGAATGCTGCAGTTTGAGATGGGCGCTTTCGCGGAAGCAAAAAATAATTCGTCAACTTCCGTCGAGGCTACATATACTATACCGTCAGAACATCACAATCCCATGGAAATAAGCAATTGCATCGCTTTGTGGGATGGTGACCGTCTTACCGTTTATGATGCAACCCAAGGGGTCAATAACTATCAAGCCTGTACGGCATGGTGCTTTGAGACCGATCCTAAAAATGTACGTGTAATCAGTAAATATATAGGAGGCGGTTTTGGCTGTAAGGGCAGTTACTGGTCACATACAGTATTAGCTGCAATAGCTGCAAAAATGCTGGATAGGCCGGTAAAGATAAATTTAAGCCGTGAAGATATGTTTACCTCCGCAGGTCATAGGCCGCGCACGTTGCAAAATATAACGATCACTGGTGATCAGGATGGAAAAGTAACCGGCATTCAGCATAAAACAAATTCTTATACTAATATCGAACAAAAATATTTTGAATCCTGCGGGAATCTTACCCGTGTGCTTTATGATATTCCTAATATGAGCGTCTCGCATGAATATAAACCGCTCAACTTACCTTCGCCTGTGTATATGCGCGCGCCCGGGGAAGCGCCCGGTTCTTTTGCACTTGAATCTGCTATGGATGAATATGCGGCTAAAATAAAAATGGACCCCATAGAATTTCGACTTAAAAACTATGCTGAGGTATGTCCGTTTGATAAAAAGCCCTGGTCGCTCAAAAAGCTTAGGGAATGTTATGCAAAAGGTGCGGAAATCTTTGGCTGGGACCAGCGTAAACAGGAACCAAAAAATAATATGCGCGATGGGAAGTTAATAGGTTACGGGATGGCCACAAGTACCTATCCGGCCAATAGAGCGGGTGGTGCGGTAAGACTGGTCATGGATGCAAAGGGTATCTTGACCGTACAAACTGCGGTTCAGGATATAGGTACGGGAACCTGGACGGTTATGGGCCAGATCGCTGCTGATGCTATGGGAATATCTTCTGAAATGGTAAACATGGAACTGGGGGATACAGATTTTCCACAAGGTTTTGTTTCGGGAGGTTCAAATTTGACCGCAACGGCAGGCAGTTATATTATTATCGCTGTAAAGAAGTTCAAGGAAAAACTATTGCAACTTAGTATTGCACAAGAGAAGAGTCCACATTATCAGTCTTCGGTCGAAGACCTTTCTATTCAAGAAGGTATGGTGGAATCTATAAATGGAAATAAGGAAAAGATAGGTGAAATCATCAAACGTAGCGGAAAGGATACCTATGATTTTACAGATAAATCACAGGTGGGAAAAGGTGGTTTTGGCTATAATAAAGATGCACCGTATTCATCACATTCCTTTGGGGTCATATTTGCCGAAGTAGAGATTGATCCAGATTTGGGCGTGATTACGGTCCCGCGATTGACTGGTGTTTTTGACGTGGGTAAAATCATGAACAGCAAAACAGGCAAAAGCCAATTGTATGGTGGTATGGTCTGGGGCTACGGAATGGCCCTGCTTGAAAAGACAGATTATAACCCAGAAGGTCGCGTAGTTAATGCAGACCTTGCAGAATACCATGTGCCGGTAAATGCAGATATAAGGGAGCTTACCGTAGATTATATCGATGAGCCTGATTATAATTTTAGTGAGCACGGTGGAAGGGGCATTGGTGAAATAGGGATTGTGGGAACCGCCGCAGCCATAGCAAATGCCGTATACAATGCAACAGGAAAACGCGTGCGCGACCTGCCCATTACAATGGATAAGCTGATCTAGTTAAAAACCAACTCAAGAAAAATCTATGGACAAAATTGAAGAAAAAGAGCTGTGGCCTGAGGAAAAATCCCTGATGAAAGCGGAGATAAGCCGACGCAAATTTATAACCTCTGCTACACTGGCGGCGTTAGGTCTTGCAATGACCCCCTATGCTACACTTGCCGCAGCGCCCAGCAATAAACCTGTGAATTTTGCATCTTTTGTGGAAATCAATACCACTATCAACGGGCAGAATATGAAAATGAAATTGGATCCGAGAACAAGTTTACTTGATTTATTACGTGAGCAATTGGGTCTCACAGGATCTAAAAAAGGTTGTAATCAGGGCGCTTGCGGTGCCTGTACCGTACACATGGGCAAAGACCGGATTAACAGTTGCCTTACTCTTGCAGCACAAATTGATGGTAAAGAAGTAACAACTATTGAAGGCATAGGATCAGAAACTGAGTTTCATCCCATTCAGGTTGCATTTATGGAACACGATGGCTACCAGTGCGGCTATTGTACTCCCGGTCAGATTATGTCGGCCATTAAAGTCTTGGAAGAAGATCATGCGGGCAGCGATGCGGAAATCAGGGAATGGATGAGCGGTAACATCTGCCGTTGTGGTGCCTATAAAGGTATTGTCGAGGCCGTAAAATCGGTACGAGACGAAACCTACGATAAAAAACTGATCAAAAGAACCCAACAAAAAGTAAGTTAAGATGAACCCATTTCAATATTCAAAGGCCAAAAGTGCAGACGCCGCAATAAACGGGTATATGGAGCATGATAATACGGCCTATCTGGCTGGGGGTACCAATCTAGTTGATAGGATACGCCGCGATGTCACCCACCCCGATTATTTGATCGATGTTTCAGAACTACCGTTTTCAAAGATCGAAAAAATTGAGGGCGGTCTTCGGCTTGGCGCGATGGCAAGCAACAGCGACACTGCCGATGATGAAAATGTAAAGAATGATTACCCTATCGTGAGTGAGGCCATTTTACTGGGCGCTACAGACCAGTTACGCAATAAAGCGACCAACGGGGGCAATTTGATGCAGCGCACGCGCTGTTCCTATTATATGTCACCACATTTTGCCTGCAACAAGCGCGAACCGGGTAGCGGCTGTGATGCAATTGATGGACATAACCGGATTCTTTCTGTACTGGGCACATCAGAAAAATGCATCGCTTCCTATCCATCAGATATGTGTACTGCTTTGGCTGCGCTTGATGCCGTAGTTCAGATCCAGACTCCTAATGGAGGTAAACGAAGCCTTCCGTTAGTTGACTTTCGTAGATTGCCGGGTGATTCTCCTGAGATTGATACGAATCTAAAGGAAGGGGAACTTATAACCTCCATTGATCTTCCAGAGTCCTCTAAAGCTTTCGCGAAAGCGTCACATTACTTAAAAGTTCGGGACAGACATTCGTATGCTTTTGCACTGGTATCTGTAGCCGCCGCACTTGTTATGGAAAATAACATGATCAAAGATGCGC
This sequence comes from Leeuwenhoekiella sp., assembly GCA_011050015.1. Classification (GTDB taxonomy): domain Bacteria; phylum Bacteroidota; class Bacteroidia; order Flavobacteriales; family Flavobacteriaceae; genus Leeuwenhoekiella. The sequence continues at coordinate 6,174 of DRGP01000182.1, read as the reverse complement.
GTATGGCCCTGGGGAGTGTTGCCGCAAAACCGTGGCGCGATCAAGAAGCAGAGGCCATGTTCATCGGTAAAAAACCAAGCAGGGAGCTTTTCGAAAAAATTGCTGAAAAAACCATGGAAGGTGCGAAAGGCTATGGTGAAAATGATTTCAAAATAGAATTGGGCAAACGCGCAATTGTAAAGGCGTTTATGAAAGTAGCAGGATTGTCGTAACTAAATTTAATTTTATTTTTCAAGCAAAGAACCATCAGTATTTAGCTGATGGTTCTTGGTTTTATAACATATTAATAAAAAAAATTCTTAAATTTTAAAGGTGAATCCATCACGCACCTTCGCGTCATACTTTTCCTTATCAAATTGATACAAAAATGAACCTTTACGTGAAGAGGTCATGTCTTTTTCATTGAGTTTTACCAGTACGTCCAGACTGTTTATTTTATTAATGAAATTCCGTTTATCCTGTTTTTCATCAAGTATCGCCTCGTAGAGTTTCTGCAGCTGTTTCATCGTAAATTTTTCGGGCAAGAGTTCGAAGCCTATGGGTTTTGAGATTGCCCTGCGACGTAGGCGACTAATTGCTTTATCTACCATTTCATTATGATCAAAAATAAGTTCTGGAGCTTCTGTAATGCTGTACCATTGCGCCGCAAATTGCTGGTTGAGCTGTTCATTATGTTCCTCAATATTAATGAGCGCATAATACGCCGTGGAAAGCGTGCGTTCCCCAGGGTCACGGTCCACCTTGCTAAACGTATAGAGCTGTTCCATATATACATTTTGAATTCCCGTGAGGGTAAATAGAATTCGGTTTGCAGCCTCATCCAGATGTTCAGATTGCTTTAAAAAGCCCCCTATAAGCGATAATTTCCCCTTTTCGGGTTCAAAATCTCGTTTTATAAGCAGTATATTCAGATCATTTTTATCAAAACCAAAAATAATACAATCTAGGGCGAGTAGTATCTTATCTTCTTTGTTGTAACTGGTTAGCATTGATTTTAATAATTAGAGTAAAATTAAAGGATATATTCTAAAACACTGCGATTGTGAATATATTGAATAAATTACTTGATAACTTAAATTAGCATTTTTGATTGAAATATAGTAGTATGTATTTTCTCTAAGCTATCCTTTATAGAAATAAGAATATAGGTTATATTTGTGAAAATGTAAAATTAACACTTATAGTCAAAATCATAAATGAATTGCCCTAAATTATTAAATCATTTGACTTTAGGTATTAAATAAAATGGTAATCTGAATAATTCTCCAATTGTTCTGGCTTGGTAATACTGCATAAATTTTTTATTTCAGTTATTTTTTCCCGCTTTTGATAGGAAATAGATTGTTTTTGAAAGCGACCCTATCTGTAATCTTAAACGATAGCGTAGCCCTCTAGCTAGATTACAAATAACAGGACGACTAAATAATTTTAAGTTGAATCAAACTAAATTGCACAAAAGTTTAATAAGCCCATTTATTTATATATTTTCATATGATGATTGAGAATACCATGAAAGCATACGTTATAGGTTTAGATTATGGTACAGACTCCGTTCGTGCCGTAATGATCGATACTAATAATGGAGATGAAATAGCTTCCGCTGTACATTATTATGAACGTTGGAAGGAAAATAAATACTGTGATGCGGCTGCTAACCAATTTAGGCAGCATCCGCTGGATCATCTCGAGGGTTTGGAAAAAACGATTAAAAGAATTGTTAGCGACAGTAAAATAGACCCAAAATTGATAAAAAGTATCTGTATTGATACCACAGGTTCATCGCCTGTTCCCGTTACCAAAGACGGAAAACCTCTTGCGCTGGTCTCAGGTTTTGAAGAAAATCAAAATGCGATGATGGTGCTCTGGAAAGACCATACTGCTATCAACGAGGCCAATGAAATAAACGAATTGGCAGCCAACTGGGGAGGGGAGGATTTTACTAAATACGAAGGTGGAATTTACTCCTCTGAGTGGTTTTGGGCCAAAATATTGCATATAATCCGTGCCGATAAAAAAGTGCGGGAAGCGGCTTACTCTTGGATGGAACATTGCGACCTGATGACGTTTTCCCTTATAGAAAAAACCGAACTTGATTCCTTTAAACGCAGCCGTTGCGCGGCCGGTCATAAAGCGATGTGGCATAAGGATTGGGACGGTCTGCCAGATGAAGAATTCCTAAAGAAACTCGATCCTTATCTGGCCAAATTGCGCGAAAACTTATATAAAGAAACGTATACCGCCGATGAAGTGGCCGGTACCTTAAGTGCAGCTTGGGCCGATAAGCTCGGCCTTACCACCGATACTTTAGTGACCGTAGGCACTATGGACGCCCATGCGGGAGCAGTGGGTGCAAAAATAGAGGAGCATGCGCTGGTGCGCGTTATGGGTACCTCCACCTGCGATATTATTGTTGCTTCAAAAGATGTTATAAACCAAAAAACAGTGCGTGGAATCTGCGGACAGGTAGATGGTTCGGTAATACCAGGTTTGATAGGGCTTGAGGCGGGGCAGTCCGCCTTTGGAGATCTATTGGCGTGGTTTAAGGGTGTTTTAATGTGGCCTATTGATCAGCTGGTGATGCAATCTGATGTCCTTTCAGAGGAACAGAAATCAGCACTTCAGGAGGAAATATCGGCTAAATTCATCAAGAAATTGACAGAAGATTCCGAAAATATTCCGCTTGCCGAAAGTATCCCTACCGCATTAGACTGGATAAATGGCCGCCGAACACCAGACGCCAATCAGGAATTAAAAAGTGCATTTAGTGGACTTAGTTTGGGAACGCGGGCCCCGCATATTTTTAAAGCCCTTGTGAATGCAATCTGCTTTGGTGCCCTTAAAATCGTGGAGCGTTTTGAGGAAGAGGGAGTTGCAATACATAGTATAATCGGCATCGGCGGTGTGGCGCGTAAATCGCCTTTTGTGATGCAAACACTGGCCAATGTGCTCAACAGACCTATAAAAGTTGCCGCATCTGACCAGGCTCCAGCACTTGGCGCTGCGATCTATGCAGCGGTAGCCGCGGGCATTTATGACGATGTGATCACGGCCAGCAAACATATGGGCAGTGATTTTGAAGCGGAGTATACCCCGCAGCCCGAGGCAGTAAAGGTGTATGGCAAGTTGCTGAAATCGTATGAAGATTTAAGCGACTTTGTAGAAACTAATCACCATAAAAATTAAGGACACCATGAATTCTAACTTTAAGGAGTTAAAAAAGGAGTGTTACGAGGCCAATATGCAGCTTGATGCCCTTAATTTGGTCATCTATACGTTTGGCAACGTAAGTGCGGTAGATCGTGACAGGGATATTTTTGCCATAAAACCCAGCGGGGTACCCTACGCGGAGTTACGACCGGAAGATATTGTCATTGTAGACTTTGAAAACACGATAATTGAAGGGGAAATGCGCCCCTCCTCAGATACAAAAACACACGCTTATTTATACAAAAACTGGCCAGAAATGGGTGGTATTGCTCACACCCATGGTACTTATTCTGTGGCCTGGGCACAGGCTCAGATGGATATTCCTATTTTTGGTACCACCCATGCCGATCACCTTACGGAAGATATTCCATGTGCTTCACCCATGCAGGATGAGTTGATCTCGGGCAATTATGAACACAACACCGGTATTCAGATTTTAGATTGTTTTAAGGAAAAAGGACTTTCGTATGAAGAAGTACAAATGGTGCTTATAGGAAATCACGGCCCCTTTACCTGGGGCAAAAGTGCAGCTAAAGCAGTCTATAATAGCAAAGTTCTTGAAGAAGTCGCCCGTATGGCCTTTCTGACCTTGCAGATCAATCCTAACGCGCCTCGGCTTAAAGATTCACTTATAAAAAAACACTACGATCGTAAGCACGGTAAAGATGCGTATTACGGCCAGGGTCAATAACTCATTCATCAATAAAAACGCAGTCTATGGGACTAATTACATTTGCCGCTTTCACCTTATTTGTTGCGGTCATTTCCTATTTATCTACCTTAAAAACCGATGAAACCACTTCAGATGGTTATTTTCTGGGCGGTAGAAGTTTAACAGGCCCTGTGATTGCGGGATCGTTGTTGCTTACCAATCTTTCTACTGAGCAGATTGTAGGGACAAACGGAATTGCTTTTAGTGAAGGTATTCTCATCGCGGCCTATGAAGTTCTAGCTGCCATTGCCATGGTTTTTACAGCCTTTGTGCTTTTACCCAAGTATTTAAAAGGCGGGATTTCTACCATTCCACAATTTTTGGAAAAACGTTATGGAAAACTTACGAAAACGATTGTGTCTATCCTGTTCCTCATGGCTTACGCTATTTCGATGCTTCCTACCGTATTGTATTCTGGTGCTTTGGCCATCAACACAATGTTTGAACTTCCTGAGAGAATGGGTATGGAGCCGGAAGCGGCGCTTTGGGTTACTGTTTGGGGAATAGGGATAATAGGTAGTATTTATGCAATTTTTGGTGGACTGAAAGCAGTTGCGGTTTCCGACTCTATTAATGCCGTCGGACTAATTATTGGAGGTCTCTTGATTCCGGTTTTTGGATTGATGTATGTGGGCGATGGCAATATGCTAGACGGTATGACCATACTGACTACCAACCTTCCCGAAAAATTTGATATTTTGGGCGGGCCCAATTCTTCAGTGCCCTGGACGACACTGTTTACGGGCATGCTCATCGTTAACTTTTATTATTGGGGTACCAATCAGGCGATTATTCAGCGGGCGCTGGGTGCGAAAAATTTGGCCGAAGGCCAAAAAGGACTTTGCCTAGCTGCCTTTGTAAAAATTCTGGGTCCCATAATCGTTGTTCTTCCCGGTATTATTGCTTTTCAGGTTTTTAGTGGTGATCTGTCCAATGCTGATGAAGCTTATCCCATGCTTGTAAAAGCCGTACTTCCCACGGCTTTTGTCGGCTTTTTTGCCGCTGTTCTTTTTGGTGCGATTTTAAGTTCGTTTAACTCGGCGCTCAACAGTTCGGTCACGCTTTTCGGACTTGATTTGTACAAACAGTATTTTAATAACAACGCTTCCGAAAAGCAGGTGGTACGTGCCGGTAAAACCTTTGGTATGTTTTTGGCCATTTTTTCGATGGCCATCGCTCCGCTTTTGTAAGGCGTAGAAGGTGGCATATTCAATTACCTGCAAGAATTGAACGGTTCGTTCAGTGTGCCTATTCTGGCAATCGTTTTGGTTGGTTATTTTTCTAAGCGCGTATCGGGCAAGGCGGCAAATATTTCCATTGTTTTTGCGGTGGTGACGTATTTAGTCGCACTTTACGTCGTTAAACCTATTTTAGTAGGTCAAGCGGTTTCAGAAGCCGAATTATCTGGCGTTTCTGATCCGGCGCAATTAGCTTTTATTGCTAAAGAGGCTTTTCCAAATTTCTTGCATATCATGGGAATTATTTTTGTGCTCGTACTGGGGATTCTTTTCGGCGTCAGCAAATTCTACCCACGCGAGACCGAATATATTGAAGAATATACCAAACAAGTGAATATCACCCCATGGAAACATTTAAAGCCAGCCGGTATTTTTATCTGTGTCGCTGTACTGGGCATTTACGTCTATTTCTCATAAAATTCATTTCAACCTATAGTTTATAAAATTTATGAATTACAACATTGATCAATATGAAGTCTGGTTTGTTACCGGAAGTCAGCATCTTTATGGCGAAGAAGCCCTGCAAAAAGTGACCGAACATGCACAAAAAATCACCCAAGAACTCAATAAATCGGCTAAAATACCGATAAAATTGGTTTGCAAAAACTTGGTCACCAAACCCAATGAGATCACCGATTTATGTCTGCAAGCCAACGGAAATAAAAATTGTATCGGCCTTATTTTATGGATGCATACCTTTTCACCGGCAAAAATGTGGATCAAAGGCTTGAGTCTTATCAAAAAACCGTTGTGTCATTTGCATACGCAATTCAATGCAGAAATTCCCTGGGATAAAATCGACATGGATTTTATGAACCTAAACCAGTCCGCACATGGCGACCGTGAATTCGGTTTTATGATGACGCGAATGAGGAAAAAACGCAAAGTGGTTGTTGGCCATTGGGAAACCGATCGCGTACAAGCTAAACTGGGCGTTTTCACCCGTGGGGCCTTAGGTTGGAATGAGTTTCAGAACCTGAAAGTCGCTCGAATAGGTGATAATATGCGCGAAGTTGC
>DRGP01000181.1 GCA_011050015.1 Leeuwenhoekiella sp. | reverse complement strand
GCCAAATATCCCGCATTGACCGTACCCATGGGCTACACCGATGAAAACCGACCGATGGGATTGACTTTTATCGCGCCAAGCGGCTCTGAAGGCGAATTATTGCAACTGGGATATGCGTATGAGCAGCTTTCTAAAAAAAGAAAAACACCTGTTGATTACCAGTAGTAAAGTGCTCAATGCTATTATTTATTAAATCCCTGATTGAGGGTCTAATTCCCCGAGGCTTGCCTTAATTTTTAAAATCTTTTTCTATTCATACCTCGTATGCTTGCATCGAGGTTTTTGATTCTTTAGTCATCTTAAGATCAGTCTTGTTGTGCAACTTTACGCTTTAAATCGAGTATTTAAAGCGTAAAACTAAGAATACCTTTCACAATTGGGGCGTATGAAAAATATACTACTTGTTAATGCTGCTTATTTACTGATGTTTTCCTTCTGTTATACACAGGAAATGCCCCACATTGATCGCGATTCATCCGGTATTAGCAGCCTGGGTCTTTATACTGGAAATCTCGCTGAGGTCGCATTGTTTAAAAATGCTTCGGTCATTTTTGGTCCGTCTGTAAATGAAACCAGCATGCTCAATTTTTATGAGTTTCCCCTTCTTTTTGAGTTTTCGCATAAAAGATGGCAATTCTATGCAGGAGCACAGATCAACCGAATGCTAGATCAGAATTCTTTGGAAGTTGGCAATCGGTTTGGATCTAATACTTTTGGGCTTTCAATTCCGTTTGGCGTACGGTATAACGTTAACAAACATATTTTCCTTGAGCTCATGTACGTCCGCAATGTTACGCCAAATACCATAAACCCAGTTTTTGAATATATGCCACAAATTAAAAACGAGTTCAAATTGGGTGCCGGATACAAGTTTTGATCCTTGAAAATCGGTGAAAATCGGCCAAAAACGAGTATTTATGAACGGTTTTCGATCGGTTTCTCCCTATTTTCCGCACTTTATATTCCCATTAAAATACCGTATCTTTGCGCCCTCTTAAAAATGGCACCATGCGCACTAAAACCTTAAAAAAGAACCGAATAAACGTTGTTACCTTAGGCTGTTCAAAAAACGTCTATGATAGCGAGGTGCTTATGGGGCAGCTGCGGGCCAATAAAAAGGAAGTGGTGCATGAGCAGGACGGGAATGTCGTGGTCATTAATACCTGTGGTTTTATCGCAAATGCGAAAGAAGAGTCGGTAAATACCATTTTGCAATATGTGCAGCAAAAAGAAGAGGGGCTGGTAGATAAGGTTTTTGTGACCGGTTGCCTTTCAGAGCGCTACAAACCAGATTTACAAAAGGAAATCCCCAACGTCGATCAATATTTTGGCACTACAGAATTACCGGGATTATTAAAAGCCCTGGGCGCCGATTATAAACATGAACTGATCGGTGAGCGCCTTACGACCACACCAAAAAATTACGCCTATTTAAAAATCGCCGAGGGCTGCGATCGGCCGTGTTCTTTTTGTGCAATACCGTTAATGCGCGGTGGACACAAAAGTACACCCATAGAAAATCTGGTTACCGAGGCTGAAAAACTGGCTGCAAACGGTATAAAAGAACTTATTCTTATTGCGCAGGATCTTACCTATTACGGTCTCGATATTTATAAAAAACGCGCGCTAGCCGATTTGCTACGCGAACTCGTAAAAGTGGAAGGAATCGAATGGATTCGCCTGCACTACGCATTTCCCACCGGTTTCCCAGAAGATGTGCTTGATGTGATCAAAGAAGAGCCAAAAGTTTGTAATTATATAGATATTCCGTTGCAGCATATTTCTACCAAATTGCTCAAGTCTATGCGTCGCGGGACGACTTATGAAAAAACCAATGCATTACTTCGAAAATTCAGGGAAAAGTTACCCCAAATGGCGATCCGTACCACATTGATCGTGGGGTATCCCGGTGAAACGCAGGAAGATTTTGAGTTGTTGCGGGACTGGGTAGAAACAATGCGTTTTGAACGTTTGGGCTGTTTTACTTATTCGCATGAAGAGAATACACATGCCTACAATCTGGAAGATGATGTTCCCGAAGAGGTAAAAATGGATCGCGCCAATGAGATCATGGCCATCCAGTCACAGATTAGTTGGGAACTCAATCAACAGAAAATAGGGAAGGAGTTTAAAGTGGTAATTGACCGAAAAGAAGGTAATCAATATATAGGGCGCACTGAATTTGATTCCCCAGATGTGGATAATGAAGTTTTAATAGATGCCACACAATATTATCTGAAAACCGGCGAATTTACCACTGTAAAGATTACCGAAGCGGAAGATTTTGATCTGTATGGAGAGCCTACAGAAGCCATTGAACCCACAGTACATCAACCCAGAAAACTGCGCACGCAGCATTCATGATTTCTAATTTTTCTTAAAGTAAAGAGGTCAATTTTTTCAAAGTTTTAAACTTTGGAAAAGTGATCTAGCAGAATAATTCAAAATTTAAAATCCTGAATTCAAAATAAATTACTGTAGCACTTTCCTGTCATCCCGCTCTATAATCCCATCACGCAGGCGGATGATACGATGGGCGTGCTCAGCAATCTCTTCTTCGTGCGTCACCAGGATAACCGTATTTCCTGCGGCGTGAATATCATCAAAAAGCCTCATAATTTCAACTGAAGTTTTAGAATCCAGGTTTCCGGTAGGCTCATCGGCAAGGATAATCGAGGGTTTGTTTACTAAAGCACGACCTACGGCAACCCGCTGGCGCTGACCACCCGAAAGTTGGTTGGGCTTGTGGTCCATTCGGTCGGCCAGGCCTACCTCTGTGAGTACCTGTTGCGCGCGGGCGTACCGGTCAGATTTAGAATAGCCTGCATACACCATAGGTAGCGCCACATTATCAAGCGCAGTGGTGCGTGGTAAAAGGTTAAAGGTTTGAAACACAAAGCCTATTTCCTTGTTCCGCACTTCGGCAAGATCATCGTCACTCATGTGGCTTACGTCTTTTCCGTTTAAGATATAGGTGCCAGAAGTTGGTGTGTCCAGACAGCCCAGCAAATTCATCAAGGTTGATTTTCCCGAACCTGAAGGCCCCATAAAGGCCAGATATTCGCCCTTTTCAATATCCAGATCGATGCCTTTGAGAACGTGTACAATCTCATTTCCCAGCGGAAAATCACGTTTTATATCCCTAATCTTGATTAAGTTGCCCATAGATTGTTTTTCGGTTTAAAAGTCCCAATTTAAGGGATTTTATTATAAGTACCTTAGCGGCGCCACTTGTTACAGATTTATAGCCGTATTTTAAAATGTTCCTTATTCTGCTCGCGCCGGAAGAAAACAAACCCCAGCCAGAAACAATCTACCGTAATTCCTACTTTGGGGTGCTGTTTGATCGTTTCCCAGGCTGTTGTCATATCCCGTGACCAGTAAATATCATCAAAAATAAATACCGAATCGTTGTGTGCTGTGGGCAAAAGTCTTTCAAAATAGGAGAGCGTTGCCGTTTTGCTGTGATTTCCATCAAAATAAACAAGATCATATTTTTCTTCCCGGTCTTTAAAAAACTCGGAAAAACGTTCATTTTTCAGGTGTAAATGGGGGATTTTTAAAGGTTCTAATTTTTCAAGGGCCACCTTTGCTATTTCCGTACAGCCCTCTACACTGGTTACTTTCCCGGTAGCTGCAAGGCCAAAAGCGGCAGTTGCCAGCCCTACCGAAGTGCCCAGTTCCAGTATGCTTTTCGATTGAAAATACGTTGTTATTCTGTAGAGCAGGTGCATGCGTTTTAAGGGAGCGCCAGCGTTTTTTCCGAGGTCAGCAACCATCCGTGTATTATCTTTAAAAACCCGAGAACCAGCACCAAAATCGGTGATTTTGATCGTTTTTTGATCATTTAGGATTGATTTTCGGTAGGTTTTTAGTTTCGCATAAGCGGGGTGTTTTTTGCGGTCGTACAGGCATTTGGTCAAAAAATCATACACAAAAGGAGAGTGCACCCCGTGCTGATTGGTCGCCTTCCTTAGAAATTTCAGGTACTGTTTTAGGGAATACAAAAAATCGTAGATCTGCACAGACTAATTTTTAAACATAAAATACACCGCAAGCACCAGAAAGACACATCCTATCAAATGATTGAGCTTAAGGGTCTCATCTTTAAAAACGATAAGCATAAAACCTACGAAGACCACGAGCGTAATTACTTCCTGAATTACTTTGAGCTGTAGTAGGCTAAAAGGGCCACCGTTTTCTTCAAAGCCTATTCTATTGGCCGGCACTTGAAAGAGGTATTCAAAAAGCGCAATCCCCCAGCTGATGAGTATAATACTGATCAAGCTGAGCTTGCTGAACCATTTCCACTCGGCAAATTTTAAATGACCGTACCACGCCAGGGTCATAAACGTATTTGAAATTACGAGCAGGGCAATGGTTAAAAAAGCTTTCATAGCGCATGATTTTAAGAGTCACTATCATACGGAGAGCTCAAACCAGCGTTCGGTTTTCTGGTCTATGGCGTCTTGTATTTTTTGAAGTTCTACAGAAGCGGTGTTGATCTCTTCACCAGATAGATCTGGATCCAGAAATAATTGCTCCTGTTTTCCTTTTTCCTTTTCCAGTTTTGCAATTTCCTTTTCCAGCCGGTTATATTCCTTTTGCTCCTCGTATGAAAGTGCGTTTTCCTGTGTTTTCCAGTTGTCTTTTGTGGTGGTACTTGTATTTTTTTCTTCCTTTTGGGGTGTTTCCATACTGTTTTCCGTACTCTGGTCGTAGGTTCTGAAGTCAGAATAATTCCCGGGAAAATCTTCAATGGTTCCATTACCGCGGAAAACAAAAAGGTGATCCACAATCTTATCCATAAAATAGCGGTCGTGGGAAACCACAAGCAGGCAACCGGGAAAATCCATGAGAAAACTCTCCAAAACATTGAGCGTTACGATATCCAGATCGTTAGTGGGCTCATCAAGAATTAAGAAATTGGGATTCTGAATGAGTATGGTACATAAATACAGGCGTTTTCGCTCACCACCGCTTAGTTTTTCAACAAAATCATATTGTTTTTTACGGTCAAATAAAAAGCGTTCCAAAAGCTGCCCGGCAGAGATCTGACGGCCTTTTTTCAATGGAATATAATCACCAAATTCTTTAATGACATCAATAACCTTTTGACCAGGTTTTATGGTAATACCCTTTTGCGTGTAATAGCCAAATTGTATGGTTTCACCGATCACTACCTTGCCACTATCGGCCTCCGATTTACCGCTAAGAATGTTCAAAAATGTGGACTTTCCCGTCCCATTCTTACCGATGATCCCGATGCGTTCGCCCCGCTGAAAGTTATAGTCAAATTGATCGAGGATCACACGGTCTTTAAAGCGCTTGCTTACCTTGTGCAGTTCAACTACTTTGTTGCCCATACGCTCCATATTGAGTTCCAGCTGTACCTCGTGGTCCTGGCGTCTTTTACTGGCGCGATCCTTGATCTCGTGAAAGTCGTCAATACGCGATTTTGATTTTGTCGTACGTGCCTTGGGCTGGCGGCGCATCCAGTCCAGTTCTTTCTTATAAAGTTGTTTGGCTTTGCCGGTTTCTGCTTCTTCGGCGCTTATTCTGGATTCGCGTTTGTCCAGATAATAGGAGTAATTTCCCTTATAGCTATAGAGGTTTCCGTTTTCCAGTTCGATGATTTCATTGCACACCCGCTCCAGAAAATACCGGTCGTGGGTTACCATAAATATGGTGAGGTTTTCTTTGGCAAAAAAAGCTTCCAGCCATTCTATCATTTCGAGATCCAGGTGGTTTGTAGGCTCATCCATAATGAGTAGATCGGGCTTGTGCAATAGCATATTGGCCAGTGCGAGCCTTTTTTTCTGGCCCCCGCTCAGTTTTTCCACCTTGCGGTGCAGGTCATCCAGTTTTAACTGTGAGAGAATCTGTTTGTATTCGGTCTCAAAATCCCATGCTTGTAGGGCTTCCATTTTGTCAAAGGCATGCTGATAGGCGTCTGCGTCGTCCATGTTTTCCAGCGCTTTTTCATAGGCCGCAATGGCGATCAGGGTCTCATTTTCACTGTCAAAAATGGTCTGCTCTACTGTAAGGCTGCCATCAAGATCGGGTTCTTGTGCGAGAAAGGAGAGTTTAATGTCCTTGCGGTATATCACCTGGCCGCTGTCTGGATTTTCCTTACCGGAAAGAATATCGAGCAGGGAAGTTTTTCCGGCTCCGTTTTTGGCTATCAAGCCTATTTTTTGCTCTTGGTTGATACCAAAAGACAAATCGTTAAAAAGAATTTTTTCACCAAAGGCTTTGGCAATCGCTTCTACCGAAACATAGTTTATTGTACTCATAGTTGCCAAAATTAGGCTTAAATTTTTGATTGAAGAAACTTAAAAACAGCCTGAAAAATTGGCCTTTAGCTGCCATTTTTGGGCTTTAAAGCCGGTTTTTCACCTTTCCAGACCCGTTTTAGATTTAAGAAGTTTTGTGGGTTGGGCGTCAAGCCGTGCACATCTTTGTGTAAAAACTGAATGACCTCGTCATAATATAAAGGTACAAAGGGCGCTTTTTTAATAAGAATACTGTCCATTTCCTTATAGATTTCCTGCCGCTCAATAATATCTGTCACGCTAAAACTACGTTCATACAGCGTGTCATAGGTAGCGTTTTTGAAGTGTGTATAGTTGGGGCCGTTTGGCGTAAAATTTTTGCTGTAATACAGCGAAAGGTAATTTTCGGCATCGGGATAATCTGCGATCCAGCTGGCGCGAAAGGCATCGAGCTGCCCGGTAGATTTTAACTGCCGCAGGGTAGAGGGCGGCATAACGTCTATATTGATGAGCAGTCCCAGTTTGCCCAGTTCCCGCTGCATGTATTCACAAATATCAAGGTATTGCGCATTGGTCCCTATGGTAATGCTGGGCGTGGTGTTTCCACTTTTCTTGACGTATTCATTAATGAGTTGGCGTGCTTTTTCAGGATTGTACGTGTAGCCGCTGTTTTCCACATAACCGGGCAGTCCTTTTGGTATAAAGCCGGCATCTGCCGGGGTGCCAATGCCGTTGCGTAGGTAGGTTATCATTTTTTGCCGGTCAAAACCATAATTTACGGCTCTGCGCAACAATTCTGAGCGGACTTCCGGCGACGGACTATCAAGGAAAAAACCGATATATTCCGTATTTAAAAACGGGCCGGTAATCATCTTTACATTTTCGTTATATTTTTCCTTTAATTGACCGAAAGGCGTGAGCAACTCATCTTTATAAGAAGGGTCGAGGCTGTTTAAAAAATCGAGGTTTCCCTGCGCAAATTGGAGAAATTCACTTTGTTTATCGGGCAAAAACGTAATGGCCACGGCTTCCAGATAAGGCAACGGGCGACCTTGTTTATCTTTTTCAAAATAAAGTTCGTTTCTACGCAAAACGAGTTTGACCCCTTCCTGCCAGCGTTTAAATTTAAAAGGCCCCGTACCTATGGGATGCGACCTAAAATCATTGCCATAAAATTCAGTAATCTCTTTTGGAACTACCGAACAATACCGCATGCCCAGCAGGCCGATAAAGCCGGGAAAAGGCTGTGTCAGCTTGATTCTAAAGACACTGTCATTAATTGCTTCATAATTGTGCACATTGCTCAAAACCCAGCTTCCGGGAGAAGCGACCTGCGGATCTTTGAGGCGGTCAAAACTATAGGTAAAATCTGCTGCGACCACTTTGCGTGTACTGTCTGGCGTTTTAAACTGTGCGTGTTTATGAAAATAAACATCATCGCGCAAGTAAAAGGTGTAGGTCTTGGCATCTTCAGAAATCTCCCAGCGCTTGGCAATATCAGGAATGATATTGAGGCTGTCATCCTGCTGAACAAGGCCATTAAATAATTGGTTGGTAGGCCAGATTATGGGTGGATTTCGGGCAAAAGCAGGATCTAAGGTTGCGACATTGTAATGCTCGTTGTATCTAAAAACAAGGTCTTCGGGGTATGTCTTTCCTTCATCGGTACAACTGCTGAGTAGCTGAACTAGCAGGAAAATACCTGCTGCGAAAAGTAAAGTAAAGTAGTTTTTTTTCAATTTTAGCATCTGCTTGCCAGTAACTACCTTTGCACTCAGGTAAAACGGCTGGTTTCAATTGTATTCCATCACGCGTAGTAAGCGTTTATGAGCCGCAAATGTAACCAAAAAACAAGGAGTAAAGATGGGTAGCACGGGTAAAAAAGTAGCATTCCACACGTTGGGCTGCAAACTTAATTTTTCAGAAACTTCAACCATAGCGAGAGACTTTCAGCAGGAAGGTTTTGATCGGGTAGATTTTTGCGAAAAAGCAGATATTTATGTGATCAATACCTGTAGCGTGACCGAAAATGCCGATAAACGTTTTAAGACCATTGTAAAAAAAGCGCAAAAGATAAACCCTGATGCGTTTGTAGCTGCCGTGGGCTGTTATGCACAGTTAAAGCCTGAAGAACTCGCTGATGTAGATGGCGTAGATCTCGTGCTGGGCGCTACCGAAAAATTCAAGATCACCCAGTATCTCAATGACCTGAGCAAAAACGATTTTGGCGAGGTGCACAGTTGTGAAATTCAGGAAGCTGATTTTTACGTGGGCTCCTATTCCATAGGTGATCGTACCCGTGCTTTTTTAAAGGTGCAGGACGGTTGTGATTATAAATGCACGTATTGTACCATTCCGCTTGCCCGTGGTATTTCGCGCAGTGATAAGCTGCAAAATGTTATTAAAAATGCAAAGGAAATTGCCGCTCAGGGCATCAAAGAAATCGTGCTTACCGGTGTAAATATAGGGGATTATGGCAAAGGTGAATTCGGTAACAAAAAGCATGCGCATACCTTTCTTGATCTGGTCAAGGCACTTGATACCGTAGATGGCATTGAGCGCCTGCGTATTTCAAGTATTGAGCCGAATCTTCTCAAGGATGAAACCATAGATCTTGTCGCACAGAGCAGGTCTTTTGTACCGCATTTTCACATTCCGCTGCAAAGCGGTAACAATGAGATGCTGGGTAAAATGCGCCGCCGGTACCGCCGCGAACTTTATGTAGATCGTGTGCAGCACATTAAGGAAAAGATGCCGCAGGCCTGTATAGGGGTAGATGTGATCGTAGGTTTTCCCGGGGAAAGTGATAAACACTTCCTTGATACGTATAATTTTTTACAGGAATTAGATATTTCCTACCTACATGTATTTACCTATTCTGAACGTGATAATACGCCAGCAGCGACCATGCCTGATGCGGTTTCTATAAAAACCCGAAAAAAACGCAGCAAGATGCTCCGCGGACTTTCGGCTAAAAAACGCCGTGCTTTTTATGAGTCACAGTTGGGGACCACACATGAAGTGCTTTTTGAGGGAGAAAACAAAAAGGGGTACATCCATGGCTTTACCGAAAATTACGTAAAAGTAAAAGAGCCATGGAATCCCGCATTGATCAATACAACGCATAAAGTTGCATTAAATAATATAGATGATGACGGTATGGTGCGTTTTGCGTTTGTTCAAGAAAATCAATCGGTAATGGCATAAAAAAACTGAAAAAAAATTCAATTTTTTGAGCTTTTCAGCCCATTTTTAATCCTTTTTCAGCAATTTTTTAGTGCGCAAAAGTTCATTCCCAGTTGTAAAAATCCGGGTGTGAATCCCGATTTTTAAGTGAATTTTAGATATTAATTCCTACTGGAAGTAGTTTTTTATACTTTCTTCGGTTAGAACGCATAAATTTTGCGATTTCAGGACAAGTAGGAACCAAACTAATATTTCGGTTTTCTACCTCTTTAAAAACGGTTACAATAAAATCGTTCATTTGATCTTCGGTTCCTTCGGGCATTTGCAGTTTGGTCAAGAAGATTTTGCGATCTTGCAGAGCGTATTCAATTTTAGCTAATTTGCCATCAAATGTGGTTTCAAATTGTCTCAAAAATTCATTGTCGGTAAGTTTAATCTCGCTCATTACAGCCATATCTTTTGTTTTAAAAAATAATTACGTTAATAGAAGGTGTTTTTGGATTGGAAGAAGTCTGCACAATTTATTTAACGTTTATGCTTCTGTAAATTTACAAAAATTTAACGGTTTTTCAATAAGGTTGAATGTTAAAGCCCTAAATTAATACTATGATAACACCCGTTTATCTCATGCCTGGAATGGCCGCCAGCCCAAAAATATTTGAATTCCTGGCCCTGCCGGAAAATTATAAATTATACCCCCTTAGCTGGAAAATACCCCAAAAAGGAGAAGGTTTGGCGCATTATGCAAAGCGGATGGTGGAGGATATACAGCATAAACATCCTGTTTTAGTAGGTGTAAGTTTTGGCGGGGTCATTGTGCAGGAAATGGCAAAAATCATTTCGGTTAAAAAGCTCATCATCATTAGCAGTATAAAAACCAAATTTGAATTGCCCCGCCGGATGCGTATTTCGCGTGCTTTGGGCTTATACCACATCGCACCGGTAAAGCTGGTAAAAAGCATTAAAAACTGGTCAAAACACGCATTTAATGAAAAAATGGAAAACCGGCTGGATTTATATAAAAAGTACCTTTCAGTCGATGATCCGCATTATTTAAAATGGGCGATCAGAGAGATACTTTGCTGGGATCAAAAAGAGCCCCCTGCGAATATTGTACATATACATGGCGACGCAGACCCCGTGTTTCCTCATAAGTATATCAAAGATTGTATTACCATTTCAGGGGGGACACACATTATGGTCATCACAAAATGCAAATGGTTTAACGAAAACTTACCTGAAATTATAGAAAATTAATCAGTAATTTGCGCTTAAAGAAAAGTTAACTATGAAAATTATAAAGTCAATATTTGCCGGAATTGGAGTCATTGCCGTAGCAATGTTTTCTGTGCAGGCAGTGCAGGACGCTCCAAAAAGTGAAAGCGTCGCAGACAGCAATCAAGAAAATAGTGGAGACCAGAACCAAACTCAAAAACAAGAAAACGTTCAGGAAAGTTTGGTGAAAGATTATAATGTGTACGCAATACCCCTTCCAAAGCAAGTCAATTTTGCCGGGGAGCCGGCGCCGCTCAATAATCCTGATATTCGAGAGCGGATGGATCGAGAATTGCTGGTAAATACCTACTGGCAATCCAATGGATTGCTGCTCATCAAACGTGCGCACAAATATTTCCCAATCATTGAACCTATCTTAAAGGAAGAGGGCATCCCCGACGATTTTAAATATCTCGCTGTGATAGAGAGCGGCTTGACACAGGCCGTTTCTCCCGCAGGTGCCCGGGGTTTCTGGCAATTATTAAGCAGTACCGGCCGTGAACTGGGCTTAGAGGTAAACGATAATGTAGATGAGCGGTATAATATAGAACGCGCTACATACGCTGCCTGTGAATATTTAAAGGATTCTAAAGAAAACTGGGGCAGATGGACGCTTGCCGCTGCGGCCTACAATGCCGGGAATACCGGGATAGACAGGCGTCTTGAAGAGCAGGACGTAAATAGTTACTACGATTTGCTTCTGGGGGAAGAAACCGGACGGTATATTTTCAGGATTCTGGCGTTGAAAGAAATCCTGGGAGACCCAGCGAAGTTTGGGTTTAACTTTAAGCAGGAGGACTTATATCACGAAGTGCCCACCTATGAAGTGAAAGTAGATACCGCAGTTACTGATTTTGTACGTTTTGCGCAAGGTTTTGATATTAATTATAAGATATTGAAAATTCATAATCCCTGGTTACGTGAAGACCACCTTAATAATGGTTCACATAAAGAATATTTTATCAAAATACCTAAAAAAGGATATTACAGTCCGGCAGTAGGTAATTAATAATGTAATCAATTCTTTTTTATGAATATTTCCATGTTTTTTTTACTGGTGGCCATAGGGTTATGCGCTGGTCTTTTAAGTGGTATTCTGGGTGTGGGTGGAGGCGTGGTCATGGTGCCGCTCATGATTTTCTTGCTGGGTTTTAACCAGTATGAGGCACAGGGTACGAGTTTAGCTGTTTTAGTGCCGCCAGTGACGCTCGTAGCCGCCTATAGTTATTCTACAGAAGGATATGTAAACTGGAAATATGCATTAATTATGTCGCTGTTTTTTGTACTAGGCGGCTATCTGGGGGCTAAATTTGCCGTGCGTATAGATGTTAAGATCCTGCGCAAGGTTTTTGGCATAGTCCTGCTGCTCATTGGGGCAAAGATGATCTTTGGTAAGTAAAACCAATAACCAATTGAACCGAGCAGGGGAGTGGATACACATCATTCTGAAAAGCGTGGCAAATTGACCGTTTTATAATAAAAAAGCCCGATTTTATAAAATCGGGCTTTTACTATTTCTTTTGTTTTCAAAAGCAAAAAATTTACCTTCGTCCGCGTCCGTAATGTTGTTTGGGCATATTGGCCGCCTTTTTCATCTGGCCTTTCATCATTTTGATTTGCTCATCAAGCATATTGTGCTTATCGAGCTTTTTAGCTTCCTTAAGCAGCATATCTGCTTCTCGCTTCCGGTTTTTTGCCATTGCGATACCAGCAAGGTTCATTTTTGCCATCGCCAGATCGGTATCCATGCTCAATCCCAAGGAAATAGCCTTTTTAAAATATTTTTCGGCCTGATTCATATTGGTTTGTGACACCATAAGGCCATGCAGGTAATTATAATAACCCTGTTGTTTTTTAATAAGGGCGCTCTCTGGGTTTTTTATTTTGTCCAGCCATTTCTGGGCCCCTTCAAAATCCTGTTTCCTTAGCCGTAAAAAAGCGAGTATGATGATTTCGTTCTTAAAATAGAGCACTATGAAGATGAGCGAGAGTAGCACCAGCATGATCCCGTTACCTATCTCCCGATCTATAAATTGCCATACCGCAAGGCCAAGAACTATGGCAAAAAGGACTAATTTTATATTCTTGTTAAACATATTTTAATTCGTTTTTTATGACCAGTATCAAAAGTGTGTTTGATCACTGCTGTTTTTAAGGTTTGCAAAGTTAAGAAAAACTATTCCAAATAAATTAAACTTTACATTTGGTCAACAAAAAAGTCTTTGTATATTTGCGCCCACAATTTCGGGAAACTGATCTATACTTAAGCAAAAAATAAAAGAAGATATATAATGAAAAGAACATTTCAACCTTCCAAAAGAAAAAGAAAAAACAAACACGGTTTCCGTGAGCGTATGGCCTCTGCAAATGGGCGCAAAGTTCTTGCACGCAGAAGAGCAAAAGGAAGAAAAAAACTTTCTGTTTCTTCTGAATTACGACATAAAAAATAAACGCAATGCTTCAACGCGTTCATATAAAGGTGTTACTTTTTCAAGTAACGCCTTTTTTTATAACCTTTCCACACCTATTTTTAAGCCACTATAATTTCAGTTAAAATGCCTAAAAACGAAAACTTAAAATCTATTCTTATTGTAGGATCTGGCCCTATCGTGATAGGCCAGGCCTGTGAATTTGACTATTCTGGAACCCAAGCACTTCGCTCATTGAGAGAAGATGGTATAGAGACGATCTTGATCAATTCTAACCCGGCGACCATAATGACAGACCCGTCAATGGCAGATCATGTGTACCTGCTGCCGCTTACAACAAAATCGCTGGTCAAAATCTTAAAAGAACATCCGCAAATAGATGCGGTACTTCCTACGATGGGTGGTCAAACGGCACTTAACTTGTGCATAGAGGCCGATGAAAAAGGTATTTGGAAGGATTTTAATGTGAAGATGATAGGCGTGGATATAGACGCCATAAACATTACTGAAAACCGGGATAAGTTTAAGGATCTCATGATAGAGATTGGTATTCCTGTTGCTCCGGCAAAAATCGCGGGGAGTTATCTTAAAGGAAAAGAAATCGCTCAGGAGTTTGGTTTTCCGTTGGTGATCAGGCCGTCTTTTACTCTTGGTGGCTCGGGGGCATCTTTTGTGCATGGAGCCTATGAATTTGACGAGCTGCTCACAAGGGGCCTTGAAGCTTCTCCCATTCATGAAGTGCTTATTGACAAGGCCTTGTTAGGCTGGAAGGAGTACGAACTTGAACTGTTGCGGGATAAAAATGACAATGTAGTCATCATTTGTGCCATAGAAAATATGGACCCTATGGGAATTCACACCGGTGATTCCATAACCGTAGCCCCCGCAATGACCTTGAGCGATACCACGTATCAAAAAATGCGTGACCTTGCCATAAAAATGATGCGCAGTATAGGCGATTTTGCCGGGGGCTGTAACGTGCAGTTTGCCGTAAGCCCAGATGCCAATGAAGATATTATTGCCATAGAGATCAATCCACGGGTGTCTCGCTCTTCGGCACTTGCTTCAAAAGCAACAGGATATCCTATTGCCAAGATCGCTTCAAAACTCGCTATAGGGTATACACTTGACGAACTGGACAATCAGATCACCAAATCCACCTCGGCGCTTTTTGAACCCACATTAGATTATGTGATCGTAAAAATCCCACGTTGGAATTTTGATAAATTTGAAGGTAGTGAGCGCACACTGGGCTTGCAGATGAAGTCTGTGGGAGAGGTCATGGGTATAGGCCGCTCATTTCAGGAAGCACTGCATAAAGCCGCACAGTCTTTGGAGATTAAACGCAACGGACTGGGTGCCGATGGCAAGGGCTTAACAAACTACGATGAGATTATTGATAAATTGACTTACGCCAGTTGGGACCGCGTGTTTGTGATTTATGATGCCATACAAATAGGTATTCCGCTTAGTCGCATACATGAGATTACAAAAATTGATATGTGGTTTCTTAAGCAGTTTGAAGAACTGGATGCCCTGGAAAAAGAGATTTCGAAATACGATATAGATTCGCTTCAACGCGATTTATTGCTTGAGGCTAAACAAAAAGGGTTCGCCGATAGGCAAATTGCCCACATGCTGGATTGTCTTGAAAGTGAGGTGTACAACAAGCGTGATGAATTAGAGATCAATCGCGTTTATAAACTGGTAGATACCTGCGCTGCCGAGTTTGTAGCACAAACACCTTATTTTTATTCCACGTTTGAAAATCAAATGCAACTGAAAGGTGAAAAACCTTTTGCTGCCAATGAAAGTAAGGTGAGCGATAAGAAAAAAATTGTGGTACTTGGCTCTGGCCCTAACCGCATTGGGCAGGGTATAGAGTTTGATTACTGTTGTGTGCATGGCGTGCTTGCTGCAAAAGAGTGCGGTTATGAGACCATCATGATCAATTGTAACCCAGAGACCGTTTCCACCGACTTTGATGTAGCCGATAAACTGTATTTTGAACCTGTTTTCTGGGAACATATATACGACATTATCCGCCATGAAAAACCGGAAGGGGTTATTGTTCAATTGGGCGGTCAGACCGCGTTAAAACTCGCCGAGAAATTAGATCGCTATGGCATAAAAATCATCGGTACGAGCTTTAAATCGCTTGATCTGGCTGAAGATCGGGGCAGTTTTTCCCGACTCTTGAAAGATAATGACATTCCCTATCCTGAGTTTGATACGGCCGAAACCGCTGAAGAAGCACTAGCGGTAGCTGATCATTTGGACTTCCCCATTTTAGTGCGTCCTTCTTATGTGCTGGGCGGTCAGGGTATGAAAATTGTCATTAATAGAGACGAGCTGGAAGAAACGGTCGTAGATCTTTTGCGTAAAATACCAAATAATAAATTACTGCTGGATCATTATCTAGACGGTGCAATAGAAGCCGAAGCCGATGCGATCTGTGACGGTGAAGACGTTTATATCATTGGTATTATGGAGCATATTGAACCTTGCGGGATACACTCTGGCGATTCGCATGCGTTACTTCCTCCTTTTACCCTGGGCGATCTGGTGATGCAGCAAATTAAAGACCACACGCATAAGATTGCACTTGCGTTGGGAACTGTGGGATTGATCAACATTCAATTTGCTATAAAAGAAGATGTTGTTTACATTATAGAAGCAAACCCCCGCGCATCGCGTACTGTTCCTTTTATAGCAAAAGCTTACGGGGAACCTTATGTGAATTATGCCACTAAAGTCATGCTGGGCGAAAAGAAGGTGAAAGACTTTGAGTTTAAACCGCATTTAGACGGATATGCGATCAAGCAACCGGTATTTTCGTTCAATAAATTTCCTAAGGTAAATAAAAAATTAGGGCCCGAAATGAAGAGTACCGGGGAGAGTATCTTATTTATAGATAACCTCAAAGATGACGAATTTTATGATCTCTATGCGCGAAGAAAAATGTATTTGAGTAAATAAAGACGACAAAAAAATCAATTCTATATAGAAATCATAAAGTGATATTAATTTAGGCATGATTTTAGTTACTCTATAAGAATTAAGTTAATCTTGTAACATACAAAAAAGTTTCCTATGTAATGAAAACTACCTTTTTCTCTTTTATTTTTTTACTGTTCGGTTTTTTTGCTTCAGGCCAGACCACTTATGATATCACTTGGAAGCAAGATGTGAATGGTGAAGACGCCAGTCTTGAGATTCAAACGGGTGATACCGTACGGTGGATCTGGGGCAATGGCGCATCGCATAATGTAATAAGTAATGATAACGATGCTCCAGATGATTTTGGATCAGAGACCATTACGCAGGAAGGCTATGTGTATTCTTATACTTTTACATCGCCGGGTGTTATAGATTACTTTTGTAACGTACATCCCGGGACGATGTTTGGTACTATTTCAGTTTCAGATAATTTAAGCGTGGATGCTGCTGAAAATTTGGATTTTAAAATCTACCCCAATCCTGTTAAAGACCGTATTTTCTTTCAGAATCAGTCTAAAAATGATGATCTTAAGGTTGTTATTTTTGATGTGCTGGGCAAGATCGTAAAACAAGACCGCTTATCACCAGATACCATAAGAAATGGCATTGAGGTCAGCTCATTGAAGCGAGGTATTTATCTCGTTCAGGTAGATGATGGTACAAATACCTTTACGCAAAAATTGATCAAAAATTAGCGGAATTGAATCCAATCAATGTGTTTTATTCTTCGATTCTCTAGGGATCGAAATTGAAAAACTATTTCTAAATCATACTTCCTGAACTAGCCTGAGTTAGGTGATTTACATTCGCTCTAATTGATTAAAATGTGACCTCTATTTTAGAGGTTTTTTTATTGTTTTTTCGCTGTTTTGCCGGTTTTATTCTACTTTAATATTCTAATTTAATATTGTGATTTTCGAGATTTTCAATATAGGCTTTGGAAACGAAATCTGTAGATTTAAACTCATTCTTTCGGTCCCCTTTCATTTCCTGACGTTTCATACTTTTTATAAACCGGCGTATATGTGTTTCTGTCTTTAAGATCAAGCCAGGAACAGGCACGCTTTTGCCCGCATCATCCTTTGCCACCATGGTAAAGTAGGACGAGTTGCAGTGCTTTATTTCGCCAGAGGGAATGTTTTCGGCTTCTACACGTATGCCGATGACCATGGAAGTGCGCCCCACGTAATTTACAGAGGCTTTCAGCATTACAAGTTCGCCCACCTCAATGGGTTTTAAAAAATCCACCGTATCTACAGAAGCGGTCACGCAATAGTTCCTGGAATGTTTTGAAGCACAGGCAAAGGCGATTTGATCCATAAGGGACAAAATAAACCCACCGTGTATTTTTCCGGAAAAATTGG
This sequence comes from Leeuwenhoekiella sp., assembly GCA_011050015.1. GTDB lineage: Bacteria > Bacteroidota > Bacteroidia > Flavobacteriales > Flavobacteriaceae > Leeuwenhoekiella. The sequence goes on along the minus strand of DRGP01000181.1, from coordinate 3,438 downwards.
TGTTAGACGGTAACATAAGCTGACTCATTGTAATTTGAGATTCAGCGATATTCTTGAATTTATTCGGCATAAAAAATGGTTGGTATTGGTCAATTTCGGTTGAAATGAGGCGAATTTTCCTGCGTCACCTCCGTAATAAAATATTTGGTATCGCCCCAAAAGAAAAAAGTAGTGAAACGTTCTATATAGGTTATTTTCACATAGCTGCCCTGATATTCCTGCAGTTTTTCTATCACCTCTGGCTCTTGATCCAGCACGGTGAAATCAAAAATCTGAGCGCCGCTTATTCCCTGGCTGATCTGGCCTTCCCAGGTTTTTATAAGTACGCCTTTATGGCTGAACTTGATCAGTTCACCGGCACGTGTACCCTCACTATAGGGCACAAAATAGACAAAGGAGAAAAAAAGCACAAACAGTATAACGATACCGCCTATGATAAAAATGAGGGTCTTTTTCATGAGTTATTTATTTTGTTGATCAGTTGGTTTTAGATTTTCTTGCTGCATGTTGTTTAACAGTCGGGGTTCTATTTTTTTACTTGTTTTAGCTCCCAGGCGTCTCAGCTTTTCCACCCGCTGTACTAAATTCCCTTTTCCCGTTAGTTTTTTCAGGGCGTTGCCAAAACTATTTTGAACTGAGCCCATCTGCCGGTCTATTTTAAGCAGTTCGTGGGTTAAATTACTAAAAGAATCGTATAATTTGCCGGCTTGCGTGGCAATCTCAATAGCATTTTTCTTTTGCTTATCGTTCTGCCAAAGATTTTCTACCAGACGTAGGGCAGCGAGGAGTGTAGAAGGGGTGACAATGATCACCTGCTTGTCAAAAGCCATCTCGTATAACTGTGGCGCATTTGCCGAAGCAATTGCAAAAGCAGGTTCTACAGGGATAAACATAAAAGTGGTATCTGGACTTTCATCAATAAGATAGGGATAGTTTTTTGCACTTAATTGATCAATATGCCGTTTTATGGAAGCGATGTGCTGCTTTAAATGCTCTTTTTTCAGTGCTTCATCTTCTTCAGAAACAAAGCGTTCAAAAGCGGTAAGCGAGACTTTGCTGTCCACAACCATTTTTTTGCCATCGGGTAAGTGAATAAGCACATCGGTTTGTAGGCGGCGCCCGTTCTCGCTGGCGTGGCTATCCTGCAAGGTGTATTCGCGACCTTGCTCAAGCCCCGATTTTTCCAGAACACGGGTGAGTATAAGTTCACCCCAGTTGCCCTGCATTTTGGAGTCGCCTTTTAATGCCTTGGTCAGGTTGTCAGCGTCGCGGCTCATCTGTAGGTTGAGTTCTGCCAGGCCTTTGATCTGCTGGCGCAGTTCGCTATGCCGGCCCAGACTTTCCTTATTGGTATCTTCTACTTTTTTCTCAAAACTGTTTATTTTTTCATGCAAGGGCTTGAGAATACTATCTAGATTTTCTTTGTTCTGCAAGGTGAATTTGGTCGATTTTTCATCAAGTATTTTATTTGCGACCAATTCAAAATCCCTTGTAAACCGTGCCTGCAATTCTTCCAGTTCACCGGTTTTTTCGGTCATGCGCTGTTTGAGGTGTTCCAGTTCTACATTACGGCGTGTAAGGTTTTGCTGAACGCTGCTGATCTCGCTGAGTAAATTATTTTTTTCGTCCTGGGTTTCCTGAAACTGGCGTTCTGTTTTTTGCAATTGAAGCGCCTGTAGGTCAAGCCGCTCGTTTAATCTGCTCAGATGGCCGTTTTTTTTAGCATTGGAAAACAAGAATCCCATTAAAACACCTATAAGCAGTGCTACACAACCTACAGTCAGCAATAAAAGGGATTGACTCATAACAATGTGCTTGGTCTCAAAGATACATATTTGGAAAGGCAAAAGTAGATATGGAAATCTTTATTTTTTCAGGTAAAAACGGCTTGTTTCAGGGTCAAAACCGATGATTTTTTCTGGAAATAGCCTTGAAAAAGTACCGTTTTTAACTAGCTTTTGGGGTGCATCCATGGTGCATTTTCCGTCGTGTAAAACGAGCATTTTATCGCATAGCGGAATGATCAATTCGATATCATGGGTAGAAAATAGAATCGTTGTCCCCGTCTTTTTGCAAATTTGACGCAATAACATCAATACTGAAGCCTTGTGGTGGAGGTCCAGATGTGTGGTGGGTTCATCCAGAATGATAAGATTGGTATCCTGGGCGAGTGCCCGGGCAATGAGTGCGCGCTGCAACTGGCCATCGCTCAGGGTGTGGCATTTTTCATTTTTTAAGCCCTGCAGTTCGGTGGCGGCCAGTGCGTTATTGATGCTCCTTATGTCGGTTTTGCTCATACTTCCCAGCCAATTGGTGTATGGTTGCCTTCCTAAAGCTACTAATTCTACCACACTTAGGTTTTTAGAAATATGCTGGCCGGTGAGTACGACGCTCAATTGCTGGGATCGTCTTTCTGCTGAAATTTGATCTAAGGTTTCACCTTCCAGAAAGACCCTTCCGTTCAGCGGTTCCTGCAAGCCGGAAAGACTGCGAAGCAAAGTAGATTTCCCCGAACCGTTGATGCCTACAAGACCTAGGAGCTCCCCTTTTTTAAATTCCATAGTAATACCGGAAACGACCACTTTTTTTTTCGCTTTCAGTGTATAACCCACCGCAAGGTTTTCGGTACGTAGAACCGGATTGGAGTCGTGTGTATGTTGATTATTTTTGACCATATTAAAAGATCAATTTTTTCTTCCGCACCAATAACCAGATCACGACGGGTGCACCCACCAGCGAAGTAATCGCGTTTATGGGTAAGGTGTACGCGTTAAAAGGCGCCTGTGCAATGCTATCGCAAATAAGCATAAGCAGCGCGCCACCCAGGAGTGAAGCTGGCATCAATATCCAATGGTTGGTTGAATTAAAGAGCTGCCTGATCAAATGCGGAACCGCCAGTCCCACAAAGGCAATGGGCCCTGTAAAGGCGGTAAGACTGCCCGCGAGAATACTGGTGGCGATTATGATGATAAGCCGACTTTTTTTTAACGAAATACCCAAAGTCTGGGCGTATAAATCGCCTAGAAGCAAACTGTTCAGATTTTTTAAAATACTTAAGCAAAGTATAATGCCCAGTGTATAGCAAATAGAAAGAATGCCGATACCGCTCCATGAAATATCGCCCAGACTACCAAAGGACCAGAAAATATAGCGCTGTAGCTCATTCGCCGGACTAAAATAGGCCAGAATACTCACAATTGCTGCGCTTATGACCGGTAGCGGCCTCGCCGCGGCAGGACTCATGATGCAAACACTCTTTAAAAATCCCCTCGCGGGGCCTTTTGTACTGGGCATAAGCAGCGGGGCAAGTCTGGGTGTGGCAATTTTTATCCTGGGAGGCAGTTTTTTGGGTATTTCCACCGGTTTTTTAAGCGGTAGCTGGGGATTGATACTTTCGGCCAGTTTGGGTAGTTTTCTGGTACTGGCCATTGTGATTTC
>DRGP01000180.1 GCA_011050015.1 Leeuwenhoekiella sp. | reverse complement strand
GCTATGACAGTCGTAGCAGGACACTTCTATCTTATTTTGTACCCTAGGGGGGACATTATTGACCCTCATAAAATCGGAAACATACACGGCTTTCTTTTGATTGCGGTCTGTGGGAAAAAATTGGATACCGACAAATGCAAACAGTAAGACCCACGCTATGGTTTTAAAGACCTTCAATTACTTGATCTCTTTCTGCACTTTTCCACATCCCGGCATTTTGCTGCCCATATATGGGTTTTTGATTTCTTCAGTGGTGCTCAACCATTGAGCCCCTTTGTTGTCATTGTACATAGGGCAAAAATCCTGATACAGCTTTTTATCGGTTCCTGTTATCGCAACCATATCGATCATATCCTTGCTCAAGATGTCAAAATGTTCTCGCTGGTGCTCGATTGGGCTTTCTGAAATATGTTCTGCGTGTTCTTTGGCATCTTCGATGATGTCTGTCATTTCCTGTTTTTCTTCTGAAGAGTAACTGCTCTTATCAAACTCCTCAAAATCAGCCACTAACATCCCACCAGCTTTAGCGGCATCTTCTTGGTTGTCGGCAACCAAAGCATTTTTGATTTTCAGGTAATTATCTAAGATTGCAGATAAACCTTCTTTACTTGAATTATCTGCCATCATTTCAGATGCTGAATCTTCCTGATGCATTTCACTGGACATTGGTGCTGTTGCCCCTTCTTTTTTTCCATCCTTACAGGAAGTTGCAGTGAGAGTTGCCAGTGTCAATATTAGGATACCTAGTGTCATTTTTATTTTTTTCATCTTGATTTAATTTTAATTGTAGTTTAAAAATTTAATTTCTGTCATACCCATATTTTAGGGTCTATTCCAGATTGGATTTTTGATTAATCTTCCCCCTTTAAATAGGGGAAGATTACTAATTATTACTAGCTTAAATAAGTTTCACAGGCCTCTGCGCATTTTTTACACGCTTCTGCACAGTCCTTACAATGCTGTGAGTCATGCTTCTCACATTCTTCGGCACATTCTTTACAGATGGCACGGCACTGCTCTACCATTGCTTTCGCGGAAGCGTGGTCAAAGGCCAATAGTGCAGCGGTCGCATTGCAGATTTCTGCACAGGCGCGATCTGTCCTAATACAGGTTACCATCATTTTGAGATTGTCTTCGTCAAGACAGGCATCTGCACAATAATTGCAATGCGCAACACAATTGTTCAATGCTTCAATCAGTTTTGAATTTTTCATAATGTTTAAAATTTAATTAATAATTGAGTTAATTTTTGCAATTGAGCGTCAATAGTATTGACGCCTCATTATATTTTCGTTTTGATTGTTTCTTTAGGTTCGATATATTCTTCTTTTGTGATTTCGCCTTTGGCATAGCGTTCATCCAATATTTTTCAAGGTATCCTTTTGCTTTTTCAGCATTTTATTTTTCCTCCCGGAATAGATAAAAACACCGAGTATGATCTCCCCTACTAAAATCAACCAGTCCCATTCGTACATCATAATATTTCATTTAAAACCTTGCGGAAATCCCCCCTCCAACACCGAAACGGTTATCATAACTTCCCATCAAGGAAAAATTCTTGGATAAAAAATATTCAATACCTGTGCTCCAGGTAACCTCTTTTTTGAAATTATCTCCTTGGGGCAGTTCATCTACCCACCCAAAATCTGCCTGGTACTCATACATTCCGAACAATATTGTTCGTGGAAAAATACTGATTGCACGGCTCAAGCTAATCTGCGGGCGTAACTTACTATCCATCCTCACATCCAATGTAAATAAGTAGGGCGTAAGATATCTTACCCCTGCTATTGCCGTTGTTGTTATCTCATCGAGGCTATCCTCCATTTCGTTCTCGACATTTACACCGCCAAAAACCGTCAAATAATCATAAAGGTATCTATCATAAGCAGCTTCCACCTCCATATTTTTATTCCATCCATATTCCCCCCGGAAACTAAACTGATTTCGGATATTGGACGATATGAGGTTCAATGTGGTCATATGCGATGCCGCATCTATCATTCCATAGGAATAATACCGATCGGTCTCATCCAGAAGCTTGGAGACCGGATATTCTTCTAGCCTTGGATCCCTAGGGGTGTCATAGCTGACAATGCGTGCCATACCACTTACTAAATGGTAAAGAATATGGCAATGGAAAAACCAATCGCCGTATTCATTGCCATAGAATTCAATGGTCATCTTTTGCATGGGCGGTACATTGACCGTGTGTTTTAGAGGGGAATATTCCCCGTTTTCATTGATGACCCTAAAGAAGTGGCCGTGAAGGTGCATCGGGTGGTGCATCATGGTCAAATTGTTGAAGGTAATCCTGGTTACCTCGTCTCCCTTGATCTTTATTTTATCTGCTTCAGATAGAGGAACACCGTTCATACTCCAGATATAGCGTTGCATATTCCCGGTAAGGTTCAATAGGATTTCGGTTACGGGCACATCAGGATCATAGCTGGTCTTTTCTGGCGACTTCAGGTAGTCATAGTTGTATTGCGAAAACATATCCATTCCCTGCATATCATCTGCTTCGTCCATCACTTCCCGTCCTGCAGTCGGGTTCGTCTTGTTCATATCCTCCATTTGAGAGGCCTCTTTCATTTTGGCACCCTTTTTCGTATCCATCCCGGCCATTTTGGAACGGTCCATCTGCATCGAATCCTTTTTCATATTCATTTGCATACCTTCCATTTTACCCTTCTTCATTTCCATATTCTTACCTTTGGACTTGTCCTCGTTCATCATACCCATATCCATTTCCTTCATTCCTTCCATCTGCATATTATCGTCCATTTGCATGCCCCATTTCTCCTTCATCTGATATCGCTCGTCTTTGCCCGGGCGGAATTTTAAAGCGGGTGCACCCATTTTCATTTTCATTTTGGCCATTTGTTGCATCATTGCTATTTTATCGGGTCTGGAAACATCAGGAGCAGCAACGATAGGGCCTTGACCCAAGTAGGCAGTTGCGGAACCGGAGCCATCCTGAGCCATAATTTTAAATTCCAGTTTGCCGTTCTCCGGTATGGTCACGATAAAATCGTAGGTTTCCGCAACGGCAATAAAAGTTTTGTTTCTTTTAACAGGAACAACATCTTTACCATCTGCCGAGACAAGCAAAGGGTCTGGGCCGCCGAAGGCCATCCAGAACGAAGTTGATGCAGAGCCGTCAATAATGCGAAGGCGTATTTTTTCCCCAGGTTTGAATTCTGGATATTCCACATTTTCTTTTCCATTTATTAAGAAGGCCGGGTAATATATGTCCGCTATATCCGCACTTTCCATACGCTGTCTCCAAAAATCGACCTGCGCGCCCAGTGCCCCCCGGGCAATAACCTGATTAAGCGGTGTGGCCGTTCCTTTTCTTATATTGTACCATTCGGTGCCCCGTTTTAAAAACCGCATTACATCCCGGGGCTTTTCATTGGTCCAGTCAGACAATACCAAAACCTGCTCCATATCATAATCCAATGTTTTTTCTTTCGGTTGTATGACGATGGAACCAAAAACACCACTCTGTTCCTGCAACATCGTGTGGGAATGGTACCAATAGGTGCCGTTTTGCTTTATCGCAAATTCATATTTTAGGGTTTTGCCGGGTTCTATGGGTGGTGTGGAAAGGTAGGGCACGCCATCATAAAAATTGGGCAGCAGCATACCGTGCCAGTGGATGGAAGACTCTACGCTCATTTCATTCTTCACATAAATTATAGCATATTCCCCTTCATTAAAATCTAATGTGGGTCCAGGTATCTGACCGTTTACGGTCATACCCATAACCGGCTTTCCAGCCTTGTTGACCTGTTCTTCCCGCAAGGTCAACGTGTATTCCCGCACAGGTAAATTGTCAACGTTTCCTTCTACGGATTTTTCGGTTTGTGCATATGCACCAACAATAGAAAAAAGCACTAAATAAATAATGGTGGTAATTTTCATCTGATATTATATTTTTTATAGGTTTAAGATCAATACTTAAATTGATTTGTGGCTGTCCTGATTATTATCTATAATTTAGCCAATAACTTTGTCGTTGAATTCGTTTATCGTTTGAACCTAAAAAACAAAGTGTATAATGCTACAAAACAGATTATTATTGTTATTTTCATTTATTATTAAAAATATGGTTTAGTTTAAAGTTGTGGTTTAAGAATTATGGCTTATTCTTATATAATTTAGCTTAATGAATTCTTAATATTCAGAAAATCCATTTTGTTCAAGGGCCACTTTCTTTATTGAAATTATTTTTTTGCTTTATCATATCAATGATTAATCCGGGCCAAGTAAAATCCTTTGCGCCATGGCCCTTACCGCTAAATGGATCGTAATATTCACGAAAGCCACTTTTCTGTACAAGACGGTACATACTATCCATTAGCCTTTCAGCCTCATCCTTATACCCCTTTTTTAAGAAATATGGGTATAGAAACCAATTGAAGAGCGTCCAGGTAGGGCCCCTCCATATATAAAGGGACTCCTTCGGGTTGAAGGCGGAGCTGTTAATCGCAAGTGAAGGTATGGGAAAGGGAACCCCAAACTCATCAGCATTAAAGTAGTGCCTTTCCAGAATAGCTTTAGCAAGTTTTTTGGGAATGCCCTCAAGTATTAACGGAAAGAAAATAGTAGGGGTAAGTACTTTTAAGGGTTCATCCCCTTTGCCATAAACATCATAGAAAGCGGCCGTTTCATCATCATACATGACATTCAGCATACTTGCTGTACATTTTTTGACCCTTTGTTCATATATCTCAGAATCGGGATCTTGCATAATTTCGCACAAGCGGGATAAAGTTTTTAGATTTTGGGCATAAATCGTATTGAACCCAACTTCTTTGACCATAAAATAATCATGATCGGCTATTTTCTTTAAATTGTAACCGCTGAAAAAATTCCTTGCATCCACTGTTATGAATTTTAAAAAAAGTTTCCCATTTGCTTTACCTGATTTGAATCCCACTACCTCGTCAAAAGAGGGTTTCCAATCTATCCCGGATTCAAATGGGGAAATGATTGAGATCAGGCCATCTCCCTGAAAGTCCCTATTTTCAGCGATATAGTTGTAGTATGTTTTCAGTTTTGGCAGCATATCCGCCAAGAAATTTTTATCATTGGACATTTCATAGATTCTCAAAACTGCCTGCGAGACCAAAGGTGGCTGAATCAGGGCACTCATATGCGTGCGCAACAGACCGAACTTCAAACTTGGCCTAGACTGGAATATGTCAGTGATCCTCCCGGGAAGGACGTTGTTCCAATAGATCATGTGCCCTACAAAACCATCACTTTTCTGTAAGGCGAAAAGACTTTTAATATGCTTTTTGGCCATATCTACATTTTCCTTCCTTCCCATTGCTGTCAGAATAAAAACATGAAGGCACGTATCCCAAAAAAACTGAAATGGGTAAGTCTCTGGGGATGGCTTCGTATAATGATACATATGGTCTGCGGCTTTGGAATATCCGTTGACCATGTTCTTTTCAAAAAGCTTCTTTATTTTTTTGTATATTTTATCTTCTGTCATAAAAACAGCTATTTGCTTTAATAGTTACTTAAATATGATTTTGTAATCTTTAGCTATCCCTGTCATTCAATCAATTGTTAATAGATTTGGTCTAATGAATTCCTAATGTTCTTTTCCATTGTTTTGTATTCGGTGAGGCTCATACCTGTTTCTGTTTTAAACTGGTTGCTTAGATGCGTGAGATTGCTATAATTTAAAAGTTGGCTTATTTCCGTAAAGTTAAGCTCCCTATTGTGTATCAGTTCCTTGGCCTTTTCAATCTTCAGTTTGATGAAATATTTCTCAATGGTTATTTTTTCGTTATAGGAGAATATTTTGCTTATTTTGGAATATTCGTGGTACATTTCTTTTGACAGTATTTCTGAAAGCCTCTCATTGGTTGACAAGGGCAGGTTATTTAAAAGGTTGATCAGTATGAGCTTCGTTTGTTCAACCAGTTTAAAGTTCTCCCCATCGATAATGTAAAACCCATTCGATTCTACCACCTTCTGAATTGTTTGTTCATCTTTTTTGGTTTGAATATCGGCCGTAATTTCCCCTAGTTTTATATCCAAAACCTTAATGTTTTCGCCTGTCAGTTCAGTCTTTAAAACCTTGATACATCGGTCGCAGACCATATTTTTTATGTAGATTATTGTTTCCATTCTTAGTTGGTTAAATAATTAATAATGGCCGATTGCACATAATACATTTTAACCGACTCGATTTGGTTCATCTGAAATTTCAATTGCAGTTCCTGAATGTCCAGAACGTCATTAAAATCTATTGTTCCGGTTTCATAGTTCCTTATTAATATATTTTCTGCATCCTTGGCCTGTTTTAGGTTTTTTACTTGGGTGCTGAATGCTATCCTTGCAGAATTCCGGTTTTGTTTGGCCTGTGCAAAAAGGGTTTTCAGGGTATTCAGCCGTTCATTCTTTTGGGCTGTTATTTCCTGTTGGCGCAGTTCATTTTGTTTAGTGCGAGAGTTGTATTTACTATTGAATATGGGGATGGACACCGAAACCATTGGCATTAAGATATCTTTTCCGTTATCGCTGAAATTCATTTCGGGACGTTCTGCTACCGGAATATAATCCAAACCAAAACCAATATTGGGCAGGCTTTCCTTCTGGTTTAAGGACTCTGATTGTGTTATCGATTCATATAGTTTATCGTATTTTAAAAGCTCGGGGTGCATCGCCAAACCATCTTTGGAAAATGGCATATTCTCAAAAGGTATTATCAACGTATCCATTACGGTAATCTTCTTATTTTCTTCCTTGTTCAATAGGTTATTGAACTGGACTTTTTCAGCTAAGTAATCCTCACCTAAAACCTCCTTTTGCTTTTCCAGTTCATTTTGCCTGATCTGCAACCGAAGTACATCTACGGCAGAAGCCTTACCAACTTCTACCGATGTAAGTGCCAATCGCTCGTATGTTTTGAGCAATTGTATGTTTTCTTCCAAAACTTCCTGTTTGGCGGTAATGGCATACAACTGATAGTAGGATTGTGAAACAGAAAGTGCCAATTTTCTTTTCGCAATGGCAATCTCCACGTATTCTGCATCGGCCATTGAAGATGCGTAATTTTCCCTTGCGGTTATTGTACCAAACCAAGGCAGCATCTGCTTGACCGAAAAACGGGCACGTTGCGCCCCGGTACGTGTTTCCGGCTCGCTAACAAAATAGCCCGCCCCAAATTCGGTATTGGGCAGCGAGTTTACTTCATTCACTTTTTCTTCTGCGATGTTGTACCGCAATTCATAAGCTTGGATATCCGGATTGTTGGATTCGGCTTCCTGAATGTAAGATTGCAGTTGTTGTGCTTCGGCAAAACCTGCATACAAGCAAAAAACAAGTACCAAAACTATTTTGTATTTTCTTTTTTTTATCATCTCGAAATATTTTTGGTATTCCCTGATTTGTTTTTTAGTGCTTTCTTCTTCCGCGAAAGGGCGGCCTCCTTTTTCCAACTGAACAAAACAGGAACAATAAAGTAAGAAGTAACGTCAATGATCATTCCCCCAAAACTGGGTATTGCCATAGGTATCATAATATCACTTCCCCGGCCAGTAGAAGTTAAAACGGGCAATAAAGCAAGGATTGTGGTTGCTGTTGTCATTAGGCAGGGACGGATACGTTTTTCGGCAGCCATCAACGCAGATTCTCTGATGGCGGCTTTGTCCGTAGGGTCATTTCTATCGAAGGTCTGTGTCAAATAGGTCGCCATTACCACCCCATCATCGGTGGCAATACCAAACAAAGCGATAAAGCCCACCCAAACTGCCACGCTAAGATTAATGGTTTTCATATTGAAAAGATCCCGCAGGTTCTCTCCAAAAAAACTGAAATTGAAAAACCAATCCTGACCATATAGCCAAATCATTATAAACCCACCGGCAAAAGCTACTGCAATACCCGTAAAAACCATCAACGAGGTAGAAACGGAACGGAATTGAAAATAAAGGATTAAAAAGATAATGATGAGTGCAAGTGGAACTACTATCGATAAGGTTTTTTCCGCACGAATCTGGTTTTCATAAGTGCCCGTAAATTGATAATTGATCCCTTTTGGGACGGTAAGTTCACCGGTATCGATTTTCTGTTGGATAAGTGCCTGGGCATTTTCCACGACATCCACCTCGGCAAAGCCATCGAGTTTATCAAACAAAACATATCCAACCAAGAATGTATCTTCACTTTTGATGACCTGTGGCCCTTTTTCATACCGGATATCCACTAATTCCCCGAGGGGGACCGGGTTTCCATTTGAGACGGGTACATAAATATCTTTTATTTCATCAGCGTTTCCGCGAAGTTCCCTTGGATACCGTACGCGAACGCCATAGCGTTCACGGCCTTCCACAGTTTGTGTTAACGGCATCCCGCCCACGGCCACTTGAAGAACCTGTTGTACATCCTCGATGGAGATGCCATACCGGGCAAGACGTTCCCTGTTTATATCGATCAACAAATAGGGCTTGCCAACGATACGGTCTGCAAAAACAGCTTCCTTTTTTACGCCTTTCGACTGTTTTAAAATATCCTCCAATTTCAGTCCAAAGGCTTCAATTTGTCTCAGGTCCTGACCTTTGACCTTGATGCCCATAGGAGCCCGCATCCCAGTTTGCAGCATTACCAGACGGGTTTCGATGGGTTGCAGTTTAGGGGCGGAGGTGACCCCCGGAAGTTTGGTAACCTTTACGATCTCGTTCCAGATATCATCAGGCGATTGTATTTCCGGTCGCCAATTACGATAGAATTCCCCATCCTCATCAGGCATCAGGTTTCCCCTGTCAATAAGGAACGGATCTTCAACCTTAGCTTCTTTGTAGTTTTCTGAATTGGTAACCTCGTTGTTGGGATTGGTCACCAAACCGCCATCTTTCAGCATAAAAAACCCATCTTCGTTTACTTTATAGCGTTGGGGTTTTCCATCGGAATCCTCCATATATTCCGATTTATACTGGATTATATTTTCATACATCGATAGGGGAGCGGGATCAAGCGCCGATTCCGTCCGACCCGATTTTCCCACTACGGTCTTAATCTCGGGTATTCCTGCCACGGCCATATCCAATTGCTGCAACACCCGCTTATTTTCTGCTACCCCAGCATGTGGTAATGAAGTAGGCATCAGCAGGAAGGAGCCTTCGTTGAGCGAGGGCATAAATTCTTTACCCATATTGGTCATTATTAAGATGCCAAGAACGAAAACGGTTGTAGGAATGCAGAGGAACAGCACTTTATTACGCAAAGCCCATTTCAGAATGCTGGAATAATAGTGTTTAAACAATGAAAACGCTCCTAAAAGGCCAAAACAGATGATCCCCACAAAAAGAAGGTTGATCAATATGCTACGGTCAAAGCCTAATGGACGCCAATATTCTGCCAAAAGAAATACAATGGCTATTGCCGAAATAATCATATTAACCACATTCGCTCGTTTTTCAGAAAGCCACAGTCTGTCGGAAACTTTTGATGCAATTTTCGCATCCTTTAAAAGTCCAACAATTCCGAAGGCTATCAGTATAAGGCCCAACCAATACCCAAAAACTATTGCTGTTACTCCTAAAAGGATCAAAAGCCCGTTGATGATATTCCGGGTCGTTTTCTGAATATTTTTTCTTCGGAAAAGGAATGCCGCAAAGGGCGGGATTAGGAACAGGGCAACAATAATGGATGCGGTGAGCGCCATCGTTTTGGTAAAGGCCAATGGCCTAAATAATTTCCCTTCGGCACCTATCATTGTAAACACAGGAATAAAACTTATGATGGTGGTAAGAACCGCTGTGACGATCGCCCCTGAAACTTCAGCAGTAGCATTATAGACGAGCGTGTTGATGGGTTGCCTTGTTTCACCATTTAAAACCCGCACATCCTCTTCGTCCAGATACCTGATAATATTCTCACAGAGAATGACCCCTACATCTACCATTGTACCAATGGCAATCGCAATTCCCGAAAGAGCCACGATATTGGCATCTACGCCGAAAAATTTCATCGCAATAAATACCATTAGCACCGCAACGGGCAATAATCCCGAAATAAGTATGGAAGCCCTTAAATTAAAGACCATCACAATGATCACGAGTATCGTTATCAGTATTTCAAGGGTCAAGGCTTCATTGAGTGTGCCTAAAGTTTCCTGGATGAGTTCCGTACGGTCGTAAAAAGGGACAATGGTTAGTTGTGAGGTTCGGCCATCTTTCAATTTCTTTGAAGGTAAGCCGGAGCTCAGCTCTTTTATTTTATCTTTTACATTGTTGATGACCTCCATCGGGTTTGCTCCATTACGGGCCACGACAACGCCACCTACTACTTCAGCTCCTTCCTTGTCCAGAATCCCCCGGCGTGGGGCAGGGCCTAAGTGTACGCGGGCTATATCTTTAATGCGTATTGAAGTATAATCTTCGGAAGTAACGACCGCGTTTTCAATGTCGGCGATGGACTTCACATAACCGAGACCGCGCACCAAATATTCCGCCTGATTTATTTCCAGTGTTTGTGCGCCAATATCCTTATTGCTTTCCTTGACCGCTTTGACAATTTCACTCAGGCCAATATTATATTGGCGCATAAGTTCAGGATCGACATCTATTTGATATTCTTGAACAAAGCCACCAATGGAAGCCACTTCGGAGACCCCGCTTGCGGAAGAAAGGGCATATTTCACATAATAGTCCTGTATGCTGCGAAGTTCTTGCAGATCCCAGCCACCGGTTACGTTTCCATCTTTGTCACGGCCTTCCAAAGTGTACCAGTAAATCTGACCCAATCCGGTCGCATCTGGACCCAAACTTGGGTTTACCCCATCCGGTAACAAACCACTGGGCAGAGAATTGAGTTTTTCGAGGATACGGCTTCGGCTCCAGTAAAATTCCACATCTTCATCGAAAATAATATAGATACTCGAAAACCCAAACATTGAAGAACTGCGGATGGTTTTCACCCCGGGAATACCCAACAACGCTGTAGTAAGCGGATAGCTTACCTGATCTTCTATGTCCTGCGGGGAGCGTCCTTCCCATTTGGTGAAAACGATTTGTTGATTTTCCCCAATATCGGGTATGGCGTCAACCGCTACAGGGTCTGTGGGGAGAAAACCAGTGTCCCAGTTAAAGGGAGCGTTAACGATGCCCCAGCCCACAAAGATCGTGAGCATAAGAACAGCGATAAGTTTATTTTCAATGAGGAATTTTATACCCTTATTTAACATAGGTATTGATAATTAAACAGTTATACATTGAATAAAATCCTGATTTATCAGAAGATTAAACACAACAAAATGAGCCCAAAATGGTATGAACCACAGGGCTAATTTTCCCGATAATTATCGGGAACTGTTTAAAATCAAATTAAATATGTCTCGTTTAATTCTTGCACATCCCGTATGAGATAGGGCGGCGTATAATCTTTAAAAGGGATGATGTTTTCATCCAAGCCCTCAAAAAGATTAATGTAAGTATAGAAGAAAGTGGCAACGAAAGCTTGTTGCTCAAAAGTTAGATTATTGAATGATGATTTTAATTCATTATGACCATCAATTGCTATTTGGGTATCAGAACAGCAAGGCTTCTCAGAGAAAGCCTTTTCACAATTGATTTCAGATTGTTGCTTTTCCATTCCACACGTTTTAACATTGTGAACTAAAGAAAAATCAACCAATGAATCTCCACAATAATGCATATCTACCGCGAATGACGTTGTAGTAAACAGCACTATGGATGCCATTAAAATAGATACTATTTTACTGAAGATTTTTTTCATCGTGGCAAATTTACGAAAATTTGAGAGTTTTAGGTGACATTAACATTTTATTTTAATCTTTTATTAAGAAAACTATGCGCTGATAATCAGTGGTAACTTTAGTTTAAAGAACTGTTGATCATTCCAAAAAAAGATATTCGATAAGTTTTTTCTGTTATAACAAAACCATAAATTCAATGCTTATGGATATTCCCTTTTAGCACAAAAAAGTAGAGCAAAAATGCAGCGATGAATAGAAGCACAAAGGCAATAATACCTTTGACCTTATCCTTTTTTGTGATTTGCTTTTTAGATGGTTTTTGAACTTTTTTCTTTCGTCTGTTTCTTCTACTTTGAGACATTGTTTTTTATATTATTTCCAATTCATTTTATGTAACCGTACCGCATTGAGAATAGCCAGAAATGTAACACCAACATCGGCAAATACAGCTTCCCACATCGTTGCCATTCCAAAGGCACCTAAGACCATAACAGCAATTTTAACTCCAAATGCCAGGCCAATATTCTGCCAAACGATTCGTCTGGTGGAACGCCCTATTTTAATGGCCATTGCAATTTTAGAAGGTTGATCGGTCTGGATGATGACATCGGCGGTCTCAATGGCCACATCACTCCCTAAACCGCCCATTGCGATACCTACATCGCTGGTCGCAAGTACGGGAGCGTCATTTATACCATCTCCAATAAATGCCACCGACGTGCCAGTTTCTTTTTTGAGCCGCTCCACTTCGTTGAGCTTATCTTCCGGCAACAGCCCCCCCATTGCTCTATCGATACCCATTTCCCGGGCAACTTCCTTGGTTATGGAGTCCTTATCCCCAGAGAGCATTATGATTTTCGAAATCCCCGCTTTGCGAATTTGTTTGATTGCTTCGTGGGCATCTTCTTTCAGTTCGTCGGCAATGGTTACGTAACCTGCAAATTTTCCATCAATGGAAATCATTACAATTGATTCAACAATACCGTCTGTTTCTGAAGGAACCTGTATGTTGTTTGAGGTCATCAAAGCTTTGTTGCCTACCAAGACGATTTTTCCGTTGACCGTGCCCATCAATCCTTTTCCCGCCACCTCGGATACTTCGGTAGTTTCAAAATCTGCACTTTCGGTCTTATATTCCAGTATCGCCTTGGCGATAGGATGGGTCGATTGTTCTTCTATTGCCATCAGGTATTTCATCATTTCGACTTCGCTCAATGCAGGAAATTCCGGCTCTTTACTTCGGCCTTGCTCAGCATAAACTTCAGCATCATTATTAACAACCTCTTTGATCTTAAACACGCCTTTGGTAACCGTTCCCGTTTTGTCCATTACCACGGTATTTACTTTGGTCATTGTATCCAAGAATGAGGCTCCCTTAAAAAGAATGCCGTTGCGAGAGGCAGCACCCAAACCACCGAAATAGCCCAACGGAATCGAAACAACCAGGGCACAGGGGCAGGAAATAACGAGGAAGATCAAGGCACGGTACAACCAATCTTCAAAAACGTAATTATCGACAAACAGATAAGGTATAAAGCTCAATATAATTGCTAAGAAAACGTCTCGATTTCAATTACCCCATTGAGATTTATGCTCCCTGCAAATACCTTTTCGCCTTTGGCAATGGTATCGGGTTTGCTTTCGCCCGTAATGGCAGCCGTATTTAGAGAAGCTTTTTCTGACAACAGCTTACCGTCCAAAGGAATTTTTTCGCCCACCCGCACCTGAATTTTTTCGCCAATCCCCACCGTTTCGGGATTAACTGATACATAGTCATCATCACGATAAACCAAGGCTTCCTTGGGGCGTACATCCAAAAGGGCTTTTATATTGCCCTTCGCTTTTTTGACGGCGGCACTTTGAAAGAGTTCACCGACCGCGTAAAAAAGCATTACGGCAACGCCCTCGGGATATTCGCCAATGGCAAATGCGCCCAGAGTAGCGATGGACATCAACAGGAATTCGGTAAAGAAATCACCGTTTTTTATACTTTTCCAGCCTTCAATTATAACAGGAAAACCTACCGGAATGTAGGCAACCACATACCAAAGCATCCTAATCCAACCGGAAAAAAGTGGAAAAACCTCTATATAATCAACGATAATTCCCGCTATGAACATTACAAAGCTGAATATAGCGGGCAAATAAATTTTTAAGCTACTTAACTTTTCACTATTATTATGGCTGACATCATTGCCATCGAAACAATTATCGTTGGCATCCATATGTCGTAAATTTTGTTTTTTATTCATTGCAGATTATTATTTTATCCCTGGTAAGGTTTATACTCTTTGTCCCGGAACTCTTTTTCGATTTACAAGGTAGTATGGGTTATTTCGAATTTATCGTACCTACACCTCGTTTTTTGTTCATTTTGGATGATTTATAACAGAAAGCGTTCTATAAATCTAGTTGGCACAAGCCAGCAGCACTGCATTGTCTCACTAATTTTTAATGAATTTGATGACTTTACTGCTTTTGGAATCCTCCTTTACAATTTCAATAAAATAAAT
>DRGP01000179.1 GCA_011050015.1 Leeuwenhoekiella sp. | reverse complement strand
TATCGCATCAATTTGATAATGGTTTTGGTGATCCAGTTTTCTTTTTGGTTGACCAGCCTTTCAAGCATGTGATCGGCATCGTTGACGAAGTCATAAAGCTCTTTTGTTTTTGCCTTAAACTGCCGTTCTTCAGAAGAATTTTCGCTTTCCATCTGTTGTACATCTGCCAGCACTTGTATGGTAGGTTTGATCTCCCGTTTGCTGCGTTCTTTAGCTACTTTTCGAGCCATTTGATCAATATCCTGCTCGGCGGCAAAATATTCTCGGCGCTCGCCAGACTTATATTCTTTGTAAATAAGTCCCCAATCAATCAGGGCGCGCAGGTTCATGCTCGTGTTACCACGGGAAATCTGCAGTTCGTCCATAATCTCATCCATAGAAAGCGATGTAGGCGAGATCATAAGCAGCGCGTGTATTTGCGCCATGGTTTTGTTGATTCCCCATTTGGTACCCAGATCGCCCCAGGCATGTAAAAATTTAACTTTGGCCTCTTCAAATTCCATAGGTTAAAATATAAGGGAAATCTTTATATTTCAATTATAAATGAAAGTTAATATCGCTTGCTTTCTTGCAAAAATTATTGCGCTACCTTTGTTTTATGAAAGTGCTTATTATAGGTCATGTTTGGCCAGAACCCCAATCTTCTGCGGCGGGTAGTCGTATGATGCAACTTATGGAGGTGTTTATAAATCAAGGCTATGACTTACATTTTGCCAGTACGGCGCAGCGTAGCTCCCATTCAAGTGATTTGGAAACGCTACACATAAAAAACCACGAGATTAAACTTAATGACAGCGGTTTTGACGCTTTCGCGAAAGCGCTGAATCCGCAAATTGTGGTGTATGACCGCTTTATGGTTGAAGAACAGTTTGGCTGGCGCATCGCCGAAAATTGTCCAGACGCACTGCGCGTTCTCGATACTGAAGATTTGCACGGGCTACGCAATGCACGATGGGAAGCGCATAAAAAGAAACAACCTTTTACCGAAGGTTTTTTGGTCAACGATATGGCAAAACGAGAAATCGCGAGTATCTATCGCTGTGATCTATCATTGATTATTTCAGAATTTGAAATGGAACTGCTTCAAAATTTTTTTGGCGTGCCCAAAAAGCTGCTTGTTTATCTTCCCTTCATGGTGGAAGAAATTGGAGAGGCTGAGACGGCCATCTGGAAACCTTTTGAAGAACGGATTGATTTTATGACCATCGGAAACTTTAAGCATTTGCCCAATTACGATGGCGTGCTGTATTTAAAGGAAGCGATCTGGCCTTTCATTCGGAAAGAACTCCCCCAGGCCAAGTTGCATATTTATG
This sequence comes from Leeuwenhoekiella sp., assembly GCA_011050015.1. Taxonomy (GTDB): domain Bacteria; phylum Bacteroidota; class Bacteroidia; order Flavobacteriales; family Flavobacteriaceae; genus Leeuwenhoekiella. The sequence continues at coordinate 1,252 of DRGP01000179.1, read as the reverse complement.
GAGCATATCCCACTGGGAAAGTGGAGCAATTGCACAATGCAAAAGAGGGATTTCTAATTGAAGGTCATGTAAAAAATTCGAGAGCATTAACTGAAAACGCTCGGGTCTGCCTAGCGGCTTTACGAATAGGCGCGGGACTTAAGGGTAAAATCCTGGAAGCCATGCAATGTGGTACACCCTGCGTAACCACACCCATCGGCGCAGAAGGCATGTTCGGTAATTTACCCTTTAATGGGACTGTTGCTGATAATGCCAAAAAATTTGCCACTGCTGCTATAGAATTATATTCAGGCAAAGAAAAATGGCAAAAAGGTCAAGAAAATGGGTCAATTTTGATCAATAACCGCTTTTTAATGAAAAAATGGTCAAAAGTGCTCATAGAAAAGTTAGAAAAAACCAGTGCTTTCTTAATGGAACACCGGTTACAGAATTTCACCGGCGCAATGCTGATGCATCATTCCTTACAGGCGACTAAGTTTATGAGCAAATGGATTGAAGCGAAAAATAAATAAGGGATAAAATTAAAAAGAATTAGTAGTTATCCCTTGTTTTTGTTCTCAAAACGCTGTGTCTGCAAAATATTAAAACGTAAAAAAGGCACTGCACCTAGAGAGAAAATTATTGCGGTAAAAGCAGTAACCAGTACATAACCTAATAAGATCATCGCATTAAATTCACCTGTAAACAATAAACGCGCCGTGAAAATCAATGTCAAAAAAATGACAAAGGCCCCAAATAATTTATTGCGATCTGCATGCTGCTGTAAGGCACCACAAAAAAAGCATTTGATCGATCTGTAATTGAGCCAAAAACTCTTTAGCACTTGCCAGAAATCAAGCTCATTTTTACACTTTTTACATGTATCCATTGTAGGAATAATTTTAAGTAAGGTAGTGCTTTAAAAACATATTGTTCTTAAAAATAAACAAATATTGTACCGTAAATTAAAAACCCCGGATTTTCAATTTATTCCTTAATTAAACCAGCTCTTTTTAGCAAGGCTTCGGGATTAGGTTCGCTTCCACGGAAGCGTTTATACAAAACCATAGGGTCTTCGGTGCCGCCTTGCGAAAGCACGTGTTTTTTAAACTTATCGGCCACTTCTTTATTGAAAATACCAAACTCTATCCAAACGTAGCCGAAAACTGTATGAGCACTTCTTTTTCACATATTTTTCAAGGCGGTTATTCCTCGGGTTATTATTCCTATAAATGGGCAGAAGTTCTGGATGCCGATGCGTTTGCCTATTTTA
>DRGP01000178.1 GCA_011050015.1 Leeuwenhoekiella sp. | reverse complement strand
GCACAGGCACTACAATAAGCGTTAAGAGCGTGGCGCTAATTAACCCGCCGATGACGACGGTGGCCAGCGGTCGTTGTACAGAAGCCCCGGCACCATGGGAAAGTGCCATTGGGAAAAACCCCATAATTGCAGCAAGGGCAGTTAGTAAAATGGGGCGTAGGCGTTCCTGTGTGCCCAATAAAATTCGTTCCCGTACCGTTGTAACTCCTTCTTCTTTTAAGGAATTAAACCTGCTTATCAACACCAGACCGTTTAATACCGCGACTCCAAAAAGCACAATAAAACCTACTCCCGCAGAAATACTAAAAGGCATCCCGCGGATGCCCAGGGCAAAAATGCCGCCTATGGCTGCAAGTGGGACAGCCATATAGATCATAACAGATTGCGACAAAGACCCCAGTGCAAAATAAAGCAACAGGAAAATAAGTGCAAGGGCTATGGGCACCACCACTGTTAACCGCTGCTTGGCGCGTTGCAGGTTTTCAAAAGCACCCCCGTAACTAATGCGATAACCTGGAGGCAGGTCTAACTGCGTTTCAAGTTTTTCCTGAATGTCAGTGACTAAGGACTCCACATCGCGCCCACGTGCATTTACTCCTATTGAAATCCTTCTGGAAGTATTGTCACGAGAAATCTGCATAGGGCCCGGCTGATAACTTATTTCGGCTACTTCCTTAATTGGGATTTGGTTTCCATTGGGAAGGTCGATCAGTAAGTTTTTAAGGTTGTCTATACTTTGACGATGCTCTTTATCAAGACGCACGACCATTTCAAAACGCTTTTCACCTTCAAAAATCACCCCAGCAGTACCTCCGGCAAAAGCGATATTCACATATTGGTTCAGTTTTGCAATATTCAGCCCATACTGCGCTATTTTTTTTCGATTAAAACGAACGGTCATTTGCGGCAGGCCGGCGGTGGCTTCAAGATTCACATCGCCTGCTCCGGGTACGGTTTTGATGATTTTGGCCATTTTTGCCGCTTTTTCTGAAAGCACATCCAGATCTTCACCATATAATTTTATGGCTACATCTTCCCGAACGCCGGTCAGCAGTTCATTAAAACGCAACTCTACCGGTTGACTAAAAACAAAGTTTACGCCTGATATAACTTCCAGTTTTTCCTTTATTTTGGTAACCAGCTCCTCTTTGGATGTTGCAGAAACCCAATTATCTTTATTCTTGTCAAGAATAATATAGGTGTCAGCGATATCCATGGGCATGGGATCAGTGGGAATATCGGCCACCCCAATACGGGAAACCATAGTTTCTACCTCGGGGAAGTTATTCAATATAATATTCTCAATTTTCTTGGAAGTTTCAATCGATTGGCTCAGTGAACTGCCCGGCAGGAGTAGTGCTTGCATTGCGATATCCCCTTCATCTATACTTGGGATAAATTCACCGCCCATTCTACTAAAAGAGTACCCCGCAGCCAGCAGTAGCAAAATTGCAATGACCAGTACAATACGTACATGATTTAAAGATTTTAAAAGAACAGGCCGGTATCTTTTATTGATACGGGTCATCAGCGCATTACTGAAACCAGAAATCTTATCCTCAACCTTATGCCCCCAGTGTTTTTTGCCCATAACAGGTTTCATGGCAAGTGCCGTAATCATAGGTACATAGGTAAGGCAGAGTATAATAGCTCCTAAAACGGCAAAACCAAAGGTGAAAGCCATTGGCCGAAACATTTTTCCCTCTATGCCGGTCAAGAATAAAATAGGCGTAAATACGATCAGGATAATGATTTGTCCAAAAAAAGCGGAATTCATCACCGTGCTACTGGCATCATAGACCACTTCATCCATCTGTGCCTGCCCGAATTGCTGATCCCGTTTGTCCAATTTAAAAGTTCCGGCTTTGATTCGCTTTTCGATTTCGTGAACCGTTCCTTCCACAATAATCACGGCACCATCTACGATAATGCCAAAGTCTATGGCCCCGAGCGACATAAGGTTTGCCCAGACCCCAAAGATCTTCATCAAAATAAACGCAAACAGTAGGGAAAGAGGGATGAGCGATGCTGTGACAAGTCCACCACGGAAACTTCCCAAAAGCACCACCAGCACAAAAATGACGATGAGTGCTCCTTCAATAAGATTTTTTTCTATGGTCGCGGTAGTCCTACCGATTAATTCACTGCGGTCTAAAAAAGGAACAATCTTCAGTCCCTGCGGCAGGGACTTCTGCACATCATTGATTCGTTTTTTTACATTGGTAACCACGGCATTGGGATTATCACCGCGCAGCATAAGGATCATACCCCCTACCGCCTCATGACCATCTTGGGTAAATGCACCATAACGCACTTGGTTGCCAAAATGAACTTTTTCGGCAACATCGCTCACCAAAATGGGAAGGCCATTGTTGTTTTTTATTACAATCTGGCGAATGTCATCTAGAGAGCGTGCCAAGCCTTCCCCACGTATAAAATTGGCCATTTTGTTTTTCTCAATGTAGGCACCACCTGTATTGACGTTATTTTCGCTCAGGGCATCAAACACATTTGTCATCGTTACATGCATTGCATTGAGCTTTGCAGGATCTATGGCAATCTCATATTGCTTGATCTTTCCGCCAAATGCATTGACTTCGACCACTCCTTCGGTAAGGGCCAGTTGACGCTTGACAATCCAATCCTGAATGGTTCTTAATTCCGTAGGCGAATACTTATCCTCATACCCTTTTTCAGCTTTAAGGGTGTATTGATATATTTCCCCTAAACCGGTAGTTATAGGCCCCATTCCCGGTTTTCCAAATTGTTCGGGGATTTCAGATCTGACCTCGTTAAGTTTTTCTGAAACCAGTTGCCGGGGTAAGTACGTCCCCATATCGTCCTTAAAAACAATGGTTACTACGGAGAGGCCAAAACGGGAGACAGAGCGGATTTCGGTAACGCCAGGAAGGTTGGCCATTGCCAATTCTACCGGATACGTAACAAACTGTTCGATATCTTCGGTGGCCAGGTTTGGTGATTGCGCAATTACCTGTACTTGATTATTGGTGATATCTGGTTGTGCACCCAGGTTTATGGTAAACATTGAGTACATACCGATACCCACAAGGGCAAGTACCATTAGGCCAACAACAAGCTTATTCCTAATGGAAAAAGCGATGATTTTATTAATCATACAATTTAAAATTTAATTCAGGTTTTGGTATAAGAAGTAAGGTCAAAACGGCTTTGACCTTGGATAAAGGATATAACTATCCTATATAAAACTGAATTAAACTTGTGGAGGGTCTAAAAGGGAGTATGCAGCTTCTTCTCCCAAACCATTATTATAAACAAATTTTCTTGAAAATAGTTCGGTATGAAAAGGTGCGTAGCTGGTTAAAGCAAAATCTATCGTGTGTACATGGCAGCAATGGCAGGTACAAAACGGTGTGCAAAAATCTAAAGCGGTATGGCTATGATCTAAATTTGCGCTAAATACCATTTCCTGTTGTTCGTTATCCAGATTTATACTGGTATCGGCACAGGGAAATGTGTTCAGCAACAAGATATGCAGCGCAAATATGAATGTCAATAATTTCACTTGGCAAATATAGCAAATTAGGGATGCACAGGATGTGCAAAAGCTATCTGTGAATACATTTTAAATCAGGATGATTCCTTTAATTTAGTTAAGAGCCTCGGGGGGCAAGTCCACGAAGTTATAATCTAGGGAACAATTTTTGAATTTCGACATAAAGGGTCGACAAATTAAATCCTATATAGGGATTAAAATCCATATCTTGGTCGCAATTATAAATCAACTTATGGCTTCAGGATTTTTTGCGCTTCTCGATGATATTGCCGCCCTTATGGACGATGTTGCGGTTATGGGCAAAGTAGCTGCCAAAAAAACCGCCGGAATACTGGGCGACGATCTTGCGGTAAATGCTGAAAAGGCCTCTGGCTTTATGTCCTCACGGGAAATCCCCGTGCTCTGGAAAATCACAAAAGGCTCGCTGCTCAACAAGTTGATCATACTGCCCGTCGCCTTTTTATTAAGTGCCTTTGTTCCCACCGCCATCACCATTATCCTTCTTATCGGTGGGTTTTATCTTGCCTATGAAGGTGCAGAAAAAGTGTATGAGTACTTCTTTCCACATCCCCATGCACTTGATGCCGCTTCGGTAGAAAAGCTTTCCGAAGAGGAAATTCTGAGCATGGAAAAAGAGAAGATAAAAGCCGCTATTGTTACAGATTTCATCCTTTCTATTGAGATTGTCATTATCGCACTGGGAACGGTTTCTGGAGAATCTATAGCTACCCAAATCATTGTTGTAACTTTAATAGCATTAGTGGCTACCATCGGTGTTTATGGTATAGTCGCACTGATCGTACGCATGGATGAATTTGGCGCTAAACTTATAGACCTTAATGAAGAAAAAAATAGTGTTTCAGATAAAATAGGCCGGTTTTTAGTAAAAGCTTTACCAATGGTTATAAAAAGCCTTTCTGTTATAGGAACCATTGCATTGCTATTGGTCTCGGGCGGAATATTTGTTCATAATCTTGAGTTTGTGCATCATCTACTGGAAAATTTACCCGGTATTTTGGGCGAATTCTTAGTTGGTCTGGTCGTGGGAATTATTACTTTAATACTTGTTAATGGTGGTAAAGCTATCTGGAAAATATTTCAATCTAAAAAATAAAAAATTTCTAAAGTGGGGTTCTCTAAATACATTCAAGATGGTCATAAAGACTTGAAAACTTACAAAACAAGGTGTTTTTTAGTGGTTTTGACAATTTTTCATTAGATTTGAAATTATACGCATACCTAACTTG
>DRGP01000177.1 GCA_011050015.1 Leeuwenhoekiella sp. | reverse complement strand
TCTAAGTTCAACTCATAAGTGCAACTCAAATTAAAATCATTGGGGGCTAGCCCCCAATGATTGGCCAAGTGCTAAATTTGATTTGTGAAGAAAAAATATAAACAACTCAGCCAAGAACAAAGATACCAAATTGGTGCTTTGTTGGAAGTAGGAAAGAACAAAAGTGAGATAGCCGATCTAATAGGTGTCCATAAGTGTACCATAGGTCGTGAGCTTAAAAGGAATATAGGAAAGCGTGGACAGCATGCTGGCACTTATGTTCCCCGCCTGGCCCAACGTAAAACAGCAGTTAGGCATAAGATCAAGAATAAATTTGTCAAGTTGACCGATGGCCTAAAAGAGCAAGCAGCTGGCTGGTTAAGGAAAGAGCAGTGGAGTCCAGAACTCATTGCAGTTGAATGGCAATGCATGGGAGTAAATGGTGTATCGCTAGAATGTATCTATCAATGGATCTGGGACTGTAAAAAGAGTAATCGCAGCGAAGATATAAGGTATAAAGACCTTTATAAGTTTCTCAGACACGGAAGGCGTAGGTTCAAAAGAGGCAATTATAAGAATACAAGGGGTACAATTAAGGATAGGGTATCGATTGAAGATCGTCCAGAGGTCGTAAAAGACAGAACACGTCTGGGAGATGTAGAAGTCGATTTAATGATGGGAAAAGACCATAATTCTGCATTGCTGGTGATGACCGAAAGAGCTACACTGGTAACAACCCTAGACAAACTTGAAGGAAAAGACTCTGATATTGTTCAAGATTTGATCAGTAAAAGGGTCTCAAGGATTGGATCTAGTTGGGTAAAAACAATGACATTTGACAATGGAAAGGAGTTTGCCGGTCATAAGAAAATAGCTGATCAGCACGGAGTAAAAACATACTTTACAAGACCTTACACATCGCAGGATAAGGGAACTGTAGAAAACCGAATAGGACTAATCAGGAGGTTTCTCCCTAAAAAGACCGACCTAAACTTAATTAGTAAACAAAGAATCGAAGAAATAGAAAAATTGATCAACAATAGAAGAGTAAGAAAGTTTGGCTACATTAGTCCAATAGAAAAATTAAAATCAACCTGGCCAGTTGCACTTATCACTTGAACATGGCTTTTAAAAAAAAATCCCGCACGTATAACTACAAGCGGGATTTTTTTAAATTATTAACGTGTGTAGTTATGCCGAATTTCGACTGGCATTGATATTCCCAAATAAGGAACGCGTCACCATTTTCTGAAACATATCAAGTTGTTCCTGATTGGCATCAGGATCTTTTTCCAGTTGCTGTATTTGCTTCAATGCAAATTGCTGTATGGTTAAAAGTGGTAACACAATACGTTCTCTTTCTTGTATAGAGGCTTTCCCGGCCGGTTCTTCTTGCATAAGCGTGTCAAAACCGGTCAATTTGAGCAATAAACGTTTGGTGCGCTCAAATTCGTCGTGAATCATCGTCCAGAATTCGCCAAACTCAGGGTCTTTCTGCATATACGCGGTAAGGCCAAAAAAGGATTTGGTAAGGCTCATCATACTGTTCTCTAGCAGGGTCCTAAAGAACAAGCTGTTGTCATAAAGATGTTTGACCTGATCAAATTTCCCATTTTTCTCAAAATGTTCAATGGCCGTTCCTACTCCGTAAAACCCGGGTACATTTTGTTTTAACTGGCTCCATGATCCCACAAAAGGAATAGCGCGCAGGTCTGAAAAATCAAGCTTATCGCTGGTGCCACGTTTACTGGGGCGACTGCCTATGTTTGTTTTGGCATAATATTTCAACGTGCTCATACGCTCCAGATAACTAAGGAATTTAGGATGTGCCTTAAAGTCTGAGTACGTTTTGTAACTCACCTCGGCCAGCTCTTCCATCGTTTTACGCTCCTGATCTGGGAAAGCCTTTTGTTTTTCGGCGAAAATGCCATTGAAAATACCCGAACTCAACAACTGCTCCAAGTTATACTGGCAGGAATCTGGCGTACCAAAGTTAGAACTAATGGTTTGTCCTTGTACGGTAAGCTGTATTTCCTGATCCTCTATAGTGTTGCCCAAAGAAGCATAAAACTGGTGCGTTTTACCGCCCCCTCGTGCTGGTGGTCCTCCCCTACCATCAAAAAATATTACTTTAATGCCGTGCTCCCGTGAAACTTGGGTAAGCATTTCTTTTGCTTTAAAAATACTCCAGTTGGCCATTAAATAACCACCATCTTTAGTACCGTCACTAAAGCCTAGCATAATGGTCTGTTTATTGCCTCGTGCTTTGAGGTGCTTGGCATATTCGGGATTTTTGTAAAGACCTTCCATTACTTCATGGGCAACCTTAAGATCGGGTACAGTCTCAAAAAGCGGTACAATATCTACCGAAGGTTCTTCCCAGCCCGTAAGGTGTATCATGGCAAAAGCTTCCATCATATCCATCTTGGTCTCGTTGTGGCTTATGATATACCGGTTTGAACCACGCTCTCCATTGTGTTCCTGTATGGTCTGCATGGCATAAATAGACTCTAAAGTCTTTCGCGTGATTTCATCTGTAATGCTGGAAGCATCCAGTTTACCGTGAACACCCTGCAAAACTTTGATTTTTTCATCCTCACTCAGCGTTGCATAATTATCTGGAAAGAGATTTTGACCATTTGCTTTGGTGTGTTTTACGATCTCTTCCATCGCATGTTGATGCACGCTGCTATCCTGACGGATATCCAGTGTCGCAAAATGGAAGCCAAACATGTGGATTTTATTGATTAGATCATCCAGTTTTTCTACATATAGACTTTCGTGCTCCTCAACAACCAGATCGCGCACCTCTTTTAAGGTAGCCAGCAGTTCTTCCTTGGTTATTTTTGCATCTTCGTCGGGAAGGTATACGCTGTCATATAGGCGCTGCTCAATATCTTCAAGAGGTTTTTCGGTTCCCACAAAGGTAATACGACGACGTATTTCGCGTACATCTCGGTAATAGTTTTTAATAATTGAATTGCGCAGTCTGGAGGCTACGCGAAGGGTCGTATCGGTAGTCACAAAAGGATTTCCGTCGCGGTCACCACCTGGCCAAAAGCCCAGATCTATAATTTCGTTGTCCATTTCCCCTTCCTTAAAGAGGTTTTGTTGCAGGTAATTAAAAATATAGCTGGATGATTTATAGAAGACATTTTCCAGATACCAGATCAAGCTTACCGCCTCGTCATAAGGTGTAGGCTTCTCTTTTTTGAAAAATGGGGTTTTACCGAGTTGGGAGAGCAATTTCTTGATCATTTCCAGATCATTGGCATTAATGGCCTCACTGAGATCATTGATAATACCTAAAACCGCACCGGGATAAAATTGTGTGGGGTGCGCGGTAAGTACCGGTCTGATTTTAAAATGAGATAGGTAACTTTTAAGCTCTTGGGTTTTATTTTGTGCTTCGGCCTCTTCTTTAATATTTCTTAAGGTACCACGGCCATCCATGTTATTCACTTCACGGTATGCCGCGTCCTCTATGGCATCAAAGAGTACTACCTGGCGTTCTATATATTGAATAAAGAGAAAAAGAAGGTTATAGCGTTCTTCCTGAGAAGCATCACGCTGGTATTTCTCAAAAAAATAATTGACGATCTGCGTGGGATCATAATGTTTACCATATCCCCGTTTACAAATACTGTCAAAAAGAGGTAAAAGCACTCCGGTATCTGATATCCCTTGAAAAGGAAGCGTAAGAAATAGGCTGTTATATACCTGATATTTAGCCTTTACCTGATTATTAAAACGTTCTAGTTTGGGTTGTCTTGACATATGCTGGTTTTTTTTAATGCTTATTCCTGTGGTGAATCCACTGGGATCAAGCTTAAAAGTAGTTAGTTTTTTCGGTTGAGGCAAGCCTCCCGACTATTCTCATTAAGTATAAAAAAAAACCCTCTGTCTGCAAAGCCAAAGGGTTTATTTTTTTAAGTCATTCTAGCTTTACAAATCCTGAAAAATGGAATGCATCAGCCTTTTCTTATCATTTATACTTTCTTCTAAAGAAATCATTGTTTCGGTACGGTAAACGCCTTCTATATCATCTAGTTTAAAGATAATGTTTTTGGCGTGCTCTGTGTTCTTTGCACGTACTTTACAAAATATGTTGAATTTACCAGTGGTAACATGCGCTACGGTCACATGAGGTATCTCATTGATACGTTCCAGCACAAAGGTAGTCTGACTGGTTTTGTTGATATAAATGCCCACGTAAGCGATAAAGGAATATCCAAGCTTACCATAATCTAAGGTAAGCGAAGAACCTATAATGATACCAGCCTCTTCCATTTTTTTAACGCGTACATGCACCGTACCCGCTGAAATAAGTAATTTTTTTGCAATATCTGTAAATGGAGTCCTGGTGTTTTCGATCAGCATGTCCAGAATCTGATGGTCAACCTCGTCTAATTTGAATTTTGCCATTTTTTAGTCGTTGAATTATGTATAATGCAAAAATACTATAATTATATTGAATAATTCACAAGGTTTTAGTCTAATTTACCGAAAACGTTATAGTGAAATCACCATCCGCTTTCAGATTTGTTAAAATAACCCCCTCTTTCCATTGATAATTAAGGCTTTCCGCCGGTTTTTTATCTTTAAAATCATATTCCTGATGCCCTTTATAATCCGATAAATTTCCTATTTTTTCGATTTTCGGAACGAATTTCACCCCATTTTGGTCGATTTTTTCTTCAAAATGAACGGCAATATCGGTGATGCTTTTCTTTGGTAAGTTTACATTCCTTATAATATAATCATAGAAGCATTTTTTGTTTTCAGGAATGGCAAAGTAGGTTTCGGGATCAAAATTTACGATATCATCCCTGTCGGCCACCTTTTCCAAGGCTTGTAACAAGGCAAGAAATATAAAGGTACGCGTTTGTTCCCGGTTGTAATCACCCGAAAAATGACCGGCTTCAAAAAGAATAGTCGGTATATCCAAGCTTTGTAAGGTGTCCCCCACACAATTTAAGTTATAGGAATCATCATAACGCCCCACCGCCTGTGGAATGAACGCTTGCAGCATACGATGAATAGCCACAATAACGTCCATACCGCGCTTTCTTGCCGGTGTTACCGTACGATCTTCATCTTGCGCCGGGGATAACAGAGAGACCGTTGCAGAACGTGGGGGTTCCCCTACTCCAAATAACGTACGCTGCCCATGCAGGTTTAGCGCAAAATCAGGTTTGAAATCCATGTATACTTGTTTCAGGATTTTACTTTCCGGCTGAGTCAGTGCCTGCGCGTCACGATTTAAATCTACTTTATTGGCATTTAAACGCGTGTAATACGCTGCTCCATCCGGATTAAGCATAGGAATAATACAAAGGGTTATTTTCTCAAGGAGCTCAGTAGCCTTTCCTTTATCTGTACTCAAAAAATGAAGCAGATCAAAAACGGCTTTTGTAGTAGTACTTTCATTGCCGTGCATTTGTGACCAGGCCAGGACTTTTACAGGTCCATGCCCCGCCTCAATACTGTGAATCGTTTTACCTTCTACAGACGTCCCCAGTTCTTTAATTTCAAAATGGGCACTGTATTTTTCTAATGCGGGCAACAGGTGGGTTTGATTTATATATCTACCAGATAACGCAGTCTCTTTATGCTGTGCATGCCATTGTTTCAAGTTGTAATAATCCATGTAGTAAATTTATTTACAAATGTAAAATAAAGAATATTTACAATTGTAAACAAAGGATTACAGGTCACTTGTTTACATCGTTAAACCTATTGTTTATGGTTGGGAACATCTATATCGGAAAAATTCCATTTATATATAATAAATAGTGTAAAATACAATATTTCAATTATTTAAATGCTTATATATAAAGTTAAACTATAACTATGGGTGACCTTTTCAGCAACGTGTTTACAATTGTAAAAGCTATTAGTTCTTTTAAATAGTTACATTTGTGAAAGAAAAACCGTTTATAACTTTTACAATGGTAAACAGTGAAGAATTTAGTAAACGACTCGAAAAAATCATGGATTTTCATGAGTTGACAGCTTCTGCTTTTGCAGATCAGATTGATGTGGGCCGCTCCTCGATATCGCATATCTTATCAGGGCGCAATAAGCCCAGTTTAGATTTTGTCATGAAGATCATTGAAAGTTTTCCGGAAGTAGAATTATACTGGCTTCTTAATGGCAAGGGAAGTTTTCCGAAGCAAAAAAATAAACCCGCACTGGAAATCGGGAAAAAGAAAGATCGAGACTTATTTGATGTTGATGACAATGATGCTGAAAGTAAATCGATACATCACCAAAAACAATCGGAAGTACAACACATCGTCAACAAATCAGGAAAACAGATAAGCAGGATTGTTGTTTTTTATACAGATGGAACCTTCGAGAATTTTACGGAAGACGATAGATAAGCACAAATAAGTAAAAATGATGGAGCCGGTGTCACATCAAAAATTAGAATAATTGTAATTTTGAAATGATGAAAACCAAAAACACTATTTGTGGTATGCTCATGGCGATCTTAACCGTGAGCTGTTATGCACCGGAACGAGATTGTGCCTCTTTTAAAACGGGTACCTTTGAATTTGAAACGTATCTTAATGGAGAAGTTAGCCAGACCACTTTTACACGAAATGATACCTTAGAAATAGATTATTATCAGGGAAAGGCTGATTCTTCCAGTATACGCTGGATTAATGATTGTGAATATATTGCAAGAAAAATAAATCCTAAAAACAGAAGTGAGCGTCAAGCACTTCATTTTAAAATACTTACTACCTCTAAAGATACCTATACATTTGAATATTCCATCGTAGGGAAGGTAAAAAAACAACGGGGTACTGCAAAAAAGGTGAATGATGAAAAATCTTTATAAGGCTATGAGATTTTAACCATAAAACGTTCTTTGAGTAGAATAGCCAGTTTTTCGAGATCCAGGGGTTTAGTGAGGTAATCATTCATACCAGCACAAAGTCCTTCATCTATAGAACTTGTTGTTGCATCTGCTGAAAGACCCAGAATCAATACATTGTCATCTGTATGTCTTATACGTCTGGTGGTCTCGTAACCATCCATTTCTGGCATATGTACATCCATAAAAATTATATCATAATTTTTGGATTCTGTTTTTTCCAGCGCTTCTTTACCATTGTAGGCAAAATCTGGATTCATGCCCATATTTCTAAGTAATTTTACAAGAATAATAACATTAAGTTTATTGTCATCTACAGCCAATACACTTAACCGCATCTCCTTTAACTCTTTTACGAAAGCTTGATCAATTGTTCTTTTAGTATTTTCCGCAAGCGGAAGTTCAAGATTGACCCTAAACTCTGAACCTTCGCCCTCCTTGCTGTTCACAGTTATGCAGCCCTGCATGAGCTGCACGTGTTTTCGTGTGATATAGAGTCCCAGGCCGCCTCCGGAATGTTTTTTACGCACGCCTACATCAAGTTGTGTAAAACGTTCAAAAATAGCTTCCTGCTTTTCTGTAGGAATGCCTATACCGGTATCTTTGACAATTAGGCAAATAGCAACCCGAGAGCCGGCAATAACACGTTCTTCACAGCTGATATAAATACTGCCATTTTGCGTGAATTTTATGGCATTACTTACAAGATTTAAAGAGATTTGCTCAAATTTTGTACGATCACCCATTACCGCATTTTTAGTACAGCTATTTAGGCAGGTCTCCAACTTTAAATTTTTACTTTTTATTTTAGGACCTTGAAAAGTGATCAAATTTTCTAATATGGCGCAGGGTTCAAAACGATCTAGAGCCAGATTTTCATTGCCAGATTCTATGCGATTTATAGCAAGAATATCATTTACAAGCACCAGCAGGTTTTTTGAAGATTCCTGCATCATGTGTATGTAATTTTCTTTTTCAGTCTTAGACCTAGAGGTATTTAACAATTCGCAAATCCCCAGAATCGCGTTAAGCGGAGTGCGAATTTCATGGCTCATATTTGATAAAAATTCGGTTTTAGCCCGTGATGCCTTCTGTGCTTTTTTACGCTGGCCTTCCAGTTCCATATTGGTCTGCAGCAGTTGCATGTTCCCTAATTTTGCATGTTTTACCGCATCCAGTGATTTTAAATAGAAAAATAGTAAAGAGCCCATTAAAAGGGATAGTAATATCCCAAAAACTAACATCCAATCTACCACCATAAAAGAATGGTCATATATATCATTATTGTGATAACACAGCTGCATAGACCATTCTTGCATTGAAGAATTGTCTAGAGTCAATGAACTATTAAAAATGAGCGTTTTTTCAAAGGCATTAACATTTGGTGAATTATAAGAATAAACCACATTGCCTTCCTCATTTTTCAACAGGAATGCGTAATCGCTTAAAAAATTATTAATGGCTCCCAGCTCAGCATCCATATCTATAGCTGCTACCAAAGAACCTTTGATATTTTTGCCTCTTATAGGATAATTAACCAGTAAAATGTGTGCTTTACCATAGTGTTTTAACCAGTTTGCTTGCGGATTTTGTGAAATTTCTGCGGTATTAAAATACTTTTTAAAGGTTGAACGCAATTGCTCATCTATACTATCCCAATAATCTGAAGGATTTATACCTTTTAATTCACCGGTTTCATCGATAAATGCTATAAATCTGGCATTTGCATTTCGATCAATTAAGCGTTGAGAATAGCTGTCCCATTGATTGGAATACACATCATCCTCTTCCAGCTGTAGTGCCAGATTCTCCAGATAAAGCAAATTTTTTGAAATTGAAAGTTCAAAATTATGAGTAGCCACCTTCCCTGCAACTTCCAATCGATCTGTAAGTTGATTGGGAATACCTTTACTGAAATAAGTATAAAGCAAGATCGAAATACAAGAGAAAATAACGAATGTTATTATGGAAAGCCAGTAATGTCTAGGTAAGTAATTTTTCTTCATTAAACTTATTTTAATGTACCCTCAACTTACGTAAAATTAGCTAAAAGAAGCAAAAATGGCTCTAATAATCGGGTGTGTAATAAAAATTAGTCAGTTTTTTCTTTCAACAGTAGCTCCTGAACATTTTTCTTTCAATTTTATATTGTCATTTTGAATTCTTTTAAGATAAAAGCTTTTATCTTTTAGGCTTGATTATAAAGGAAGAAAAAGGGCTGAAAATAGGGTATAAATAGGATTTCAGCCCTGTAGCATACGTTGTAAAAAAAGAAAAGCATTGCAATCAAAAAAAGATCATTTACAAGAGCAATTTAATAGTCTGGTAAGCGATTATAAAGTAAGGCTCTACTGGCACATACGGCGTATGGTGGTCTCTCATGATGATGCTGACGATGTGTTGCAGAACACCTTTATTAAAGTATTCAAAAACCTTGAGAATTTTAAGGGGAAAAGTCAGTTGTACACCTGGTTGTATCGCATTGCGACAAATGAAAGCCTTACTTTTTTAAAGAAAAAGGCCCGCCGTTTGCAAATAAGCGACGAGCAATTACAAACTCATTTAACCGATAACCTTAGAAGCGATCCCTATTTTGATGGAGATGAAGTGCAGGAAAAGTTGCAAAATGCCATAAATACCCTTCCACAGCGTCAAAAACAGGTGTTTTTATTAAAATATTATGAAGAGCTACCCTACAATGAGATTTCAAAAATACTGGAAACGACTGAAGGTTCGCTAAAGGCCAGCTATCATCACGCCGTAAAAAAAATAACTAAATATGTAACTGAACATTAAACCTTAGTGCAAAATAAGCGTCTAAAAATTATGAAGAAAAATTGGGAATCTTATAGTGATAGTGGCTTCAAGGTACCAGAGACTTATTTTGATACTTTTGAAGAACACTTGAAGGAAAATCTACGTTTAGTAGACATGGCTGCTCATAAAGAAGACGGTTTCAGCGTTCCCCAAGGTTATTTTGAATCATTGGATACGCGTATTAAAAATAAAAAGGTCATGATTTTATGGCCCTTGAATAAGCGTTTTATTACCGGTGCACTGGCAGCTGCTGCTGCAGCTCTTATACTTGTACTATTTTTATGGAACCCTGCACCTCAGGAAAATACATTTGAAAATTTAAGCGCTTCCACGCTTCATGATTATCTGGCAGATGAAGGTATTCAAGAGTTTATGACCGAAGACGATCTAACAAAAATTGAAGATAATAACTCTATTTTTCAGTCTTTTACAATGAGTGATGATCTTCTTTTTGAAATGATAGATGATCAGGTGCTAGAAGATGAATTAGTACCTGAAATATCTGATAAATAGTTTAAACACCATCTTTATGAAAGATAATAGTATCCTCTTAAAGAGGGAAGATAACAGCGGGTTTTTAAATACAAAAAGACACTGTTATTTGGGTAAATACCACAAATTTTCTGTGGTACTACTTATAATTTTGCTTTGTGGATCGAGTATTGGTGGATTTGCACAGGATGGTGATAAGCACGAGCGCATCAAAGCACTCAAAGTTTCTTTTATTACTGACAAACTGGAGCTTACACCTACCCAGGCCGAAAAATTCTGGCCCATTTACAATACCTATGATTCTCAAATTCATGACCTAAGGCACCAGGAAAAACAGCTTTTTAGAGAAAAATACAGCCGTGATGGGGTGAAAAACGAGTTAAGCGAAGCCGAATCTGAAAAACTCATAAAAACGTATAACGAGGTACGCGACAAGCGTCAT
>DRGP01000176.1 GCA_011050015.1 Leeuwenhoekiella sp. | reverse complement strand
CGCATTAATAATTTTTCAGAATTCTATTTGGAATATGGAGAGGATTTGATACCTGATTTAATAAGTGCGTTAGATTCTATGAATGATGGATTTGCGGTGGTTGTTTTTGAATGAATGTGTGAGTTATGCAGTAATAATGGGATGTTTTATGGAGTTTTAGGATTTTCTCGGGTTTCCCCCCTAAAAAGATTGAAAATATTTTGATCGTAAATTCCAGCGGTAAGAATCTCATCTTGTTTTATTGAAATATCAATATCATAGATATTAAATTCTGGAGTATTGGACATATAAATATCCAAGACTTCAAAATAATCTGTGGTTAATCTCAAGGTTTTTGATTCTGATTCCCTATAGCCACTTAAAACAGGTGTTATTTTGAGGTAGTTAGTTTCTTTGGGAACGGGTATAATATCAGCAAAACCAATATATACCTTATTATTTTTTAATGTGATTTGCATCAACTCTCCAGTTTTTGCCGATGTTCTAAAAAGTTTTTCCACTTCATCACCATATTTTCTTACAGCATAACCTATCGGTTTTTGATATCCGAAGAATAGAATAATAAACGCATTGCTCAATAAAGTTATACATATCGCAATTGCAAATGATGCAATTGAGGTCCATAAATAATTAATGGGGTTAATGGAAAAAGTGTTAGAAAGATAATTATAGATTTTATCTATTAGGTGTGAAAAAATAAAATTAAAAAAAGCTCTAACGCAAAAAGTAGTAAATAAGAGAAAGACACCTGCGATTATTGCGTTAAAAGAATACGTTGTGCAGATAAACGCTGATATCGGTATTTGAAATAAACAAAATTAAGAAGTATAAAATATCCGCCGCATAAAGGTAGAATGAGCAGATTATAAGGCATGCATTAGTTTATTTTCAATTCATGTTTATTGTGCTGAAGATGTTCTTTAAGAGAAATGGAATCTTTAAGGGAATTAATAACCGTTTTTACCTCATCTCTTTTAAAGAAAACTTTTTTATCAACATATAACTCGCCATTGAACTTACCGCGTAGTCCAGAATCCGAAGTTGATTTTTTTGTTTTTCGTGCCATTTCACCAAATTTGTTTAAATATACTAAAAATTATTTTTTTGTGTTTTGGCCATGGTCTAAATAAATGTCTTAAATCACTTTTTTCCCCTCAATACGTATTGCAGAACCTTCCATACACTGCGTAGAATTGGGTTGTTGGTGATTCAACATAGCAAAATTTTTCCCGTATAATTTTCCAAAATCGATCTCAATATTGTGATCCAAGACCTCATAGCTCTCCCATTTGGGATGCCGCACTTCGTACTCATTGGTTTCGTGCATTCCTTTTTTGCTATAGCCCCAATAATGCTCCGTAATAAATTCGGTTTTGCTGCCGGGTTCAAAAGGTTTTGAAGTATTGACCGTGGTGAGGGCGATTTCCTGCCATTTTCCCTCGTTTTTTAGCGCGTAGCTAATTGTATTTTCGGTAGTCGTGAGATGGTGGTTGTAGTGCATTTTTTTTAGGCTGTATTTTTCGTTGTACAATATATTGGCCACTAGTACGATGGCTGGTTTTGCAACAACTTCAGAAATAAAAACAGTGCCCCTCCGCTTTTTTCCGTTTACATTGCGGGTGACGTAAAAACGCAAGTTGATTTCTTCAAAACGCCTGTGGAACGGTACCGCAATTCCTTTTAATTTAACCCTGTCAAAGAGGAATCCTACGAGGCTCACGTAACATTTTCCTTCGTAAAAATCAAGTTCGGTGTTTGCAGGAAGGTATGGCTGCAAAATCGAAGGGTCGATCTCATAATTGGCAAAGCACAGTTTTCGCCATGCGGCGGTAAGAAAACTCATTGTTTGGTCTTAAAATACCGTAGCGGTGGAAACAGCATCCCAAAACACTCCCCATCTTCTTTGCCCAGGTGTTTATGGTGTATTTTATGCGCGCGTCGCAACCCTTTAGAATACCAATTGTTAGCATTTCGAAAAACTTTAAAACGCTGGTGTATAAAAATATCATGAACCATAAAGTAGGTCATGCCATAGGCAAAAATACCCAGACCTATAGGAAGGCCGATCCACACATTTTCATAGCGCCACAACAAAAAGCAGCCTATGCTTACCAATGCGTAAAAAATAAAGAAAAAGTCATTGCGTTCCCACCAGGAACCGTGGTCTTTATGGTGGTGATCGCGGTGCAGCGACCATAAAAAACCGTGCATGACATATTTATGGGTGAACCAGGCCATAAATTCCATGAGACAGAAAGTGGTTAAAAAAACGAATATCCAAATGAACGTTTGCATTTTAAATAAGGTTTAATCTGTATTTTACATAACTGCGCGCCAGGAGTGAAGCTTTGACGTAGTTGGGCACGCGTATACGTGTATTTTTTATTTCAATAGATGGTGTGCTTTTCAGTTTGCTGAGCAGTTTACGGTAATAGCGATAAGCGGTATAAACTCCAAATTTTGCTTCTACGGGCAACTGGTGAATGCCTATCAGTCCCTTGGTAAAATCGGCCTCAATTTCATCTATTATTTTCTTTTTGCTTGCCTCATCAAGCTCTTGCAGATTGGCATTGGGAAAATAACTGCGACTCAACTCCTCAAAATCGGCTTTGAGATCGCGTAAAAAATTCACTTTTTGAAAGGCCGATCCTAAACTCATAGCACTTTCGCGCAGCGCTTCATATTTTTTTTGATCTCCTTTTACAAAAACCTTAAGGCACATAAGGCCCACCACATCTGCAGAGCCGTAAATGTACGCCTTATACTCGGCCTCGTTGAGGTAGTCACTTTTGGTAAGATCAAGGCGCATACTTTTCATAAAAGAATCGACCAAGTCTTTATGAATACCGTATTTGTGATACGTATGCTGAAACGAATTGAGAATGGGGTTCAGGCTTATTTTATCGATCAGGGCATTTTCCAGGTCTGTGGTAAACCGGGTAAAAAGCTGCTTTTTGTCATAATCGTGAAAACTATCTACAATCTCGTCGGCCAAGCGCACAAAACCGTAAATATTATGTATGTCCTGCCTGATGCTAGGCGCAAGCATTTGCGTCGCTGTCGAAAATGAAGTACTGTACGACCGGGTGACCATCTGTGAGCACTTGAGCGATAAGCTGTCAAAAATTTCTTTCATGTACTACTGCTGTTTTTCAATAAGTCCCGCGGCGAGTTTTCCTGATATCAAAGCAGGTGGAACTCCAGGGCCGGGAACGGTTAATTGACCTGTAAAAAACAGGTTCTTTACTTTCTTGCTTTTCAGGTTTGGTCGTAGAAAGGCTGTTTGCAGGAGCGTATTTGCCATTCCATAGGCATTGCCCTTGTATGAATTATAGTCCTGCCGAAAGTCCTCTACACAAAAGGACTCTCTAAATATAATATTTTTTCTTACTTTTTGATCGGTTAAATGCTCAAAACGATCCATGATCTTATCAAAATAGGTATTACGTATTTCTTGTGAATCGTAAAGCCCTGGAGCTATGGGAATAAGAAAAAACCCGCCATCTTTACCCTTTGGAGCCATAGACGCATCAGTTTTTGATGGAAAATTAGCGTAAAAAAGTGGGGCAGTGGGCCACTCAGGTTCATCATAGATTTCTTGGGCATGTAGGCTAAAATCGGTATCAAAAAAGAGGTTATGGTGGTTTACCCGCTCGATCTTTTTATTGAAACCTACGTAAAATAGAAGGGAAGAGGGTGCGAAAACTTTCTTTTCCCAATAGTTTTCTGAATATTGACGCAATGATTCTGGCAGTAAAGTTTCGGTATGGTGGTAGTCTGCGCCGCTTAAAATAATGTCTCCCAGAATGGTCTTGCCGTTCACTCCAATGCCCACAGCCTTGCCGCTTTCGGTACGTATACGGCTCACCACACTATCGGTATGGAACTGCACACCCAGTTCTATGGCCAGGGCTTCTATCCCTTCTATCACGGCATACATCCCATTTTTGGGATGGAAAGTACCCAGTCCAAAATCGGCATAGTTCATGAAACTGTAAAAAGCAGGGGTTTCTGAAGGTTTTGCGCCCAGAAAAAGAACGGGGAACTCCAGGATTTGTATGAGTTTTTGGTTCTTAAACGCCCCACGCACATCTTTACTTATGGTGCTAAAAAAACGCCTTATTTTTAGTATGGTCTGCGGGGTGACCAATTCTAATGGGGAAACCCCAGGGCGGTACACCAGATCTTTGATGGCTACATCATAATTATCTTTGGCCTTGTCAATAAATTGCTGCAATTTTTTTGAACTTCCTGGTTCTTCGGTTTCAAAGACTTTTTTGATTTTTTCAAGGGTGTCTTCAATGGTAATGTAGTCGTCTTTTCCAAAGTAAACGCGGTATGCAGGATCCAGTTTTTTCAACGTGTAATAATCGCTTTGTTTCTTGCCAAAATCGGCAAAAAAACGGTCAAAAACATCGGGCATCCAGAACCACGACGGCCCCATGTCAAAGGTAAAACCCTCGCGTTTTAATTGTCTGGCACGGCCGCCAATACTGCTGTTTTTCTCATATACATGCACCTCATGGCCTTGCTTGGCCAAATAGCACGATGCCGAAAGCGAAGAAAAACCGGATCCTATAATACATATTTTCTTTTTCATTATAAATCTTCAATAAAAGAGTCAATAGATTTGATAAGACGCGCATTGTTGGGTAAGCCTTTAATGTTTTCACGCAGCGCCTTCCTGCCAAAAATATAGAAAGGAACGCTATCGTTTTCCAGTTCTTTATTAAAGGATTTTACATATTCGGCCACTGAAGTATCTTCTGGCTTCACCGTAAAATAGGACACGAAATGGACGTTGGGCTGGTTAACATTCAGGTATTTTAAATTTTCGATCATAATGCTTTGGCCCAAGTAAATGCATTTATACCCATGACCTACAATCTCATAATTTAAAAAGAGTAAACCAAGATCATGAATTTCATTTTCGGGTAAGAAAAGCACAAACACCTTTTCTTTATTGGGTGTATGCTCAATTTGATATTCTTCAATCTTAAGCAAGATTTTTTGCTTGATCAGATTGGTTATAAAATGTTCGTGGGACGGGTCTATCGTGTTGGTTTGCCAGAGCATTCCTATTTCTTCGAGCAAAGGGATCAACACCTGATAAAAAATTTCGCGAAAGCTCAACTGTTGGGAAAGTGAGTCAAAGGTTTTCGCAAACAGTTGCTGGTCAAAATTCATCATGGCGATTTTAAAAGAATTGATCGCTTGGTGGTTTTCGGGTTTTTCCTTTTGGGCAATGATTTCTTTTACCATCTGAACAATCGCCGGTGAATCATTCTTGGCAATTTTTGATATTTTGTGCTTATGCTCCAGCAAAAAAGTGACATTAAGCAGCTTTTGAAGATCTTTTAAGGTGTAGGTACGAATGTTTGTTGGGGTGCGTTCTGGTTTCAAGAGATTGTAGCGCTTTTCCCATATACGAATAGTATGAGCTTTTACCCCGGCCAAATTCTCTAAGTCTTTTATACTGAATTTGGTTTTAACGGCATTCATTGAAAAATCTCTTGATTTCGTAAAAATCAAATGTACAGTTTTGTTTAATCATATGGAAGTAGGGATAAACAAAATATCGTTTTTGGGAAAATATTAGGAAATACAAGCCTTTTTACTAAAAAAGTAATGTATATCAACAAGGACTCCTAAAGACAAAAAATGTTATGTATTATGTCACATCGAGCGCAGTCGAGATGCTTTTGTCTACCCTTCGACTGCGCTCAGGATGACAAAAACCCTCTTTAGGTGTTTAAGCCGATAAGCACAAGAAGTAAATGGTTATTATACTCCTATAAAACATAGCATGAATCAATTAATAAGATACTTAGAAAACAAAGGCCGGTATCTTTGAAGATACCGGCCTCTGCGTTAGGTTGAACATTTTGGGGTTTAATTATTAGCTCAACGATGCCATATCAATTACAAATCGGTATTTTACATCACCATCAACTACACGTTTGTAAGCGTCGTTAATATTCTTCATATCGATCATTTCAATATCAGAAACAATATCGTGTTTTCCGCAGAAATCTAACATTTCTTGGGTTTCTTTGATACCACCTATTGCTGAACCCGCGATACGTTTTCTTCCAAATATAAGACCAAGTCCATTAATTTCTACTGGCTCTAGAGCACCTACAAGTACCATTGTACCGTCAATTTTCAATAAACTAACGTAGGGATTAAGATCATGACCAACAGGTACGGTGTTCAACAGAAAGTCAAAGCTTCCTGCCTGTTCTTCCATAGCTTCTTCATCTTTAGAGATCAACACTTCATCAGCACCTAGTCGTTTTGCATCTTTTGCTTTTTCTGGAGATGTAGTGATCATCACGGTATGTGCGCCCATGGCATGAGCAAACTTAATACCCATGTGACCTAAACCGCCAAGACCTATAACGCCTACTTTATCTCCTTTTTTAATTTTCCAATGGTTTAGTGGGGAAAATGTAGTAATACCAGCACATAATAAAGGAGCCACCGCTTTAGTATCCAGATTTCCTGGTACTTTAAGGACAAATTCTTT
Organism: Leeuwenhoekiella sp.; assembly: GCA_011050015.1. Taxonomy (GTDB): domain Bacteria; phylum Bacteroidota; class Bacteroidia; order Flavobacteriales; family Flavobacteriaceae; genus Leeuwenhoekiella. Next base: position 22,776 of record DRGP01000176.1, on the reverse strand, counting down.
ATTCACAACAATACTTTGTGAATAACCGCCGTAAGTATGACGATCCTGCAAATGCTTATTCTCTGAATTGTAAGTCAATGTAGCGCCATTCTCACAATATTGCTCAAGATCGTTTTTGCAAGAATCACAAGTCTGACAGGAATCTACCATACAGCCAACGCCTACCAAATCTCCTTTTTTGAAATTTTTCACATTTTGACCCACTTCAGTAACCTCACCTACGATCTCATGACCAGGAACTACCGGATATACCGAATTTTTCCAATCATTGCGCACCTGGTGAATGTCACTGTGACAAACACCACAATATGTGATTTTAATGTGCACATCATCTGAGGTAGGCTCTCGCCTTTCGATCTGCATTTCTTTTAAATCTGCATCAGATGCTTGCGCGCCAAATGCTTTAACTTGTGTTGTATTTACTGTTTTTTTATTTATTTCTTTCGTTTGTACTTCGCTCATATCTTCTATTATATTTTATTTCAAAAATATAACCCAAAAGTAGAGTTATCCCTAAGACTTAACGCTCTTTAACATGCGGCATTCCTGATGTTAACCGTTTTTTAAGTCTCGGAGTGTGGAAAGCTGGTCTACTGTACAGATACCGAAGCAGAAAGTATACATGCGCTGCCATATTCACGAATGTGGCTTTTTAAAATGCGTTCTGTATGGTAAGAATTTTTTTGTGGGATAATAATATTTTCAAATTCATTAAAATCAGTAATCTGCTTATCTTTTTCTACATAGCCATAGCCACGATAAATACCTTCCCGCACAAGCACCACCGCACTTTCTTCTTCATTGCGTCCGGCACATGGTATTACAAAATCCTGGTTCATTCGGTTAAGCGCACAGATCGCTTTATCTACCCGGGCATTATAAGCCGTCACCTCTTCCTCTCTGATGCACACGCCGTGACAGGACTTTATCTTATAGTGTGAACAATGGCCTGTAGTGTCCTGAAGGCCGCAAAACCTGGGGCAGAGTTCAAACTCCTGGCAAAGCTGTTCCAGACGTTCAATACCCTGGGCACGGGTGAAAAAATAATCGAGCGCACTGTCTTTATATTTAGATCGAATAAGGGCCAGTTGTTTAGCTCCCGCTTTATTTTGATAAGAAACAATGCAATACGGGTTCTGTACCTTTTTTTGCGCCCGGTTGAATTTTGGATAGTGCTTGGCAATTTTTTCAGATTCAAGTAATAAAGCAATGAGTTCGTTGCCCGTAACCTCATAATCGATGCGGTAGGTTTCCTGAGCGAGCAAATATTCACTGTTTTTTTTGCTGTAAAAGTGGCTGGTGACCCGCTGTTTGATATTTTTTGCTTTACCGGCATAAATTATCTTCCCTTTTTGGTCTAAAAAAAGGTAAATACCGGTCTTTTCCGGCAGTTTTTCCAAATTTTCCTTATTGAGGTGGGGTGGGAGCGTGGCCTCTTTACTGCGTGCGTTTAAAAAAGAATTTATGGTTTCCCGTTCAGGATCAAGGTCCAGAATTTTTTTAAAGAGCAGCACCGTTGCATCGGTGTCGCCCTCTGCCCGGTGGCGGTTATTCAGTGGGATTCCCAGCGAAGTGCACAACTTGCCCAGGCTGTATGAATATAATTTTGGGATCAGTTTTCGCGACAGGCGTACCGTGCATAATTTTTTACGGTTAAAATCTCGGCCTATCATTTTGAATTCTCCGCGCAGCACGTTATAATCAAAATTTACATTGTGGGCGACAAAAATGGAGCCCCGTGTCATGCGCTCAATATCATCTACGATCTCGTGAAATTTGGGTGCATCTGCGACCAGGGCATTATCTATACCGGTGAGTCCTGTAATAAAGGGCGGGATAATGCACTCGGGGTTTACGAGCGAGGTAAATTTATCAATCACCTGGTCGTCCTCCAGCAGCACGATGCAGATCTCTGTAATGCGGCTACCGTGCAGGCCTTTTCCGGTGGTTTCTACATCAATGATACTATAACGCTGGGAAGTCATTCGGTAAACTTTTGGGATAAAAGTCAAAAGTAACCCAAAAATGGGAATAAATCCAAAAAACGGGATTTTTTCCCTCAAAATAAGCCGTTTTTAAGCTAAAATCACCAGTTTAGGATTTCAGTTAATCCCCGGTTGTTTCGATACTTTTTACCGTTAGAAAAATACTCAACCACCTACCGTTAGGTGGCTGAGCCTGTCCGCCGTTTTTAGGAGGATCAATTTCATGAAACGATAGTGCAATGAAATTTGTATCGAAGCCACCAAAGAAAAACTGCCCGGTTTTCCTTCAAAAAAGACCGTTTTTAAGCTAAAAACAATCGATTTTCAAGCAATCCTCTTTAGTTTTATTCGGAAAAAATACAGCTTGAAAATTTTCTATGGATAGTTCAATCTAAAACCCAAACCCAAATCCTACCTGAAAAATATTAGTCTCTACCGAGTTGAAATAACCCATGCTTAAACCAAAAGAACTCAGCCCGCTAATCCATATGCCACCGCCCTGAGAGGTGTGCCATTCATTCGAGGGGTCGCCCGATAGCCACGTGCGTCCATAATCAAATCCGCCAAAAAGACCAATAGTAACGGGTAAAATACCTGTTTTATATTCCTTGAGGCGCAAACGCAAGTCTGAACTCTGGTAGAAATAGGCATCGCCTGTAAAACGTTGATCCCTAAAGCCACGCAAGCCGTTTTCTCCGCCTAGGGAAGGGGCGTGGTAGAAGAAATAATCCTCCCCAAAATTGGTCTTGCCCTCCAGAGTAGTCCCAAAAACTAAATCGCCTGATTCTATCAACTTTTGAGAGAATTCAATGTTTGCAGATACATAGCCGAAATTATTATCAGCAAGTGAGGTATTGAATTTATACCCTGCGGTGACTCCTATATAGAGCGATTGTGTAGGAAAATCATCGGCGTCATCAATATTATAATAAGCGGTGGTCTCTGCCCCTACGTACGACTGATTGTCAAATACCTTAGGGTCAACGTTGTCTACCGTAAAAAACCGGTTTGGATTTTCATTGACGCGATAATTTTCAAACAAAGCAGATACTTTCAAGGAAAGAAACGTGAAACCGGCACGCAGTTTTAACTGTTCCATACGGGCCCGAAAGTAATTGCGCCCCAGGTCATCTTCAAGGTTTACGGTCTCATTACCATAACCAAAAAAGTTGGTCGCAAACTGATCGCTGGTATAATAACCCTCCGTTTCAAAATTCCACCTGGGAAAAATATTGGCATACTCGCCTTTATAACGCAGTTCTATCGCATTAAAGGTAAAGTAATATTTTGCGGTGAGCCCATGTTGCTGCCGGAAGGGATTCCCATTAAAACCATTAATTGTATATGTGTCTTTGGCCCCTATAAAAACGCCATCATCCAGCCTGTAACCGGCTGTGGGGGTAAATGTATTTGCACTGGCCTCCAGGTAACGCCAGTTGTAATTATTGGTTGTATATAAATTGGTGAGCTGCTGGCGCGGTTTTTTGGCTTCATAGACGATTTCCTCATAGGGTAGATCATAGATTTTGAGCCCTTTTTTATTGGTTACGTTATAATGGTCTTCACCATAACCCCCCGCGATCCTTACAAAAATGCTTCCATTGCCCGATCCATGCACCTTAAAGTGATCATCGTCATTAAGACCATAAATCCAAATTTCCTTGGTATTGTCGGAGGTAAAGGTTCGCTGATAGATTACAGGGTTTTTCTCTTCACTTATATCCCTTTTAATAGTAACCTTAGTTTGACCGTTATCAAGGCGTTCTATGTTAAAAACGTCATCTTTTGTGGTGCCATGTAGTACGATATGTTTGTTGAGGTATTCACCGTATTCTTCAGCATATATGGGTAAATCCTTTAGGCGTTGCCTGAAGCTTGACTTGATAAAGGTAAACGTGCTGTCTTGCCTCAATTCTTGTGGAAGCATATCAAAAGCTTTTTCAATATCGGCATCGGTAATTTTATTCTGAATAGTTTTAGCTTCTTCAATCCATTTTTCGGTGCCGTAATCGGTAACCAGAGCCTGGTCTAAGCTGTAACCGCGGTTATTGAACCATTTCACACTATTTATCTTTGGGCCGTACGATACCCAAGAGCGAGTGATGGGCAAAAACCATTGTAAGATAGGAAGCACCACGCCACCAAATTTTGGGAACGCGTTGTCCCGGTCGCGAGGTACCGGAATAAAGCGCACATTATCATCGCTGATGGTATATTCTATCCACCTAAACTGATCTTGATGCCGGTCCCAATCGCCCAGTAGCAAGTTGAACAGGCGTGTGCGAATATAGGTTTCCTGATCTACACTGTATTTTTCATCCTCATGAATAAGCTGCAGCATATCTGTCGTGCTCTCAAAGTCACCTACTTTGCCTTCTTTTTTGGGATCTGCCTGATTGTAGCCTTCAAAGTTTTTTTGTTCTTCCGAAGGGCGCTCTTCAATAAAGTACAATTGATCGCCATAATCCTGGTTAAACCGGCCTAAAAACCGCTGTTTGGGTACATAAAACAGCCGGGGCCGCGAGTGGTTAACTCCAGCGGCAACGGCCAGCGGATAAATAGGCAATTGCATGTACTGTGAGGAAGTGGTAAAAAAATCTGAAAAAAGATCATCAGCCACCGTGTTTTCATAGCTATCGGCTTCAAAGGTAATGGCCGGTAGCTGGGCGCCCAGGGCCTTAATAGAATTCTTACGCAAAGACCGCATGTTGTACTGGCGGTTTTGAGGATCTACCATACGCAGCGAACTCGATTGCTGGCCTCCACCTTGTTTGATGATTTTCATTCCGCCGTAGAGCGTGTCCAGTTTTACAACTTCTGCGCTTACCGGTTTCGTATAATACTTGCGGTATCGATCACCCCATAAAAATTTATAGAAGCCAGAACGTTCAAAATCTGCTTCGTTATCAAACATGCCCACCTGCACGCTTTTTTTATCGCCCAGGCTGTCTTTGTAGCTGGCGTTGTATTCGGGGAACTTAGGGAGTACGGGAAGGCGCATGTCTTCCTCATCATCTTCTGGAGTGATAAAAGTTACCTGAGAAGAACCGTCATCATAATATTCCAGTTTGGCAAAACCGCGTTGCCCGTACGTATAAATGCCTTCAAAAGGTAAGCTTCCCCCGATGCCCGTTAGGGCGCTGCTAGATCTACGCGTGGCCTGCACGGTACCCATAGCACCGCTTATGATTTGCGGTGTGTTTTTAGCCATCAGTAATTGTAGGTTTTCCTCATGACCCGATACAAAAGTGATTCGGTCAGATCGTTGCGCCATTGCCGCCATAAGTACACGGTAATACCCGTAAGGTCTTGAGTTGAGCATTTTTGGTGAAAAAGCGCCCAAAATCCCTACGCCCTCTATTAGTGAACTGATCCCAGGGATAGGTAATAATGCATCTTTAAAGCTGATTTTACCGGCATATTCCCCGTTTCCGAAAATGGGATGGTGCATGGCAATCACCAGGTTTTTATCTTGCGCATCACTGATATACCCCTGTAATTCCTCTGAAAAACGGTCTGGCGTATCTAGATTTCCGCATTTTTGATTGATATATTTGACGCCGTTCCAGCCATTGAGCAGCCAGTCTGAATCTATAAGGAGCAGATCAAGATTTTCATTGATTTCCCTGAATTCCAAGGGACATACGTTATTCGGTTCAACCTCTATGTTCTCGAGATCGTTGTCTTTCAGATAATCTTCTACTTTTTCAATTTTTTTGGCATTTTTGCTCTTCCACTCGTTGATGCCGGGGATGAAATAGGTATGCCCTTTAAAGTTTTCAACGAGCTTTAATTCAAGGTCAATAAACGCAGAGTCTTTTTCCCAGTTGTTTTTTTTAGGGCTTATGTAATCTCCTGTGAACAGCATGGTACTTTCGCTGGGTGCGTTATCCAGGGTTGATTTTAACAGCGACAAGGTCTCATCATCCATACTGGCATTTTTACCATTGCCGGTACCGCCGGCGATAAAAAAGGTATGGGTGGGCGTCTTTTGAGCGGCATTGCCCAATGGTTGCTCCCCTTCTTTAAGCTGCGGTTTGTAGGTGGCGCAGGAAACGAGAAGAAATGCAATTAAAAATCTGAGATATTCTTTTAATCGTATTTTTTTAATCATGTGGTAGGACATTGTGGGGGTTTTATGCTAATACAGAAAGGCTTACTTTCCATGTTTAAAATCAATAGGGTGTAAATAAACGCGCAATATACTAACAAAAATAGATACCTGTTATCTTTTTGACCACCGCTCAACGGGGTGGTTGCTCTTCATAGTACGCGCTGTTTTACTTAAACGTGCTCAAACTATAACTTAATGGATAAAAAATAAGTACTTGCAGTTAAACAGCTATTTAATTTAACATGTGAACGAAAGGGGTTAGCGAATATTTATATATTTGATTCTTGTGGGGCTTAAAAAATATATGAAACTGGAAAATCTTCAGGAATACTTTGCCTTAAAAAAGTTTAAAATTCTTTAGACCGGGGTCGAATGATCGAAAATTACTGAGGTGTATGTATAGCTTGACCGCGCTATGTGATTGAAAATTTCCATACTAAAAGATACAATATACCATGTCAACTACTTTTTTACTCAATATGATCAAACAGGTAAAATCCCTGGCGGAAGCCGGTCTGGTCTATAATTCCGAAAATTATGATGCCGAACGCTATGAGGAATTACGCCGCATCGCGCTGGAAATGATGAGTGTGTTAAGCCAACAACCTGTGGAAACCCTAGATGATTTTTTCCTTCCGGTGAATGATTACCCCACGCCAAAAGTAGATGTGCGCGCCCTGATTTTAAATGAAAAAAAGGAGATTTTAATGGTTAAAGAGCAGATAGACGGCAAGTGGACGATCCCGGGTGGCTGGGCTGAAATCGGTCTCACCCCTGCGGAATCTATTGTAAAAGAGGTGCGCGAGGAAGCTGGTTTTAGCGTTCGGCCGGTGCGTTTACTGGCCGTGCTCGATAAAAAATGTCACCCACACCCGCCGGAAGCACATTACCTCTATAAAATGATTTTTTATTGCGAAATACAAAAAGGAACAATAGATCCCAATTTTGACATCCAGGGCGTGGACTGGTTTCCCCTTGACTCGCTTCCCGAACTTTCCACAGACCGCATTCTGGAAAGTCAACTGCAATTGTTGTGTGATTTGGCAAGTAAGGAGAAAGCGGTTTATTTTGATTAACAGGTTTTGGTTGAGATAAGTTAAGAAAGGTGGGTAATTATTTTCGGATACTTTTTAAATATTCATCTGCTGTCATTACTGGAATCATTGCGTTCTTAAAATCTTTTCCATTTCTTGTTATTATAATATCACAGTCAGAATCAACGGCACTAAAGTATTGAAGGGAATCTTCAAAATCCCTAAAAGAAGAATTCAATCCTTTTTCTATGGTATGTACGTCAAGCTTACAGATTTCAGTGATAATTTTAAACTTTCTGAGTTTTTCCTTCGCAATTTCTGGCGTTTCTGATTTTACCAGAAAATAATTTACCGTTGCAAAGGAAATAGGAGAGACCACCATTGTCAATTTTCCTTGATCAGCCAAAGTTGCCAGTTTGGCAATAGGTTCATAAAAGGGCTGTCTTTCTCCCAGTAGATCCAACATAATATTAGTAACAACGAAAAGCCTGGTTTTCATTTATACTTTTCCATTAAATAATCTGAATATTCTTTTTTGTAATCGATATCAGTGGGAACGCTTGTTCCGGTTGAAATACTTTTTACAAAAGGAGAAATCTCAAAATCGTTCTCTTTATTTTCGGTGGTAAGCGATTGAAGGTAAAATTCTACAAGCCGGGATAAACTCAATTTTTTATCTGAAGCATATATTTTCGCCTTCTCGATAACTTCCTGATTAAGCTTTAAGGTCAGTTTTGTGTCCATTGCATTTTAGTTATACGTATAAAATTAAGGAAATTATCCGTATTTATAGGAGCGTAGTTTATTTTTTAGATCTAAAAATCTCGAACTTTTAACAGATCGCATTCTGGAAAGCCAATTGGAAGTGTTGTGTGATTTGGCAAGTAAGGAGAAAGCGGTTTATTTTGATTGAATTTGACTGATTTCAGTACTAAAATGGTGGATTTTCATACAGTTGACGCTGAGATTTTGATTAGGTTTGAATAATTATTCAGCAAATATTGGGATGGAATGTTCTAGTGGAATTTTTCGAAATAGCTTTTATTTTTATGAAATTTCTGGTTTGGAAATGATTCGCTCAGATTTCTGTCTGTTTTTTCAGATTAACGTGTTTGTGTAAGAAACGTTGCGGTTTTGTGTGCGAGGATTTTCCGCAGGAAAATCAGAGTTAACCGGCAACGACCAAACGGTTTAACTAAAATAAGTAACGTTTTTACACGGTATTGTACAACATTATTATATTATTCTTTCGTCAATTAATCTTTTCCTTTTCCATTCTGGTAGCTTGTCAAACTTGTGTCTCCATAGAGCCAAAACAGCCCTTTCAGTCTTAAAGGTTCCTATAGGTGGATTTAGATTAGGATGCTGAAATCTAAAACTTAAAAATTCTTGTATTTGTTTCTCAAATGCATCTATATGTTTATTTTCTTCGTGGTCAAAATCTACACCAATTTCTAATAATAAATTTACACGTTCTTGCTCTAAATATCTTATTGTACCATCAGACCTTGCTTTTCCTTTTCTTTTAAGACCTCTTTGGTCATTGAGCCATTTTCCTAATTTGTTTGGGGTTTTATCAGGGTTAGTTTGTGGCACATGCGCTTCTCTATATTTTTCAGCCCATTCTTTTAATTCTTCATATCGTGCCATCCACTGTTTATTTTTTGGATTAAATTCAGCCGATTCTTTACTCCATATGAAATCTAGGTCATTTAGTTTTTCGATTTTATAATCACTTAATACCTCGATGTTGTTATAGGTTTTTTGAATAGCAACCCAATTACCAAGCGAATAAAATGCATCAGTATTATCGCTAGTGTGAGGGACGTCAGAGTCTCCGTATTCATCATGATATGCTTTCAATAATTGGTAGTTTTCTTCCCAAATTTTTGCCCATCTAATTTCATGACCATCTCCAAAATAAAATCCTGTTCCTTCTAGTTTTCTTTTATGCTCTGGTGGTATAGTATCATTGGTATAAAATATCTTTTGTTTTCTATACCACATATAAAGAGAATAACTCTCATAATCACGAGGAACTGTTACTTCATTATTTTTCTGTTTGAAGATTACGAATTCATCAAAATATTCCTGCCAAGTTTCCATATACTTTTCGGTAATTTTGAATTCATAAGTTTTGTTCGATTTATTTTTATTGTTTTCAGATTCGTTAGTCTCTAAAAATTCAGTTAAATCAAGGTCTATTTCTTCCTCGTTTTTAGTTCCATTTTTATTTAGAAATGAGTTCAGTCGGTTTAGTAAACGAAGAATACTTTTGTGTGATAAATATTTATATTTAGGCTCAATAGTATTTGTAATTGAAGTTTCCAATTCTTCTAAATTATCTTCTTTATTTAAAGTAATTCCCCATTCGTGATTAAGCCAAAGACCACTATCTGTAAAATTTGCAGAAGAGATTAATCCCCCAACATATTTTCCAGACATTTTGAAAATATAAATTTTCCCATGCAGTTTATTGTTTAGGGAAATATTACATTCAATTTCTCCTGACTTTATTTTAGGTATTTCAATTAATGATTTTAAAGAGTGGACTTTTTTTATTTGGTCTAATGAATTTGGTAATAAAGTAGTAATCAGATTTATTTTTTTAATATCTAATAGAATTTCATCTTTAAAAAAAAGACTAAAATCTCTCATTAAATATGGGCTTGTAATTAACAATTCATCTGACATTTTAATCATTCCGAGAATATGCTCTTTATGATTTTTGTCTGATTCTAAATTATCAATTATTTTCATCTGCGGTAATGTTGACAACGTAGTTATAAACATAATTAATTTATTAATGCTAAATATATTAAATCCAAACTTTTACACTTTACGGAAAACCAGATTTTTAGAAGAAAAAACCGGTTTTTATCAAGAAATCAGCCGTTTTTAGGTCGTTTTTATAGTGAGATAGAAAATCTATAAAAGGGAGAAGAGATTTTTTGAATGAAGGTATATTCCGGTAGGAAAGTGATTTAATGTCACTTATTCTTAAACAGCAAGCGCTTGTCAAATTTCATCGCTTTTGTACGGGCAACCTTGATGTTTTTGACATCGTCATGCAGCGGATTGATCAAATAATTAAATTCTTCCGGAACAATACTGCTGGGTACTTTAAGGATAGCGGCTTCATTTTGACTTACAAAATCATCACCGAGCAGTTGAGTAATAGTTGTAGGCGGAAAAGCATCCCAATTGTCTGGCAGATCGCCCAGTTGTACTTCTAATATCGTAATATCATCCGGTATGTCGATTTCCACGTAATATCTATCGCTGGGAAGATCTTCGGCCAGGTCTAGATGAACGGCAACTTCTAAGATCGCCAGTGCTCTGCTTTCTGAGCTATATACCATTCTCGTGTTTAGGCTGTTCCAGCGAAAGCCTTTTGTGCGGGAAGCCCCAATGCCCGATAAGGTAGAATCCAAATGTTTTTCACGGTCAATCCTAAAAACTTTCATCAGGCCAAGTTTCCATATTCAAGCCGGTTGAGGCAATACTGGACTTCCTGAATTCCTGTTATCGTGTCCAGCAAAGTTTCGGGGGAATCTTGCCCCAGGGAAATATTGGGCTTTTTAAGCCAGCGTTGAAATTTTTCTTCCTCATGGTTAAAAACATCTATGCCAAAGTCAAGAAGTTCGGTAATCATCACGGCAAGTTCACTGTCCCTGTTATCCATTAAGGCGTGTTTGCTTTTCTTAAGGTTGTAAGTGGTCTGGGGAATACCTACAATAGAGAGGACTGTTTTTGTAGGCCGGTTTAGCCTTTTGCTGATGACCTCTAGCGATTCATACGGAATGCCATTTCGTATAACTCCCATGCGCTCTATGGTATTGCGCCAGGTATAGGTCTTGCCGTCAGCGCGCAACTGCCATTTTTTAGCGTTATCTTTTTTCATTAGTAGCCTTCTCAATACTCGATTTGGTGTCGAAGGGTTTGGTTTCTAAAACAGCATGTTCCATGAAGCAGTAATTTTGTTTCTAATGTACAACTATTTTGTTGTTCGCGCAAGAATTTATATATTTTCTGGGAAAGAATACATGATGAGATTAATAACGTTTTAAAATGTTTTGGGTCTGGTTAATCCATCATTGATTTTTAAAACTATTGAGTAAAACGTTGTGTTTGTAAATAAAAACGACGCATAATTGGCTTCAAATACCTACAAAAACGCCCGATTTTAAGCTAAAATCGGGCGTTTTTTACATAAAATGAGGCTTTTAAGGCCTGTTTTTGGCGGTATTAGGCTGTAAATTAAATTGGAATGAAGTTTCGACTAGTATCAAGTCTTAGTCTTACGTCCTTTAGCGCAGCGGTCTTAAGTCTTTATTTAGCACTTTACTCAAATATCTTCTTCTTCCGCAGTTCAAAATTCTTGCCCAGATAAACTTTACGTACCATCTCGTCATTGGCCAGTTCTTCGGGGACACCATGTTTAAGGATGCTGCCTTCAAACATGAGATAGGTATGATCTGTGATGGCCAGGGTCTCCTGTACGTTGTGGTCTGTGATGAGAATGCCTATATCCTTATCCTTGAGTTGGGCGATAATGCGCTGTATATCTTCCACAGCGACGGGATCTACCCCGGCAAAAGGCTCGTCGAGCAGGATGAAATTGGGGTTGGTGGCCAGGGCACGCGCGATTTCGGTACGGCGTCTTTCCCCGCCAGAAAGCAGGTCACCCCGGCTTTTGCGTATATGGCCCAGACTAAATTCATCAATGAGCTCTTCCATCTTGGCACGTTGCTCTTTTTTGCTCAGTTTGGTCATTTGCAATACGCTTAGGATATTGTCTTCTATACTCAATTTCCTGAACACAGACGCTTCCTGGGCGAGATACCCTATACCGTTCTGTGCACGTTTGTACATTGGGTATTTGGTAATATTCTTTTTATCCATGTAAATCGTGCCGCCATTGGGTTTGATAAGACCTACGATCATATAGAACGAAGTCGTTTTTCCGGCGCCATTGGGGCCCAGCAGCCCTACGATCTCGCCTTGGTTTACCTCTAGGGTAATACCTTTTACGACCTCGCGGCCTTTATACGATTTCACTAAGTTTTCTGCGCGTAGTTTCATAACCAGGTTTTAGCAACAATTAAGCCGAAACAAAAAAATATCTACTCTGTTTGTGCTTCCAGCTCTTCCCAATATTCATAGGCCTTGCGTAAATGTGGGATCACAATAGTGCCGCCTACAAGCGTGCCTATGCCAAGGGTTTCCATGATCTCTTCTTTGTTTACACCCACTTTATGGCAGCTTTCCAGATGGTAGCGCACACAGTCGTCACAACGCAGCACGGTAGAAGCGACCAGACCCAGCAGTTCTTTGGTCTTCACATCCAGCGCACCGGGCATAAAGGCATTGGTGTCCAGATTAAAAATTCGGTTTATTATTTTGTTTTTGTCACCAAGTATTTTTTCGTTCATTTTTGAACGGTAATCATTAAATTCCTGTACTTGATCAGTCGTTTTTGTCATATAAATTAAAAAGAATAGGGTTTGTTATTTATTTTCCGGACCGTACGTGTTTCTCCTTGCTCAACCTGCGCTTTTCCTGCTTTACGACAAATGCGGAGATAAAGATGCTCACTTCATATAAGATGAGGATGGGTATTGATACGACAATCTGTGTTGAAATCTCTGGTGGAGTAATCACTGCGGAAATAATGAGCACAATGATCAGCGCATATTTTCTGTATTTCCGAAGAAATTCTGGGGTAACCAAACCGATTTTGGTAAAGAAATAGATGATTATGGGCAGCTCAAAAATAAGCCCGGCCGCTAGCGAACTTGACCGTACCATACCTATGTAAGAACTTATATCAAATTCGTTTTTTACCTGATCGCCTATCGTAAAGTTGGCCAAAAAGTTAATGGATAATGGCGCAATGACGTAATACCCAAAAAGTACCCCAAGAAAGAATAAAAATGACGAGACAAATATGAAACCGCGTGAGTTTTTACGCTCTTTTGGATGCAGACCCGGTGCGACAAAACGCCAAAATTCATATATGATATAAGGGAAACCAACTACAAAACCAGCCATAATAGACGTCCATATCGCAGCACTGAACTGGCCGGCCATCGTACGGTTTTGAATGATGAAATTCATTTCGGTATCACAACCTTTTGAAGAGCCAAAGATCTGGGAGAGTTTACACATGTACTCGTAGGATATAAAATCGGGGTAGGAGGGGGCAAAAATTATCTGGTTAAAGATAAAATCCCTAAATACAAAAGCCAGTACACCGATGATCACAATCGCCAGTGTGGCCCTAATGAGGTGCCAGCGTAATTCTTCTAGATGATCCAGAAAAGACATGTCCCCTTCTGGTTTTTTTGTTTTTGTTGCCATTATATAATTCCTTCTTTTATTAAATCGTGTAAATGAATAACGCCAGTATATCTACCCTTATCATCTACCGCCAGCAATTGTGATATGCTGTGGGTCTCCAGAATATCCATAGCTGCTACCGCCATCTCATTCTCGTTGACCACTTTAGGGGTGTTGCTCATGATGTCCTGGGCTGTTAGGCCGGTCAATATATCATTTTTTTCAAGCATACGGCGTATATCACCATCAGTAACTACGCCTAGGAGTGTATTATTATCAACCACTGCGGCCACACCCAGCATTTTTTTTGAGATCTCAACGATTACTTCTTTAACCGATGCGGTGGGTGTGACCCATGGTTTATCGTGTAATTGTATGATATCTTTTACCTGTAGGTATAACTTTTTTCCCAGTGTACCACCGGGGTGATATTTAGCAAAATCAGAGCTGGTAAAACCATGTAGTTCTAGCAGGGCAATGGCGATTGCATCACCCATAACGAGTTGTGTGGTGGTACTTGTGGTGGGGGCCAGATTATTGGGGCAGGCTTCTTTTTCGGCTTTGGCGTGTATCACAAAATCTGCTTCCTTGCCAAGAAAAGATGACCTATTTGCAGTAAGTGCGATGAGCGTATTGCCCATTTTTTTGATGAGGGGCACCAGTACCTTTATTTCAGGGCTGTTACCGCTTTTAGAGATACAGATCACAACATCTTCTTGCATGATTGTGCCCAGGTCTCCATGAATGGCGTCTGCAGCGTGCATAAAAACAGCAGGGGTTCCGGTAGAATTCAAGGTAGCGACGATTTTCTGCGCGATAATCGCACTTTTGCCAATTCCTGTAAGTACAATCCTACCTTTACTGTTAAAAATCAAGGCAACGGCATGGGCAAATTCCTGGTCTAATAAAGTAGTAAGACTGGCTATGGCGTCGCGCTCTGTCTCGATTGTTTGTTTGGCGCTGGCCAAAATCTGCTCATGAATATTCAAAAGATATGTTTTTTAGCCGTTGGTTTGTCCTAAAGATTTTAGTATATTTAAAATGCAAATGTATGCAAAATTGCCTAAGATTAACCCAAGCATTAATGAGTTTACAAGAAATAGATTTACAAGCCGCGCTCAAGAAATATTTTGGCTTCAGCAAATTTAAAGGCCTTCAAAAAGAGGTCATTACCAGTATAGTGAACGATGAAAATACGTTTGTCATTATGCCAACCGGTGGTGGAAAATCACTTACGTATCAATTACCGGCCTTAATCAAAGAGGGAACTGCCATCGTGGTTTCGCCTTTGATCGCCCTGATGAAAAACCAGGTTGATGTTTTAAGGGGCATAAGCAAGGAGCATGGTATTGCCCATGTTTTAAATTCTTCCCTTAATAAATCTGAAGTAAGACAAGTAAAGGATGACATTAGTAACGGAATCACCAAATTGCTTTATGTCGCACCAGAATCACTCACCAAAGATGAGTATGTTGATTTTTTAAAAGAACAGAAAATCAATTTTGTGGCTATTGATGAAGCACACTGTATCAGTGAGTGGGGGCATGATTTTAGGCCAGAATATAGAAACTTAAGGCATATTATAAAGCGGCTGGGAGACAATATTCCCATTATAGCAGTTACGGCAACAGCTACACCAAAAGTGCAGGAAGATATACTCAAAAACCTGGGGATTAGCAGTGCCAATACATTTAAAGCTTCTTTTAACCGGCCCAATTTATATTATGAAATACGCCCCAAAACCAAGAATGTAGATGCAGACATCATTCGGTTTGTAAAACAAAATGATGGAAAAAGTGGTATTATCTACTGTTTGAGCCGTAAAAGAGTGGAAGAACTGGCACAGGTGTTACAGGTAAATGGTGTGGCCGCCGTGCCCTACCATGCCGGTCTGGACGGAAAGACCCGCGCCAAGCATCAGGATATGTTCCTTATGGAAGATACTAATGTCGTTGTTGCCACTATTGCATTTGGGATGGGAATAGATAAGCCCGATGTGCGTTTTGTCATTCACCACGATATTCCAAAAAGTATAGAAAGTTATTATCAAGAAACCGGACGTGCCGGTCGTGATGGCGGTGAGGGACATTGCCTGGCCTACTATGCGTACAAGGATATCGAGAAACTGGAGAAATTTATGAGCGGCAAGCCGGTGGCAGAGCAGGAAATAGGGCATGCGCTCTTGCAGGAAGTAGTGGCGTACGCAGAGACTTCCATGTCGCGGCGTAAGTTTATCCTGCACTATTTTGGTGAAGAATTTGACAATGCGACCATGCCGGGTGGCGATCTTGATGACAATATGCGTAATCCCAAAAAGCAGCATGAAGCCAAAGAACAAGTGGTACAGTTACTTAATGTGGTCGTGAAGACCGAGGCTATTTATAAGAGTAAAGAATTGGTGTTTACCTTAATGGGGAAATCAAATGCCATCATCAGTTCACACAAAACGGATGAAGAAGATTATTTTGGACTGGGCAGCGACAAAGATGTTCATTATTGGAATGCCCTTTTGCGACAAGTATTGGTCGCCGGTTACTTAAAAAAGGATATTGAAACCTATGGGGTGATCAAAATCAACGAAGCTGGAAAAAAATTCCTGAAAAAGCCACATTCTTTTATGATGACCGAGGATCATATATTTAACGCTGATCCAGCTTCTAATGCCCAGGCACCGACTCAATCTAGTGGTGGTTTTGATGATAAACTGGTCTCCATGCTTAAAGATCTGCGTAAAAAAGTGGGCAAGAAAAAAGGGGTGCCGCCTTATGTGGTTTTTCAGGATCCTTCTCTTGAAGATATGGCCATGAAATACCCTACCAACGTTGAGGAAATGTCCAATGTGTTTGGAGTGGGTGAAGGAAAAGCAAAAAAATATGGTAAGGAGTTTATCAACTTTATCAAAGACTATGTGGAGGAAAATGACATTCTTAAACCTGATGAACTCGTAGTTAAATCTACCGGCTCTAACAGTGCTTTAAAGTTATATATCATTCAGAATGTGGATCGCAAATTACCCCTAGATGATATCGCTTCCGCGAAAGGGCTAGCAATGACAGATTTTGTCAAAGAAATGGAAGTCATCGTTTTTAGCGGGACCAAATTGAATATTGATTACTGGATCGATGAGATTCTCGACGAAGATCAACAGGAAGAGCTCCACGAGTATTTTATGGATGCCGAAACTGATAAGATCGAAGAAGCGATGGAAGAGTTTGATGGGGATTATGAAGATGAAGAATTAAGGTTGTACCGCATCAAGTTTTTCAGCGAGGTCGCGAATTAGCACTTTAATCCCTCGTTAAAGGTCTAATTCCCGGAGGCTTGCCTCGTAATTTTTAAAATCTTTTTCTATACGTAAATTGGGTTTTAGAAATGAATATAATTCTCAAAAAAAACCCCTCCGCCTATCTGCACCTCGCCTTGAAAAGGGAGGAACTTATAAAAAAAGTTCATGAAAAAAACAGAAAAACCGCTCTTTTAACCCGTTTTTCTGGTTAAAAGAGCGGTTTTTTAGTACTCAGTTTTCAGTAGCAATAGGCAGTTTTATTTCAATTAATCGATTATTAATATTCAATAATCCAATAATTTTAAACCTGCAACCTGCAACCTGCAACCTGCTAGAGGTGAATCACTTCATCATAAGCGGCAGCAACGGCTTCCATAACGGCCTCGCTCATGGTAGGGTGCGGATGAATGGTTTTTAAGACTTCGTGGCCTGTGGTTTCCAGTTTGCGACCCAAAACGGCTTCCGCAATCATATCGGTCACGCCGGCGCCTATCATGTGGCAGCCCAGCCATTCGCCGTATTTGGCGTCAAAGATTACTTTTATAAAACCTTCTTTGTTTCCGGCAGCACTTGCTTTTCCGGAGGCTGAAAATGGAAATTTACCCACTTTGAGCTCATAACCGGCTTCTTTAGCCTGTTTTTCGGTTAACCCTACAGAGGCGATTTCCGGGGTAGCGTAGGTACAACCGGGGATGTTGCCATAATCCAGTTTTTCTACATCCATGCCCTTGATCTTTTCTACAGTAAGAATACCTTCTGCGGAAGCGACATGCGCAAGCGCTGGCCCATGGGTTACATCGCCTATGGCATAATAGCCTGGCATGTTGGTCTGGTACCAATCGTTGACCGTGATCTTGTCTTTGTCGGTGATGATACCTACATCTTCAAGGCCTATATTTTCAATATTTGTTTTAATTCCTACAGCGGAAAGCACAATATCAGCTTCCAGTTTTTCTTCGCCTTTTTTGGTCTTTACCGTAGCAACAACACCTTCACCAGAAGTATCCACACTCTCTACCGATGAATTGGTCATGACCTTGATGCCGGCTTTTTTCAGCGAACGTTCAAACTGTTTAGAGATTTCTTCATCTTCTACAGGAACGACATTCGGTAAAAACTCTACGATGGTCACATCAGTGCCCATGGTATTGTAAAAGCTGGCGAACTCAACGCCTATAGCTCCAGAACCCACCACAATCATGCTTTTGGGCTGTTTTTCAAGCGTCATGGCCTCGCGGTAGCCTATCACTTTTTTGCCGTCCTGTTTCAGGTTCGGCAATTCGCGGGAATGGGCTCCAGTAGCAATAATAATGTGATCTGCACTGTATTCTTTACCGTCCACATCTATTTTTTTGCCCGGTTTTAATTTTCCGAAGCCGTCAAGGACGTCAATTTTATTTTTTTTCATGAGAAACTGAACACCTTTGCTCATCCCGTTGGCCACCTCACGGCTACGTTTTACCACCGCGCCAAAGTCTTTATCGGGATTCTCCAGTTTGAGGCCGTAATCTTCGGCATGTTTAAGGTATTCAAAAACTTGTGCGCTTTTTAAAAGTGCTTTGGTAGGTATGCAGCCCCAGTTCAGGCAAACGCCGCCCAGGCTTTCTTTTTCCACAATCGCAGTTTTAAAACCTAATTGTGACGCGCGAATGGCGGTAACATAGCCTCCCGGACCACTTCCTAAAACAATAATATCGTATTTGCTCATGATTTATTTTTCTCAGAATTAAGATGCGAATTTACGGATTTTAACCTTAATTAGAAAGAGGAAGATGATACACTGTACCGGCTCCCCTACTTAAAAAGGAGGGGACAGTTTTGGCTTTGCCAAAACAGGGGTGGTTTAGCCTGAATTTATCACTATAATGTACTGAAATGAAAAACCACCCCGTCACCCGTCTGCGACGAGCGCCACCCCTCCTTGGAAAAAGGAGGGGTGCACAAAAACAAAATATCGATAAATAAACGTATTATTCTGAAAGCCTTTGCCCAACAACCTCCCGCAAAACCGGCACAATTTCTTGTTCAAACCAGGGGTTTTTAATCGTCCAGAACCTATTTACGGGTGAGGGATGCGGAATCACAAAGTGACCAGGCAGATAGTCTTGAAAATTTTTGACGCGCTGGGTAAGTTTCAGTTTGTCATTGAGATAATAACGTTGTGAATAATTACCGATCAAAATTTTAAGTGGATTCCCTTTTATTTTATCCAAAACCTGTTGTTGCCAAAGTGGCGCGCATTCTGGACGTGGCGGAAGGTCGCCGGTCTTCGCTTTTCCTGGGAAACAAAATCCCAAAGGAAGAATGGCAAAATTATCTGGATTGTAAAACGTGTGGTCGTCAACGCCCAGCCATTCCTTAAGACGTTTGCCGCTGGGATCATCCCAGGCACGCGTTTTCTCGTGCGCAATACGACCGGGTGCCTGACTGATCAATACAATCTTTGATTCCGCGGAAGCGGAAATAATGGGGTTCGCGCCCAAAGGCAGAAAAGGCTCACATAAGGAACATTGTCGTATTTCCTTAAGCAAGCCTTTCATAAAGTTATTTTGATCTGCAATTCTTAATTAAAGTGCTTAATATCAGATTCAGAAAGGTTCAATTTACTCATCACCGTGTTAAAATTAGATAAATCCTCGGTAGAAAAATCTTCAGACAGTGCTGCCGGAATAATCGCAACTCTTACTAATATATTATCGGTTCGGCTAGCAGGAAGGGTGCTGAGGTCGTTATCTCCTTCAATGGTTAACTGTACAGAAGATGCATTATGGTTAAATTCATATTGAAAAGTGCCTTGCTCGTCAAAAAAGCTAATCGGCATAGGGGAATAAACATCATTTCCTACGTTTAAGTAAACTAAAAATATATCACCGTTTACCGTACCATCATAGCCTAAAGTTTCAGAAACCCAGTTATTATCCACTTGATTATACTCATAAGTGACATTTTCCTCAAAAACATTGGGTAGCGGTGCATCTTGTCCATCTAAACCATCTCGCCCATCATTACCGGAACATCCTGTGAGCACCAAAGCAAAAATTCCTAGTAGTCCAAATATCTTTTTCATAGTGTTTGTTTAAAATTCAATTAGTGAAAGCAACTACCGTTCCACATTTCTTTATAAGTAGTCTCAGTGGCAGGTTTTCGTCTCAGTCGGCAGTAAAAATGAGGATTCCCTTAATCAATTTTGTCTTACTCATTATCAAAATCAACGGAGGCGGAATTAACACAGAAGCGTTCTCCACTTGGCGTGGGACCGTCGTTAAAAACGTGGCCCAAATGGCTACCGCAGTTGGCGCACAAAATTTCGGTGCGGGTCATGCCAAAGGATTTGTCCTCCACATATTCTATCGCGCCGTCTATGGCATCGCTAAAACTGGGCCAGCCGCAGCTGCTTTCAAATTTGCTGTCGCTTTCAAAAAGTTGGGAATTACAGGCGCCACAACGGTAGGTGCCATCCTCAAAATGAAGGTTGTACTTCCCGGTATGCGCGCGCTCGGTGCCTTTTTTACGCAACACACGATAGCGCTCTTCGCCCAGTTGTTCCTTCCATTCGGCTTCAGTTTTTTGTACGGGATATTCTTTCTTGGTATTCATAAGTATATGCTTTATATGTTGAAAAAACAGGCTCATTTAACATGAAAATGGCACATTTTTCCCTAAAATCGGTTTGTTTTTCAGTAAAAATATCCAAAATTATTTAAAGGATTTGCCAAAGAAATTATAAACAAAATGCAACGAAGCGGCCCCGCAGGTTGAATGGGGCAGGTGCTTTGCATATCTTTGCCCTTTTAGACAAAAGCACATGCAATTTCAAGATATAATAGAAAAAGAGGTAAAGATAGCAGCACGCGAACTTTATAAAGCTGAACTCGAAACTGTAGAGATACAGCCTACGCGCAAGGATT
Source organism: Leeuwenhoekiella sp. (assembly GCA_011050015.1). Lineage (GTDB taxonomy): Bacteria > Bacteroidota > Bacteroidia > Flavobacteriales > Flavobacteriaceae > Leeuwenhoekiella. The sequence continues at coordinate 2,107 of DRGP01000176.1, read as the reverse complement.
TTGAGGGTGATATTACCGTGGTTGTCTTTTCCATGTTGCGTACCATTAAGGGAAATCCCGTACAAATAGGTGAGAAAATCGGTCAATACCTGGTCGAAAACAGGCCTGAAATAGCCAATTTTAACGTGGTTAAGGGTTTTTTAAATTTGGTGGTTGCAGATGCTTATTATCTGGACTTTTTTAAGGAAATTCAGCATAAAAATGATTTTGGCCGTCAGGCTGAAAGTGGAAAAGCGGTTATGGTAGAATATTCTTCGCCAAATACCAATAAACCGCTGCATCTAGGTCATGTGCGCAACAATCTGTTGGGTTATTCGGTGGCCGAAATTTTAAAGGCTTCGGGCAAAAAGGTATATAAAACGCAGATCATAAACGACCGCGGTATTCATATCTGTAAAAGTATGTTGGCCTGGAAAAAATTTGGACATGGCGAAACGCCGGAATCCACGGGCTTAAAAGGCGATAAACTGGTGGGCAATTATTATGTGAAATTTGATAAAGCCTACAAAGAGGAGCAATCGTATCTCATTGCCCAGGGAAAAACCAAAGAAGAGGCTGAAAAAAGAGCGCCACTCATTCTGGAAGCGCAGGATATGCTGCTTAAATGGGAAGCCGGCGATACAGAAACCGTTGCGCTCTGGGAAAAAATGAACAACTGGGTATATTCCGGTTTTGAGGAGACCTATAAAAATATGGGTGTCGATTTTGATTCCTATTACTATGAGAGCAATACCTATTTATTAGGAAAAGATAATATTGAAGAAGGGCTTAAAAAGGGCGTTTTTTATAAAAAGGACGACGGTTCGGTATGGTGTGATCTCACCGATGAAGGCCTTGATGAAAAGTTGGTGCTGCGTAGTGACGGTACCGCGGTCTATATGACCCAGGATATTGGCACCGCTATACAACGCGTGAAAGATCATCCTGATGTAGGTGGCATGATTTATACGGTGGGCAACGAGCAGGATTATCATTTTAAGGTGCTTTTTCTCATTCTCAAAAAACTGGGCTTTGATTGGGCGCAACACCTATCACATTTGAGTTATGGAATGGTCGATCTGCCCAGTGGAAAAATGAAAAGCCGTGAGGGCACCGTGGTAGATGCCGATGATCTTATTGCCGAAATGGCCGCTACCGCAAAAAGTATTTCTACTGAATTGGGAAAATTAGAAGCGTATAATAAAACCGAAAAAGAAAAATTGTATAAGGTAATCGGTCTGGGCGCATTAAAATATTATATTCTTAAAGTCGATCCCAAAAAACGCATTCTTTTCAATCCTGAAGAGTCAGTGGATTTTCAAGGGAATACAGGACCTTTTATTCAATATACCTATGCCCGCATCCAGTCCATTTTGCGTACCGCGAAAGAAACCGGTGTCAGCCCAGATATTTCACAAAAAACCTTACATCCCAAAGAAAAGGAACTGCTTAAAATGCTCGCCGCCTACCCCGATACCATTCAACTGGCTGCCGAAAATTTGAGTCCGGCCCTTATCGCTAATTATACGTATGATCTGGTGAAGGAATTCAATTCTTTTTATCAGCAGGTTTCTATTCTGGGTGCAGATACGGCGTCAGCAATTAGTTTCCGTGTAGCGCTATCGCAAAAAACGGGCGAGGTGATCGCTTCTTCATTTGCGCTCCTAGGTATTGACGTGCCCGAGCGTATGTAGGATTTCGGCAATTATAAATCTAATTTTCTTCAACCTGAACTTGTTTTAGGTTATAATACGTAAATGAATATAATTCGATTCTGAAATAAATACAGAATGGCGGATGCACTATTTTACTGCTCTTGTCCTTAAAAACCTGAGTTCGACGTAAGAAAAATGTGTCAGATCGATTGAACTTACCTTAAAGATATTTATTTTTATCAATGCAAGTCTAAAGGAGTGAAATTCTGAAAGAATTTTGTATCGAGATCAGCATTTTTCGGTTGAAAATAGCCTTTCTCGATACGATTTTTTGCAAAAATCACTCGAAATGACCATTTTCAACACAAGATTATTTTACATCGAACTCAGTTCCTAGATGAGCCCGAGCTCATATTATTTATTTGGCGAACGGGGGTTTTAGCTAACTTTAGGGTTAAAACCAAGAATGGGGG
>DRGP01000175.1 GCA_011050015.1 Leeuwenhoekiella sp. | reverse complement strand
GATTTCAATAAAGAAGGAGAACTTGTTTTCCAGATTATTGAGACTACAGTAGGTCGTGTAATCTTTAACGAGAGCGTACCTCAAGAAGCTGGTTTTATCAACGAAGTACTGACTAAAAAATCCCTTCGTGATGTAATTGCCCGTATCTTGAAGTTGACTAACGTACCACGTACCGCAGAATTTTTGGATAGTATAAAAACCTTAGGTTACACATTTGCTTTCCGTGGTGGATTATCCTTCTCACTTGGTGATATTATCATTCCAGAAGAAAAGCAAGGAATGATCGATGATGCAAATACACAAGTAGACGGCATTATGTCGAGCTATAATATGGGGCTCATAACCAATACAGAGCGTTACAACCAGGTTATTGATGTCTGGACTTCAACAAATGCAACCTTGACCGAACTGGCCATGAAGCGTATTCGTGAAGACCAACAAGGTTTTAACTCCGTATTTATGATGCTTGACTCTGGTGCAAGGGGTTCTAAAGAGCAAATTCGCCAGTTAACAGGTATGCGAGGTCTTATGGCCAAGCCGAAAAAGTCAAATGATGGAGGTGGTGCGATTATAGAAAACCCGATTCTTTCTAACTTTAAAGAAGGTCTTTCTATTCTTGAATACTTTATTTCTACACACGGTGCACGTAAAGGTCTTGCAGATACCGCACTTAAAACGGCAGATGCAGGGTATTTGACCCGTCGTCTTGTAGATGTTTCCCAAGATGTTATTGTAAACACTGAAGATTGCGATACATTAAGGGGTGTAGAAGTTTCTGCATTAAAGAAAAATGAGGAAATCGTTGAAACACTTGTAGCTAGAATCATAGGGCGTATCGCACTTAACGATGTGATTAATCCACTAGATAGCGAAGTTATCGTGAAAGCCGGTGAAGAAATTACCGAAGAAATTGCAGCGATCATTTCAGAAACACCCATAGATTCAGTAGAAGTACGTTCTCCATTAACCTGTGAGGCTAAGAAAGGAATTTGCTCTAAGTGTTATGGCCGTAATCTCGCTACCAATAGAATGGTACAGCGCGGTGAGGCAGTAGGTGTGGTAGCAGCTCAGTCTATTGGCGAGCCGGGTACACAGCTAACTCTACGTACCTTCCACGTGGGTGGTATTGCAGGGAACATTTCCGAAGAAAATAAAGTGATCTCTAAATTTAACGGTCGTCTTGAGATAGAAGATTTGAAAACCGTAGAAGGGGAAGACAATGAAGGCAATCCTGCTCAAATTGTGATTTCACGAACTTCGGAAGCGCGTATTTTTGACGCTAAAACTGGAATTCTGTTGAGTACCAATAACATTCCTTACGGATCTCAATTGTTTGCTAAAGATGGCGGTAAAGTAGATAAAGGAGAGATTGTCTGCCAGTGGGATCCTTATAATGGGGTGATCATTTCAGAATTTGCAGGTAAGATCAAATATGAGAATATAGAACAGGGACTTACTTATCAGGTTGAAACTGATGAGCAGACCGGTTTCCAAGAAAAAGTAATTTCAGAATCTCGTAACAAACGTATGATTCCTACCCTCCATATTATGGGTAAAAAGGATGAAATCATTCGTTCATACAACCTGCCGGTGGGAGCCCACTTGATGGTAGATGATTCAGAAAAAGTGAAAATCGGTAAGATTCTGGTAAAAATACCCCGTAAATCATCTAAAGCTGGTGATATTACCGGTGGTCTGCCTCGTGTGACCGAATTATTTGAAGCCCGTAACCCTTCTAATCCCGCAGTAGTAAGCGAGATTGATGGTGTGGTTTCCTTCGGAAAAATAAAGCGAGGTAACCGGGAGATTATAGTAGAGTCTAAACTGGGAGATATCAAGAAGTACTTGGTTAAACTTTCTAACCAGATCCTGGTTCAGGAAAATGACTTTGTACGCGCTGGTATGGCACTCTCTGATGGTTCTGTAACTCCAGAGGATATCCTTGCGATTAAAGGGCCTTCTGCAGTACAACAGTACTTGGTAAATGAAGTTCAGGAAGTGTACCGTTTACAAGGTGTAAAAATAAACGATAAGCACTTTGAAGTAGTTGTGCGTCAAATGATGCGTAAAGTGCGTATAGGAGATCCTGGAGATACTATTTTCCTAGAGAACCAGCTGGTACATAAAGATGATTTCATCACTCAGAATGATGATATTTTTGGAATGAAGGTCGTTGAAGAGGCCGGGGATTCTGAAACTCTTAAACCGGGACAGATTGTTTCTCCTCGTGACTTTAGGGATGAAAATTCCATTTTACGTAGGGAAGACAAAAACCTGGTAACTGCCAGAGATGTAATCGCGGCTACTGCGACTCCTGTATTACAGGGTATCACCAGAGCCTCATTGCAGACCAAGTCATTTATCTCGGCCGCTTCCTTCCAGGAAATGACCAAGGTACTTAACGAGGCAGCAGTAAGTGGTAAAATTGATGATCTAGAAGGCTTGAAGGAAAATGTGATCGTAGGTCACAGAATTCCTGCCGGTACCGGTCTTCGTGACTATGATAGTATTATCGTAGGAAACAAAGAAGAACTGGCTGAACTTGAAGCCGCACGCGAAGAAGTAAATTTTAATTAATTTATAATTTTATAAAAGCCATCAGCTCCTAAGGCTGATGGCTTTTTTTATTTATAAGCAAATGCATACGAGAATATTAGATTATCGATGCTTTTGCATAGATAATTGATCATTTTCAATGAATTTTAATATTGCTTAAACACTAAGAAATCATGGCAGAAGACGATAAAAACAAACAAGGCCAGATTAATATAGAACTTGACGAAGAGATGGCTCAGGGGACATATTCTAATCTTGCGATTATCAATCATTCGGTTTCTGAATTTGTGGTTGATTTTATCAATATTATGCCCGGAACACCAAAAAGCAGGGTGAAATCCAGAATTATCCTCACGCCACAACACGCCAAACGATTGGCTAAAGCCCTTCAGGAAAATGTGAAGCGTTTTGAGAAAGCGCACGGGGAGATCAAGGATTATGATAAACAACCCATACCACTTAATTTTGGTCCTACCGGTCAGGCTTAATTTTTATAACCCTCTTGTAGAGGGTTTTTTTATGGATTGATTTTTTATTCTTCATGAAAAAAATTGACGTGTTTTTAATACTAATTTAAGAGAATCAGTGGTAATTTTACAGAGTGATGAAAAGTAGGTTATCTATACATTGGTCATTATTTCTTTTTGTGGCGCTCCTGGGTGCCGCGGGATCTTGTTTTGCCAAAGTCAAGACTGTAACAGAAAATCCGGTTCCTTTTTCTAAAAATCATTCTTTTTCCGATAAAAATCGGGAAAATCAAGCAGTAGAAGTTTATGTTTTGGTGCTTTCTCTGGAAGAGAATGGGGTACATATAAATACGCTTCCTCTTCAGAATTTTGAATCCGCTTGTGGTATGTTGCAGCAGCAGGCTGCACTGTATCTTTCTAAGGCAATATTGCCTTATTATACCTACTCCAAAACTATTGTTCCCGGTTTAACCCGTTACAAGCTTTTGTTTCCCTTTCACGGTTTTAGTTAGTTTTTAGGCAATTATACCAGATAATCGGGTTAATGTACTCGATTTTTTCAGGCCGCCGGCTTGAATCCTAATTACTAATTAAACATTTTAAATACCATGAAAACAGAAATGATCGCGGTTTACGTCATCGTGGCCGCACTTGTAATTGTACCCTATATAGCCATTATCGTATTTGGTTCTGGCAAGGGTAAAAAAATAAATAAAGACTTTAAAAATGAAGTGAAGTCACATGCCTTGAACATTTCCAAAAAAGAAAGTTGGAACCGCCACGTTATAGGTGTTGATAAAGAGAAGCAGCAACTTATTTTTACGCAGCACGGTGAAGATAGTACAGTAAATACTCAAATTATAGATTTGAATAAAGTACTGGCTATAGACATTTTCCAAAAGCGGAATGTGGTCAAAGAAAATAACAAACGCAATGAGTTTTTAGATAGTTTAGGCCTTGACTTTCTGATGGAGCATAAGGAAAGACAGACACTCCGGTTTTATGATACACGGGTTGATGTAGCCCAGAATTATGAGATGGAACACGCTGAAAAATGGAGGGAATTGTTGCTTGACCTTAAAAGGTCAAAAGATGCTTTAAAAAATACCGCAGCAGCCTAAATTAGGATTATTTTTAAAAGAAAAAAGCCAGGTTTTCCTGGCTTTTTTCTTTTATTTCTTCCCTTAATTTTTACTTGTATTCTGAGACAAAATGAAGCTTCACATTGGGGTATTTTTGTTGCGTCATTTGCAGTGTAAAAGGAGAATCGGCAAGAAAGACCATGTGACCTCTTTTATCTTTGGCCAAAAACCGCTGTTTGACCCTGATAAACTCTTTATATTCCTCACTTTTTGGATCTTTGGGTTCGATCCAGCAGGCTTTGTGTACGCTTAGCGTGTCATAGGTACATTTTGCGCCGTACTCATGCTCCAGCCGGTACTGGATGACTTCATATTGCAGCGCCCCCACCGTACCTATTACCTTTCGGCCATTGAGTTCCAGCGTAAAAAGTTGGGCGACCCCCTCATCCATGAGTTGGTCAATCCCTTTTTCCAATTGCTTGGATTTCATGGGATCTGCGTTATTTATATATCTAAAATGCTCTGGTGAGAACGCTGGAATCCCTTTATAATGTATCTTTTCCCCTTCGGTGAGGGTATCGCCTATTTTAAAGTTTCCGGTATCGTGTAGGCCTACAATATCGCCGGGATACGAGATATCTACAATTTCCTTCCGCTCCGCGAAAAATGCATTTGGGCTTGAGAATTTCAATTTTTTATCGTGGCGTACGTGCAAATACGGCGTATTACGCTCAAAAACACCTGAAACGATTTTCACAAAAGCCAGTCGGTCGCGGTGTCGCGGATCCATATTGGCATGTATTTTAAAGACAAAACCGGTAAAATCCTTTTCATTGGGTTTAATGAGACGCTCTTCGCTCTGTTTAGGCCGTGGCGGTGGTGCAATTTCAATAAAGGCATCCAGAAGTTCCCGTACCCCAAAATTATTTAAAGCAGAGCCAAAAAACACCGGTTGTTGTTCGGCATTGAGATACGCCTCTTGGTTAAATTTAGGATATACGCCGGTGACGAGCTCTACATTTTCGCGCAGTTCCTCGGCAAATTTTTCCCCGATCACCTGTTCCAGAAAATCATCATTGAGATTATCAACCTCAACGGTTTCTTCAATATTTTTTCGGCTGTCGCCGCTAAAAAGGTTGATGTTTTTCTCCCAGATATTGTAAATTCCCTTAAAGTCATAACCCATCCCGATGGGAAAGCTCAGCGGAGTCACGGTAAGGTTCAATTTTTGCTCAATCTCGTCAAGAAGTTCAAAAGCATCTTTACCTTCTCGGTCCATTTTATTGATAAAAATGAGCATGGGGATTTTGCGCATACGGCAAACCTCTACCAGTTTTTCGGTCTGCTCTTCTACCCCTTTGGCCACATCTATCACCACGATCACGCTATCTACAGCAGTCAGGGTTCTAAAGGTATCTTCGGCAAAATCTTTGTGACCGGGAGTATCCAGGATATTTATTTTGATACCCTCATACTCAAAAGCCAGTACTGAGGTAGCCACGGAAATTCCGCGCTGGCGCTCAATTTCCATAAAGTCACTGGTCGCCCCTTTTTTGATTTTATTTGATTTTACGGCGCCCGCTTCCTGAATCGCTCCGCCAAAAAGGAGCAATTTTTCAGTAAGTGTTGTTTTCCCGGCATCAGGGTGGGATACAATCCCAAAGGTCCTTCTGCGTTTTATTTCCTTAGCAAGATTCATCTGCAAATTTTAAGGCTGCAAATATACCATTTCTTAGCGTTATGACAGAGGTAGAATAACATACTTAATAGGTTGAAAAACGACGTATTTTAGCCAAAAAATAGCCTAAAAGAGCTCTTTTTTAATGGTATTTTGAGCTTTTACGGCAGTCTTATTACTGTTAAGAAGTACAGAATTACCTTTGTTTGCAGCGGGCGCGATTTGTATCTTTGCATATTAAAAATTAGTATGGCTGAAGAAATGGTAATCCTTGTAGATGAAAACGATAAACAGGTAGGTCTTATGGGCAAAATAGAGGCCCACGAGAAAGCCTTGTTGCACCGTGCTTTTTCGGTTTTTGTTTTTAACGATAAAAAAGAGCTTATGCTGCAGCGCAGGGCCTTGGGCAAATATCACTCCCCTGGTTTATGGACGAACACCTGCTGCAGTCACCAGCGTCCGGGAGAAACCAACGCAGAGGCGGGCAGTAGAAGGTTGCAGGAAGAAATGGGCTTTACCACCGAATTGACCGAATCTATATCCTTTATCTATAAAGCCCCTTTTGACAATGGCCTGACCGAGCACGAATACGACTATATCTTGCTGGGCGATTACAACGACACCCCAGAGCCCAATCCTGAAGAAGTTTCTGAATGGAAATGGCTCTCGCTTGAAGATATTAAAGAAGATATGAACCATGCCCCAGGTAATTATACGGCTTGGTTCAAGATTATTTTTGACCAATTCTATAACCATATTGAAATATGAGGGCGACCGTAAAGCGCAAAGCACACTTTAATGCCGCACACCGCCTTTTTAAAAAGGATTGGGACGCCCAGAAAAATCTGGAAGTTTTTGGCAAATGCAGTTATCCCAATTATCACGGGCATAACTATGAACTTATCGTGGGGGTAACGGGGGAGATTGACAAAGAGACCGGTTTTGTGATCGACTTAAAAATCCTGAAAGATCTCATAGAATCCGAAGTGGAAGACGCTTTTGATCATAAAAACTTGAATCTTGACGTTCCTGAATTTAAAACCCTCAATCCTACGGCAGAGAACATCGCGGTTGTGATTTATGATAAACTCAAGAAGAAGCTGGATACCACTTTTGACCTGGAGGTCATACTTTATGAAACCCCCAGAAATTACGTAATCTATACCGGAGCATAATGGCGCTACAAAAAGGGGATCCCGTTCCCTCATTTAAACTGAAGGATAAGGACGGCGATTGGTTTGATATATCAACTGTTGCCGGTAAGAAGACTTTAGTTATTTATTTTTATCCCAAAAATTTCACACCAGGTTGCACCAAAGAAGCCTGTAGTTTTAGGGACAGCTATGCCGATTTTAAAGAGCACGGCGCCGAGGTGATAGGTATAAGTAGTGATAGCAGCACATCGCACGCACGCTTTGCGAAAAAGCATAACTTGCCATTCATCTTTTTGGCCGATGAAAAAGGACAAGTACGCAAGCAATTTGGCGTAAAATCAGAACTTTTTGGGCTTTTGCCCGGCCGGGAAACTTTTATTTTTAATGCTCAGGGAAAATTAATACTGAAATACAACAGCCTAAAAGCCACAACCCATACTAAAAAAGCTTTACAAGCCATAAAACAACTTGATCATGAAAACTGAATTATATCCGCTTACTTTTCAGCCAATATTAAAGGAAAAAATATGGGGCGGTCAGAAATTGTATAATAAATTCAATAAAGGAGAAAATGCAGACGCCAAAGTAGGGGAGAGCTGGGAGATCGCAGATCTTGAAGAAGGGCAAAGTATTGTAAACGATGGTGACCTAAAAGGAAAATCCCTGAAGGAACTCATAAACCAAAATCCGCAAGGTCTACTGGGTAAAAAAGTGTATGATCGGTTCGGGAAGCAGTTTCCGTTGCTGATCAAATTTATAGACGCTTCCAAAGATTTGTCTATACAGGTGCATCCTTCAGACGAAACTTCACCCACCGGCGTAGGCAAAACCGAAATGTGGTACATCATGCAAGCCGATGAAGGCGCTAAGATTACTGTAGGTTTTAAACCCGGTATGAGTCGGGAAGTTTTTGAAAAACACATTGAAAACAACACGGTAGAAAAGGCCATGGATATGCACAAAGTGAGCCATGGAGATTCGTTTTTTATAAACGCCGGTCGCATACATGCTATAGGAAGTGGAGTTTTACTGGCCGAAATTCAGCAGACCTCAGATGTGACCTATCGTGTTTATGATTATAACCGCAAGGATGATAATGGGGAGTTGCGCGAACTGCACATAGAAGCGTCTAAAGATGTGCTCGAATATAACGATACCCAGGATTTTAAGTTGGAGTACCCACGCAATTCCAACAAAGCGCAAACTTTAAAGCACCACGACTATTTTAAGACAGACTGGATGCATCTCGAGGAACAAACATATACGATAGACCGGAGTGATAGCTTTACGATCATCATGGTCGTATCGGGAACGCTCGAATATCGTTTTGATACGGGTAAAAGTACATTAAAGGCCGGGCAGACAGTATTGATCCCCGCGCAGTATGGCAAGGTGTTGCTGGAAGCTAAAGACTGTGAACTTCTGGAAGTATATCTCTAATAAATAATTTTTCAATTTAAAAATAAACATTATGGCAAGTATTAAGCATTTAAAAAAAGATATTAATTACGTTCTCGGCGATATTATTGATGAAGTAAATGCCTGGCAGGAAGAACATCCCAAAGAAGATCAGGCCAAGGCCGAAGCCATAATTGATGAGGCTATCGCGACCTTTGATAACTTAATTGAAAAAGTGAATGATAAATCGGTAGAAAACCGTAAAAAACACCTTAATTCCATCAAAAATGAACTCGAAGAAAAGGCAAGCGCACTAGTTAAAAAAGTCAATACGCTATAATTGCGTATGCATAGAATTATCTGAATTATTAAAAGAATAAATAAAACCTCGTAAAACGTAAGATTCATAAAATCTTCCGTAACACGGGGTTTTTATTTTTGTTCCTAATTTGAAAAATCATCCTATGAAATCCCAACAGACCATGCAATACAAAGCCAGGAAAGGACTGGTTATACGCCTTTTACTACTACTGGTTCTTGTACTTCCAGTGATCATGTATGTATTAGATAGAAGTACTTTTGACAAAAAACCGATCCTGCTCCTGCCACTACTTATTCCCATTAGCCTAATGCTATGGGTATATTTTGACACTTCCTACCGGATAAAAAATAAGCGGTTTTATTATAGATGTGGCTTTTTAAAAGGCGATTTTTCCATAACGGATATCAAGGAAATTGGGCATAGAAAAAATGTACGGTCTGGCATCAAGCCCGCATTAGCTAGAAATGGTTTGCTCATTAAGTATAAGGCGCACGAAGAAATCTATGTGGCCCCGGTAAATAATCAACAAATGATCGATGATTTATTAAAGATCAATAAATCAATTAGGGTAGCTTCATAAGATTAACATCAACTTGTCGTGAGGCAACCCAACTATTACTATTCTATAGAATCAACTTCCATAGGTACTTCCTTCTGTTTGGCGACCTCTACATTTTCTGGATGCTTATCAGTATTTTTACGCTCTTTAATGAAGCCTTTTAAGGTTTTACCATATTTGGACTTACGAATATTGGATTCTAGCGCATTATAAATTGTATCCAGGTATTTTACATTGGCATCAAATATTTCAGAAACTGCCAGGTAGGGTGCTACTTCAAGATTTTTATTGTTCAATGCAAAATTTACCGTGTACAGATACTTTCGGCGTACAAGATTTTGCATTTTTTTGTCGTAAAACACAAGAGAATCCTCGTTCGCTTGTTGCTGTGCTTCAAAGCTTTTTTTGATAAGGTCCAGGTTTTGATCATTGAATTTCATGATCATTTTTTTGTATTCATCTAATTTTAATTGATTTTCTGAACCAGTTATAGCTGCTTGCCTTTCAAAGTTTTTTAGCGAGGTGGTAAGGGTCATTTCTCCGGGTTCGGCAAAAAATAAAATACGGTCATCATAATCAGAACCATCCTTTTTTTCCAGATTGAGATAAAGTACCTGTGGCTCTTTTATTTGGGCTTCGAAAGCAAATTCTGGATCGCCACTTACCTCCAGGCTATCTAGGGTTACCAGCGTGGTGTCGTCAACGCGTTGCAGATAGAGCTTTCCTTTTTTGAGACCGCTGACATTACCGGTAAGAAAAAAATCATTGGAATTGTTACAACTTACGATCATTAGGATCGCACCAAGAAAAATCAATTTTTTGAGCATGGTCAGATTCTGATTTAGGTCACAAAGATGCCCATTTTTTACCTGAAAAACTAAGGCAGTTTGTCAATTTTTCAGATCGCTACACGGTTTAATCCTCCCAGTGGGTTTTATTCCCAAACGCTATGGGGCGTATTCAAAAATTATTTCCGAATCATACCCCGTGGGCCTAACCCGAGGTTGTTGATTTTCCAGTTTTATAAAATAAGGGTATCTGGGGTTTGAGCAAAGATGCTTGCATAAGATGCAAGTTTTATCCCTTTCTCATAAAAATATCCCCGGTAACGGTTTCAAGTTTAACCTTTTTACCGTTAGTATCAACGGAACCTAAAATTCTATTATTACCAGAAAGGGATTTTTCATTTTCAGGTATTTCTATATCCAGATCAGAGTATATGGTGCCCATTAGGGTTTTGGCATCAATTTCAGCATTTTTCATTGTAACATCCAGATCGCCGCTCACTGTTTTTAGCGAAAGTTCGCCATTATAGTGCTTTAATGCTACATTACCGGCTATCAAATCTGTTTCCAGTGTTCCCGAAAATGTTTCTATAAAGACATTACCGGTGATGCTTTTTACCTTTAGCGTGCAACCTTTAGGAACATAAACAGTATATGCAATCTTAATTTTTGAGTTGTTGCAATGGGTTTCACTTTTATCTTTACGCTCAAAATAATCACCAAAATCAGAGGATATAAATACTTCATTTGTAGATTCCTCACTCTTTAAGGTGTAGGCGTTATTTCCTTCGCCATTATCTATTTGCACGGTGGCATTTACTTTTATTTCCTGCCTGTCCCACTGAAAGACATTAATGGTGTCGGCAAACTTAAAATCAAGTTTGATTTCTTGATTTTTAGCACTTTTAAAGTGCTGCTCTACATTTCGCTGGCCATAGGTTGATGCAACAAGTAATACCATTAAGCTTAATACGATTGAATTTTTCATAAGTGTCGTTTTTTGATTGATGAATGATGAATGATTTTTACTTCTTTCTTAAATAGATATTTCCGGTTGATGCTTTTAGGGAAATTTTTACACCTCCGTTATTAAGATCTCCCTGTATTGATCTGTTTCCGCCTATCGCCTTAAGCCCATCTTCTCTGGGTTCAACAAGGTCAAAATTTGTGAATACCGTTCCCATGGTAGATTTCAGTTCTACAGAGGCTTTGGTGGTTGTGGGCAGGCTAACGTCAATAATTCCGGTAGATGAACTTATGGAAATGGGGGCGTCCTGGTTTACGTTTGTGAAAACCGCATTTATGTTCCCTACCGAACTATGCGCAGTCACAGGCCCGGTGACATTGTTTAATTCAATGAGCCCTATCGTGGTTTCGATTTCAAGTTCTGAAGTTAAACCTTCAATTACCGCACTTCCCATATTGCCGCAATTAACAATCAAAGCTGCCGAGGAGGGAACGGTAATGGTAAGCCCACTGCGGTTAAAAAAGCTTTTCAGGTCTTTTAAGCGTAATACTTCCCCGTCCTGATCCATATATAAACCAATTCCTTCCGTATTGTCCTTACCACCTGCATAAATGGGGGTGAGGCCTTTTATCCTTTCATCCTCAAGTGTATCCTCTTTTTTTTGAAAATGGGACATCATATCATTTTTATCCATACAATCCGCACAGCCTTCTTTTATAATTAGTTCATTGGTTGTCCCTTTTAAAACCTTGATAGAAGTTTCTGTTTCAATAGCTATCCTAGAGACGCCGCTCAGTGATTTTCTGAATTCTTTCTGCGCCCTTGCTGAAAAAGCGATCAGTAGGATTGTTAGGGTGATAATTGTTGTCCGTTTCATTATGATTGATTTTTGATTGATTTATAATAATTGAGCAAGTCCGTCGTGTACCTGTAATTTTACATATCCTGGCACCTGGGGTTTATCTAAAAGTCTTTTCATGGGGGCAATGGCGCGTTTATCTTTGACATTTGCCAAAAATTGGATCACAGCAATTTGTATATCTGGATTCTTTTCGGTCTCCAAAGCGCTTATAAAAGCGTTTTTTACCAGCGTTTTTTGTTGAAACCGAGATAATGCCTCGGCTGCCGCGAGTCTTACATTCACATTCTCATCATTCAGCAACCTTTCAATTATTGCCTGTAACACTTGATTTTCAGGCATTTTCATTTCCTCGGAATAGCCCACAGCTTGTATACGTTTGCTGGCAGAGCGGTTATGAAGCATGGCCAAGGTCATTTCAGTCTTGAGCGTGCCTGTTTGTTTTTCAAGAGAGGTTATTTGTACTTGAGCCCCCATTTTACCGTTATGTTCACCGTATAAATATCCTGCCAATAACAATACTATGGAGGCAGCGACTTGAAATGCGGTTTTCCATGATATAAAAGTTGTTTTTTGAGAATTACCTTTTATAAGTAACCGCTTTTCTTCTGCAAGCATTTTTTCAAAAGAGATTTTATGTCCTATTTCTGGCTCAAAAGGTTCTGTATTATTTATGGTTTTCAGTAAGAGTTTACTTTGCCTGAGTTTGTTTTTACAGGAATCACACTGGGAGAGATGTCTTTCAAATTCCTGTAATTCTTTATCTGAAAGATTACCTTCCAGATAGGCCATTATTTTAAGTTCGGTTCCTTTACAGTTCATATCTCAACGGATTCAAAAAATAGTTTTTTTAATTTTTTTAAGGCTCTATGTGCCTTTATCTTTATGGCATTTTCAGTAGTTCCCAGAATTTCTGCTATCTGGGAATATTTCATTTCCTGAAAGCGGCTCATCACCAATACCTCACGGTCTTCTGGAGCTAATTTCTGCATGACCAATCTAAGTTTTGCAACCTCTTCATCAATTTCTTGTTTAGTCTCGTTCTCCGGAATATTTCTAATTTCCTCCTGACTCAAATTGCTTTTTCTCCCATTGAAATAATCTGAACTCAGGTTGCGGGCTATTTTGAATATCCAGGAGTCAAACTTCCCACCTTTATAGGATTTTCGGTACTTGATCGCCTTATAAAATGTAGACTGGGTAAGGTCTGCGCTTGTATCTTTATCCTGAATCAATTGCATGAAAAAATTATAAATCCATTTGTGATAACGATCGTAAAGCACCCGCATACAATCCAGGTTATCGCTTGATACAGCTGCCATTAATTCTTCGTCAGTCAGATTTTCCAAGTTTTAAAGCTGTTTATAATGAAGACCGGGTAATTTTAAAAAGGTTTCAGAAAAAAAGGTTTTTTTGGAATTTTCTGTAATTAATGCATAGAACATTAAGATTTACAGGGAATAAGAAATAAAAATCATTAGTATCTATTCTGAGAAATTTGAGATTTTTCTAAAAATAGAACTTGTGACATTATAAAGCCAGTGGTAAGTACGTGTAGAAAAAGTCCTTCAAAAAACAGGTGAAAAACCCTGATTTTTGCCAGTTTAAGGCTATTTTATGCACTAGCAGAAGCCATTTGCATGAGTAAGGTACATAAGTAGGCGCCCCAAGTGCCCACCACATAGCCCATCACAGCCAGTAGTACACCCACGGTAGCCAGTGAGGGATGAAATGCGGCTGCCACCACTGGCGCAGAGGCTGCCCCGCCCACATTGGCCTGACTGCCCACCGCAAGAAAAAAGTAGGGTGCTTTAATAAGTTTTGCCACGATGATGAGCAGCGCCGCGTGAATAGTCATCCATACCAGGCCAATGGCCAATAGACCAGGATTTTCAAAAATCATGGTGAGATCCATTTTCATGCCTATGGTCGCCACGAGAATATAGATAAAAATACTACCTATTTTACTGGCCCCGGCTCCTTCATATTGTTTCACCGGGGTAAAGGAGAGACCTATCCCTATGGCGGTAGCCAGTGTGATCATCCAGAAAAAAGTGCTTGTGAAGGATGAGAAAGCCGATTTTGGATCACTAAAAATGGCAAAATTGTCAATTAAAAATCCCGATATTCTTTCTGAACCCCAATGGGCAAAACCTACAGCGCCAAAGGCAAGCCCCAGCATTATCATAAAATCGCTGAGCGTAGGGGTACGTGTGACCTTTTTCGCGTAAGCGGAAACCCTGTTTTTTAAATCAGTAATGGCACTGTCTCTTATACACATCT
>DRGP01000174.1 GCA_011050015.1 Leeuwenhoekiella sp. | reverse complement strand
TTCCTTTCGGTGGAAACGTGATCACCGAAGATATCAAGGAAGGATGCAGCATCATAGAAAAACAAGCCGAACTGCTGAAAATAAAATTTGGTTCCGCCTGGCCCGGCGAAAATAAAGACAACGAGATTGTCTCTATACCCGGTTTGCGAGGCCGTGAGCCCAAAGAAATCACACTCAAAAACTTGTCTAAGATCATTCATGCCCGCGTCGTGGAGATCGTTGAGCAAGTGTACCAGGAGATTAAAAATTACGGGCACGAAGAGCAGAAAAAGAAGCTTATCGCCGGTATTGTACTTACCGGTGGCGGTTCGCAGCTTAAACATTTAAAACAGCTGGTAGAATATATTACCGGGATGGATACCCGCATAGGTTTCCCTAACGAGCATCTAGCCGGCGACAGTACCTCAGAAACCACCAGCCCCTTGTATGCAACAGCGGTAGGGCTGGTCATGAACAGCTTACAGACCAAAGATGCCGAAAGCCAACGGCCAAAAGAAGAAAAAGTACTGGAAGAAGATTTTGACCAGAAAATTGAAGGAGAAGAGGGGCTACAGGAAGATCAGCATGTAACGCAACCTACAAGACAGCGCAAAAGTATTTTTGACAAGTGGGCTGAGAAGTTCAAGGATTTCTTGGATAATGCGGAGTAGTATTAGAGTTCAAAGTTTCAGTGAAATACGAAAAGCAAATGAGAAAACCTGCAAGGTGTAGCCAAAGGGCCTCCTTGTAGGTTTAAGCCAGAAGTAAAAAATAGAGTGCAAAGCGAATAGAGAATAAAGAACAAGGGAAAAGTAAAAATAAAATAGAATGCGGCTGCTTTTAGGACGTAGGATTACGATTAAAAAGAAGAATTAAAACAGTAAAAAAGAGGATAAAATGGAAGTTTTTGACCTAATGATCCCAGATTTTGAATAAAGGCAACCCAAATAATAAAAACAGTCAAAACGATTTATTATGAGCAATACAGATTTTGAGAACATCTCGTTTGATCTACCCAAAAACCAGAGTAATGTCATTAAAGTGATCGGTGTGGGCGGTGGCGGCAGCAATGCCATTAACCACATGTTTCAGGCCGGTATTAAAGGTGTGGATTTTGTAGTCTGCAACACCGATGCGCAGGCGCTGGAAAACAGCCCCGTACCCATTAAAATTCAGTTGGGCGTGAGCCTTACCGAAGGTCTGGGTGCCGGTGCAAACCCTGAAGTGGGGGAGAAAGCCGCTATAGAAAGCACCGAAGAGATCAAGCAGATGCTGGGGGTAAATACAAAAATGATATTTATCACTGCCGGCATGGGCGGTGGTACCGGTACAGGTGCTGCGCCCATTATCGCAAAAATGGCCAAGGAGATGGATGTCCTCACCGTGGGCATTGTTACGATTCCTTTTCAGTTTGAAGGGAAGACCCGTAATGAACAAGCCCAGCTGGGAGTGGAGAGATTGCGTTCGCACGTAGATTCACTTATTGTGATCAATAACAATAAGCTGCGTGAAGTTTATGGTAACCTCGGCTTTAAAGCCGGTTTTAGCAAGGCCGATGAGGTGCTGGCTACCGCTTCGCGGGGAATTGCAGAGGTAATAACCCACCACTATACGCAAAATATTGACCTTCGAGACGCAAAAACAGTACTCAGTAACAGTGGTACGGCCATTATGGGTAGTGCCAACGCAAGCGGTGGTACTCGCGCCACAGATGCAATTATGAAAGCCCTTGATTCCCCATTGCTCAACGATAATAAAATCAAGGGATCTAAAAATGTGCTCCTGCTTATTGTTTCCGGCGAAGAGGAAATTACCATAGACGAGATCGGTGAGATCAACGATCACATTCAGGATGAAGCTGGCCATAGTGCAAATATCATTATGGGTGTAGGTGAAGATGAAAGCTTGGGCGATGCCATTTCGGTGACCATTATTGCCACGGGGTTTAACGTAGAGCAGCAAAATGAGATCGTTAATACCGAAACCAAAAAGATCATCCACACCCTTGAGGATGAGCAAAAGGCGCAACATGATCTTTCACCAAAAAAGACGGGCGGCACCATTAATTTTCAGGCTACGCCTAAAAAAGAAGAGGAACAAAAGGAAGAAAAAGTCGTTAAGCATACGCTGGACGATGATGTAGACCCTTTGGAAATTATGATGCCTTCCACCAAAAAGGAAGATAAGCAAACCGATAAACAACCCGAACTTATCCCCACCACTTCGGTGATACGAGATCTTATAGTAGAGTATGAAGAAATACTTGCACCACAGGAAATAAGCAAGCATGTGGAAGAGGATGCAGATGATGATGACTTTGAGATCGTAAGTATAGACGCCCCAGCGCAGGAAGAAGATGTTATGGATATGTTTGAAGAAGAAGAGGAGCAATTCACCCTTTCTTTCGACCTTCCTTTAAATGAAGAGCTAAAAGACAACGCAAAAGTAGACGAGGAAGCAGAAGTGGTCTATGATCTTGCCGATGATGATGTACGGAATATAGATGTGAAAAATCCTATAGAAATAATATCGGTCACCGAAGTTGACAAAGCAGGTGAAAAGCGGTATAGTCTGGACGATTATATGGATTTTGAAGAAAAAATGAACAATGCCAAGCCTAAAACGGCTGCTCGGGAAGAAGAACCTATCGTTTTTGAGAAAAAAACGGTGGCTCCTCAAAAGGAGGAAGAGAATGAGGAGGAACAGGATGAAGATCCTATGAACAGTCCCATTTCTAAATTGCTGAGCGAGCGTGCAGCTGAACGGAGGCGCATGATGAAGGAGTTTAATTACAAATTTAGCAATACCCAGACGCGCATTGACGAAATTGAAAAGCAGCCAGCGTACAAAAGGATGGGGGTAAACCTTGATGATAATCCTACGGACTCCTCTAATATCTCGCGTACGTCGTTGCGTACCGATGAAGATGGGATCAAGCTGCGAAGCAATAATTCATTTTTACATGATAATGTGGACTAATTCCTCCAGCGGGCTCATTTATCAGTGGCTTGCCTCAAATTGAAAAATAAATTTCCGGCTCACACCTCGTGGGTGGGTCTGCCGTCAATGTTAGGCTTGCTCCCGAGGTTTTTGATCTGCAAAAAACAACTAAAATCACTTAAAATCGATCGAAGTTTTTTAACCACAAATGTGTATCTTCGCTTTCCTAAATTGAAATACCATGAGCTTGCAGACTAATGTAATGAACGCGATGAAGGAGGCGATGAAAGCGAAAGATCAAAATGCCCTCACCTCGCTGCGAGCCATTAAGTCTGAGATTTTAAAAGCCCAGACCGAAACAGGCTCTAAAAAGGAGATTATTGAAGAGGAGGAGCTTAAACTCTTACAGAAACTGGTAAAACAGCGTAAGGACAGTGCCGCCATTTACAAAGAGCAGGGCCGTGAAGATCTGGCTCAGGATGAGATGGCACAGGTTGAAGTTATTGAAGGTTTTCTGCCCGAGCAACTTAGTGAAGACGAAATTGCTGCTCACGTAGATGCCATAATTGCCGATACCGGAGCAAGCGGCATGAAAGATATGGGAAAAGTCATGGGTATGGCCTCCCAGAAATTAGCCGGTAAGGCAGATGGGAAGACCATTTCTGTGATTGTAAAGAATAAACTGGCTTAAACAGCCTGAAATTGGCCTTATTAGCCTAATTATTGAAATTATAAAGTTGATTTTTGCTTTTTTGAAAGCATTATTATTAAAGAAATTTTCGCTTCGGCGGAAATAATCGGGCCTCGTGGCGCAACTGAATAGCGCATCAGATTTCGGCTCTGAGGGTTGGGGGTTTGAATCCCTCCGGGGTCACGAATATATAAAAAGTCCAGATGTCAAATCAAGATTTCTTGAATTTGTAAGTCTGGACTTTTCGTTTTCAAAGCGGAGCTTTGAAGGACGCTTTTTCACTTTTTTGAGGTTAATAAACAACTGCAAAGTGGCTTACAATTGCTGGCTGTCTAAATACCGGGATATTTATCCTTTTCAGCCCCCTGCAATGGTTCCCAGCGTGTTCTACTGTATTTTGAATATATCCATACCTGAATTATGGGGTATTTGCCTGTGCTATGTACGCAGGTATTTTTTTGGATGATAGCGCAATATTGAACTTCTTTTCCTGTGCGATCCTGGCCAGACACCTGCTGTAGGTGTGACAACGGCACACACCTGTTTAATTGCGCACTATTTCTTCTTTTCGGGTGTCTATAAACTCTTTTGATAAGTAGATCAAGGGTTTAAAATATTCCTGGCTTTCACGATAATCAAAACCTTTCGGGCTGCCCTTAAAAGTACATTGAAGACATAATTATTATCTCAATATCATTGTAATTAAAATGAGGTTTTTTTATGTCTTTATGGGATTCCGTAAAACGCTTAATCTCCAGTATATTATCTTTAAAGTCATCATTTTAAAAACCTATCATTATGGCAGTACGGTATATTTCTACAGGAATTATTCACAGCGGACAAAATGGAGGGAAAACCGATTATGGGGAGTATACTCGTCATAAACCCACACATTGGGAAAACACTTCGGTAAAAGTTACTTGCCAAAAGAACGGGTGTGGGTAAGTTTCTTCAAAAGACCCCCGGTAGGATTCAAACCTGCGACTTGCACTTTCGTTAGTGCGGCTCTATGCGATGAGCTACGGGGGTAATTGCAATCCTTGTTTTGGTGGATTTAGGAAACTAACTTATTTCACAGTTTCAATCTTCATTTGATAGAATCGATTAATTTACAACTAACTTATTTCACATAAAATTATTTTATTATATTTGGGTAATTATTAACTAATAATCTATGCTTCAGACACTTTTGAAAATTGGGGAATGGCAGAGTCAAGATAAAAGCCAATGGGATCGTTTTTTAGAATTTCCCAAGGCGGAACGGGAAGATAAACGTGGGAATACCATAATAAATTACACGCTGCCTATTATTTTTGACCTTGATAAAAACGAAGTGATTATTAATCAAGAAAATTTGAGAGCATATAAAGCAGAAGATGTTAGAAATGCATTAGGAACTAAAATGAAAGGTTCTAATAGCAAAGCAATTTGTAATTCTGGAATTTCAAAAAGACTTGGTAGAATATATCAAACATTCTTCGGGAAAGAGGAAATGGAAACTGAAAACGGCAATCTTATAGAAGCAGTCGAAAAAGAAAATAAAGCGTTACTTACAGAAGATTTAAAGAAAATATTATCTAAAATATTCAGTTTAAAAAACCAATTTTTAGACTTAACAGTAGATTCAGAAAAAGATAAAATTGATATTAAAAAAGTCAATGAGAGGTTTGAGCTAAATAAAAACGAAAAAATCGTATTCTTAGCTACCTACCTAAAATCACAAGAATTTGGTTATAATGAACCTACTCTATTTTCAAAAATATCAGACTACAGGACTTTTTTAGAATATTCTTTTTTCGGAGATCAAAATTCTAAAAGCAAGAAAAAAGCAAGGAAAAGACTCTGTTATGCCAGTGGCCTTATGATGGAAGGTGTAGAGGAGCTTAACCTTACAAGGCGTTACAGCTTAAATAAAATGTTTGTGACGGAAACCAAAAATTATGCTTCGGTTTTTGACAAGAAAAGATTTCCCCTAAATTATCAAGTTAGTATTGAAAATCAAGAAAAATTGGATTATGCGTCTGATTATCTATTAAACCAAGGCTATAAAGTACGAATAGCGAATTTGGATCACGTTATCATTCCTCAATTTCAGCAAAATTCTGAAGTAGATTTGGAAATGACTTTACACGGAATTCACAAACAATCTGATCTTCTTTTTAGTATTCCTAAACTTGATAAATTTTCTCAAGACATTCAAGATGAAATAGATGATGAAGAAGTCTTTTGGATAAATTTTGTTGCTTTTGAATCAGATGGTAATTTCTTTAAATCAACTGAAATAATTAAAGACGTCAGCAGTTTTCATTTTTCTAAACTTATTAAAACCTTTTCTGAAATTAATTGGCAGTTTCGGGATTCCAGTTTTGTGGACTGGGATGCTGTTATAATGGAGTATGACTATGAAGCCAAGGAACGTGTGCCGAGAAATCTAAATTTCAATTCCATTTTTAAAATTATCCCGTTACGCAAGGACAAGGAAAAAAAGAACAAGGCACTAGAACTTTTTAAAAGCATTTTGGAAAACAGAAGGGTTAACAAGACTATTCTATATGATTATTTTGTAGAACTTGTTTTATGCCATTACTACCACCGCTACGGCAGTTATACGAATGTACAGCAATATTCAAAAGACTATTTCTCCCTAGCCATTCGTGATAGTGTTTTCAAATATCACGCATTCATTCAATTTCTTAAAAAACTAAATATAATCGATATGGAAGAAACAGAAATTAGTCCTACCGAAGAAAAATCGGAAAACAAATACGAACGAGCCATTCATGAATTCTTTTATAAGATGTCTTTAAATCAGGATCAACAAGCAATGTTTTATTTGGGAAGAATGCTCAATGCTGTAGAATATATTCAAAAAGGAAAAACTAAAACGGTTATTCAGAAAGTAAATTTTAACGGGATGGATAAAGATGCTATACAACGGCTGCGCATTGCTTTGATGGAAAAGGCCAAGCAATACAATTCAATTGGAAAAGTAATTTTTACGGATAATGAATTTGGAAAAAAATTCCAATTTAACAATTGGCAATTAAATCCTCAGGAAGCTGTCTTTTTTCTACTAACTGGCTACTCGTTTGGAGTAGGTGTTAAAGATGCTGAAACACTTACGGAAAAAGAAAAGCTAGAAACTATTTAAACTATAAAACTAAAATCTTATGAAACCAAGTATTACCAACTCTTCTGATTTCCTGTTTATTTACGAAGCTATTCAATGCAATCCCAATGGCGATCCTGATCAGGAGAACAAACCAAGAATGGATTACGATACCAAAACCAATCTCGTGACTGATACCCGAGTGAAACGTTTTATAAGAGATTATCTTAAAGCAACCAATGAGGAAGAAGTGGTTTTTGTGGATATGGAAGGAAACTCTAAAGTTAGTGTGGACAGCAAACTGAAAGCAGTTGTAAAGAGAACAGTAGAAAATGAGGGAGAACTGGAAAAAGCTTTTGGTGAAAATCCTAATGCTCTAAAAGTGTATAAGGATATTATCGCCAAAGAAAAAGATGCAGAAGGGGTTTGGAAAGCCATAACGGATAAAAAATTCAAACAAAAAGAAGTGAATTATGAGCTTTTAGCATATTTGGTTAAAGAAAAATTTCTTGATATTAGAATGTTTGGTAGTGCCTTTGCCGTTG
Source organism: Leeuwenhoekiella sp. (assembly GCA_011050015.1). Taxonomy (GTDB): domain Bacteria; phylum Bacteroidota; class Bacteroidia; order Flavobacteriales; family Flavobacteriaceae; genus Leeuwenhoekiella. Next base: position 13,676 of record DRGP01000174.1, on the reverse strand, counting down.
GAGGGTTTACCAAAGCCTATACAGGTCCTATTCAGCTCAATTGGGGCTATTCATTTAATAAAGTGGAATTGATCGATTCCAGTTCAATTGTCACTATAATGAATGATGACAGCAGTACCTTCGGTAAAGATTACCGGGTGCATTATAGTTTATTGGGGTTTAACGGAACAATTAATGCTCCGGCCGCAAAAACAACCGGGCTAACCAATGAAGATGTAACGGAATTCAGAAAAGCTATTTGGGAAAGTATTCCAGCGTCCCCCACACGATCGAAGCTTAACCAGTATCCAAAATTATACATTGAAATAGTTTATAACGAAGGGGTTTCCAATGGGCAATTTGGGGATTTAAGAAATTTTGTTGAAAGCGAACCCAAAGAGGGAATAAGCGATAAACAAGTTCGGAAATTCAAGGATTTGAATATTGACTTAGATACTTTAAAAAAAATTGTTACCGATGATAAAAACGGTGACAAAAAAATCAAGGAAGTTATTGTAAAAACTTCCGCCGATTTTGATTTTTCGCTGTAACAGAAGTTTCACTTTAAACCTACTGTTATGGAGATATTAAGTTTTAAGATTAGTGGTAAAATGGCACATTTCAAAAAATATTATGCCAATAATACCGCATTTAGTTTTTCTATTCCGCCACGCACCACTTTAATGGGTATGGTCGCCGCCGCAATGGGATGGCCAAAAGATTCGTATTATGAGGACTTAGCGTCAGAAAACATTCAATTTGCTATTCGTGTATTAAATCCGTTAAAGAAGAGTTTTCATAGGCTTAATCTCTTGAGCATAAAAAGCACAGGGGATATGGCCAAAAATTGGTCCTCCGATTTTCGGGGAGAAGGCGGGCGCATCCAAACTCCTTTTGAAATAGTGAGCGCTTGGGATATTGCCAAAGGCGATGTTGCTTATCAGGTGTTTATAAAAGCAAGTGATCAAGGAAAAGAGGTCTATCAAACCATAAAAACACATTTTTTGAGAAAAGAACCGGTTTATAATATGACGCTGGGAACTGCAAATTTTACGGCAAGGCTTTCAGATGTCAAAATGTTTGGAGAAAAAGAAATTGAAAAAAAAAGCTCTGAAGGTTATATCCTGATGAATTCTGCCATACCTGTAAATATGGTGGAAGATTTAAAATTTGATAAAGAGGAATACGATAATTACAATTTTATAGAAGAAGATATGCTCCCTGCGGATTTTATAGCTAATGGAAATCGGGAAGTACGCAAAATGAACCGATTATTATTCTCTATCACTCCACATCCTTTGCGGGTGAAATTAAACGTTCCGTTTTTTATTTTGAAAGATAATAATGATGATTTGAACATTCAATTTATGGACGAATGACCTACTACTCACACAGCAAAACAGATGAAAATGGAATTATTTATGGTTCCAAAGAATTGCACGTACATAGTAACGGAGTCAAAGAAAAAGCCCTTTTTCATTTTTCAGAAAACCTATCCTTAGGATATAGTAATGAGGAATTGAAAGAAATAATAGAAATGGTGGCAGATTTTCACGATTTGGGAAAATACACTTCTTTTTTCCAGCATTATCTTTTAAAGAGAGCACCTATAAATTACAAATTAAAACAGCACGCTAGGCTGGGTGGTTTTGTGGCTTATAATTTTTTTGAGAGAAAAGAGGAAAAAAAGGCCTTGCTGGCGCTGTATCTAATTTTTTTGCACCATAGTCCGCTTATTGACATACAGGATATTTCTTTAAAATTAGACGGTGATTTGGAAAGAACCATAAATAAACAAAAAGACGATTTATTACCAAATATCTCATTAATTGAAAACGATTTGGGTATTGATAAAATTGAAGATTTCGTTTTCTATACCGAAGGAAAAAAACTTCGTAAAGGTTTTAAATATTGGGGTAGAAAATATGCCAATATTCAAGATTATTTCCTCATTAACTATTTGTTTTCTTTATTAATTGAAGGTGATAAACTGGATGCTTCTGATACTATTCCTTATAAAATGAAACCTATAAAAGCATCATCTGTAGATGTTCGCTTTGGAAAACCAAAAATTCAAAATAAAACTTTAAAAGAACTCGATAATAATGAGTTGCGAAATTATTGTCGGGCGGTGGTCGTTTCAAATCTTGAACAAAAGAATATTTTGGATCATTATATTTTTACGCTCACCGCGCCTACTGGAATTGGGAAAACGATGACCGCACTTGATTTCTCGTTGAAATTGAAAGATAAAATTAAGAATTATTCTGAAGTAGAATCAAGACTTATTTATGCGCTTCCGTTTATCAATATTATCGAACAGGCTCTAGATGAATATCAAAAAGTACTGAACGGGCAAGATGTAAATATTTTAGGTCATTACCAATATGCTGATGTTTTTGGAAAAAATGATGGACAAAAAGAAAATGTGGATGGTGCCGAGCAAAGATATGACCAAAAGTTAATGGCATTAGATACCTGGCAAGCCGATGTGGTCATCACTTCTTTTGTCCAGTTTTTTGAGACGTTAATTAGTAACAGGAATAAACTGCTGAAAAAGTTCAATCATTTTGCCCATTCCATTATTATTCTGGACGAGGTGCAGACCCTACGGTTAGACCAAATGCCACTATTGGGTTCAGCTTTATTTTACTTGTCCAAGTATTTAAAATCACGCATTATTTTAATGACGGCAACCCGTCCCAAAATTTTTGAACTTGCAGAACAGGAAATTTTAAAAGCACAAAATGAAAAGGTAGAAACCAAAGAGTTACTTACTAACTACGAAGAGGTTTTCTCGCTTTTTGAGCGCACCGCAATTTATCCGCTTTTAGATGATTTAATTGAAGAAAAGGAAAACAGGACACAGGAATTTGTCTCTTCTATTTTTAATGAAAAATGGAACACTGAAAAATCGTGTTTGATTGTTTGCAATACCGTGAACGGTTCTGTGGAGGTTTTTGAAGTTATCAGGAATTATTTAGAGGAAAACAACCTGAAAAACCCACTTTACTATTTATCGACCAATATCATTCCTACACACCGACTTCAGAGTATTCAAGATTTAAAAGAAGACATTCAGCAAAATAAGGCTCCTATTTTAATTGCAACACAAGTGGTTGAAGCCGGAGTGGATTTAGATTTTGATATGGGTTTTCGGGATATAGGACCTATTGATTCCATTATACAAGTCGCCGGAAGAATTAACAGAAACAATAATGCTAAAAAATCACATTCACCTCTATATATTGTTGACTTTGATACAAAATCAACAACGATGGTTTATGGCCGATTGACCTATATTCAAGCAATAAAATCATTGAAGACTCAAGAATGTTTCTTTGAAAATGAATATTTGAAACTAATAACGGAGTATTTTGATGGAATTTCAGAAAAAAGCTCCTTTATAGACGCCCGAACCTTCTTCAATTCAATGCAAACTTTAAAATACGATGCTGATGATAAAAAAACGCTGCCTGTTTCGGCCTTCCGAATTATTGAGGAATCGGATCGCTATGCGCCAGTATTTATAGAGATAGATGATGAGGCTTCTGAAATTTCAGAAAAATACCTTCAAAAAATAATGAATGAAATAAGTAAAGAAGAATTCAATAAAAACTGGAAATTAAAATTTCAGCAACATATCATTTCTGTCCCAAAATATCTTTGTGAAGATTTAAGAACCGTTAACGAGTATGAAGAATCTATTTTACTGGTTCCAAAAGAGGAAATTAATTTAAGATATAATAAGAAAACCGGTTATAACCGTAATCATAAAGTAGAAAATACAGCGTATATATTTTAATCTCTATTGGGTTTAATTCCCCGAGGCTTGCCTCGATTTTTAGAGGAAAGTTTGAAAACGGATGGTTTTCATCCAATCAAAAACTATCTTCCATTAAATGCCTCGTGGGCTTGCTCCGAGGATTATTTACTTATCCACCAAAACAAGGAAAAAATGACAGTTTCCACAACTACCCAACGACTGCAAATCTGCCGTATCAAATTTCCCGAAATAAAACTGCAGACCCGAGACGCACATAAGTTACGTGGCTATTTTGGCAACCTTTTTAAAGAGCATTCCCCGGTATTGCACAACCATTACGAGGACGGTGGTTTTCGTTATAAATATCCCGAAATTCAGTATAAAGTGCTTGATAACATCCCCACACTGGTGGGAATCGGTGAAGGCGCATCATTGCTGCCCAAACTTTTCCTTAAAATCAAAGAGATCGATATTAACGGCCAGTGCTATCCCGTAAATTCAAAGAACATTGAACATAGTACAGAAGAAACCGGTTATAGCAATAATTTACATGAATATCAATTCAAAACCCTCTGGATGGCACTCAACCAAAAGAATTATCCAAAATACCATAAACTTAGCAATGAGAAAGAAAAGGAGGATATGCTCAATGCTATTTTGGTGGGGCATATTTTAAGCTTTTTTAGAAATACAGGGATAGAACTTGATGCAAGCGAACGCCTAATGATAAAAGTAAAGGTACATGAAAAAAGCACCAATTTTAAAGAAAACAAAATGGTGGCTTTTTCGGGAAAATTTATTGTAAATGCCCTGCTTCCCAACGAGATCGGTCTGGGAAAATCGGTCTCAAGAGGTTTTGGTACCATACACCGTAGCTGATGCAGATTTTCATAAATACCTATGGCACCTACGTACATGTGAAGGATGATATGTTCCAGATCAAGAAGAGGGAAGATAAGGGTTTGCCGGTTAAGGTAAATCATATCGCTGCTCATAAGATCACCTCTTTTGTGATGAGTAAGGGGTCTGCACTGAGCACCGATGCTATCGCACTGGCCCTAAAGCATAATATTGACATCGTGGTGGTTGAAAATGATGGACACCCCATAGGCCGCTTCTGGTACAGTAAACTGGGCAGCACAACAAAGATCAGGAAGGAACAGTTAAAAGCTTCTCTGGGCGAGACCGCCGTAGGATGGATCAAAGAATGGCTGACACAAAAGCTGGAAAATCAAGCTGACTTTCTCAACGATCTAAAAAAACACCGTAAAAAAGAACATGATTTTTTAGATAAAAAAATAAATGGCATTTTGAGCTTTAAGGAGAAAATAGGAGGTGCCAAGGCTGAAAAGATGCCTGCAATATCAGATTCCTTCCGGGGTTGGGAAGGTTCTTCCGGGAGGCATTATTTTGAAGCGCTTTCTCACTTTATGCCCGATGCTTTTAGGTTTAAGGGAAGAAGTTTCCGTCCTGCGCAAGATGAGTTCAATGCCATATTGAACTATGCTTATGGTATTTTATACAGCCGTACAGAACGTGCTTTGATGCTGGCCGGCCTGGATCCTTTTGTGGGTTTTATGCACCGGGATGATTACAATTCAAAAAGTCTGGTGTACGATTTTATCGAACCCTATCGCATACACGCCGAACGCTTTGTGTTTAGGCTATTTACCGGAAAAAAGATCAATAAAGCCTATTTTTTGGACTTTACGGGAGGTTTTTCATTAAACGAGGAAGGAAAGGCCTTTTTCGTCAGCTCCTATCTTGAATATTTGGATAGCGACAAAATACGCTATAAAGGTCGCCTACAGACACGCATGAACGCGATGCAGCTAGAGGCACACCGATTTGCAAACAGTTTGATAGCATAACTATGATAATTTGGGTTCTTTACGATATTAAAAATGATGGCGCTCGTAATCACGTTTCCAAGGTCTGTAAACAAGCCGGCCTGTACCGAGTACAATATTCCTGTTTTCTAGGCTCTTTAAATGCAGATGAGAAAGATACACTAGAGTTGCAAATAGAGAAAGTGATCAATGAAGATACAGATAAGGTATATATTTTTAGGATGAACAAAGACCAGCTCAATGAATGTAGTATGCTGGGGCAGGCCTTTGATGAGAGTCTGGTGACCGATGATGTGAAAGCCCTTTTTTTCTGATGCAAAGTTTTTATCCCTCTCAGGTTATAGAATATTTGTATTGTCCACGCTATACCTATTTTGAATATGTATTGCGCATCCCACAAAACGAAGAGAAGTTCTATAAAGTGATGCGCGGCCGCGAGCTTCATGATGAGAAACTGGAACGTAATAAAGAGTATTTACGAAAGAAAATAGGGGTGAAGCAGAAATTTACCGATCAATATCTGGGTATTGAAGGATTAAGGGGGAAAGTAGATGAGGTACTGCAATTAAAAGACGGTACCTATGCTCCCCTTGATTATAAATTTGCTGTATGGAAAGATAAAATTTATGATACTTACCGTCAACAATTGTATTGTTATGCGGTTTTGATTGAAGAAACTTTTAAAGCCAAAGTTGAAAAAGGGTTTTTAGTATATACGCGCAGTAAACATAAACTTGTAGAGGTTAAGATTGATGACACTGCTAAAGCGGAAATCAAAAACAGTATGGCCAAGATGCTGTTAATCATTGAAGGTAATACCTTTCCCAAAGCGACAAAATTCAAGAAAAGATGCGTAAATTGTACCTATCGGAATATATGTGTTAAATAAACATTCCGGGTGCAAATTTATTTTGGATGATTTTATAATCACACGCGATGGGAACAATAGCAGGCATTTTTGAATACGGAAAACCCCGTAAAAAGGGATGTAAATCGCTCTTTGACATATTGAAAAACGGAAACTTAGTTTCTGAAGAATTTGCGTCAAGAGCTGTGAGCAGGCTGTTGCTTGGAGGTATCGACTTCCAGACCTATCCACTAAAAAACTAGGATTGAAACGCACTGCCCCCCTGTCCCCTTTGTTCATTTTGCTGTCTTCCAGACCTATCCACTAAAAAACTAGGATTGAAACATTCCTATACTCTTCAACCTCCCATCCTTTTTTTGGCTTCCAGACCTATCCACTAAAAAACTAGGATTGAAACAGCGTATCAGTTCCAGCTGTAGGGTTTGCAGTAGTTCTTCCAGACCTATCCACTAAAAAACTAGGATTGAAACCCACCGGTATGATCCAAAAGGCCAAACTTACAGTTCTTCCAGACCTATCCACTAAAAAACTAGGATTGAAACTGGATATGGAGAAACATGAGGTTAAGGCTTTGCCTCTTCCAGACCTATCCACTAAAAAACTAGGATTGAAACACAATACCTGCCGATATAGAATACGACATTACGAAAACTTCCAGACCTATCCACTAAAAAACTAGGATTGAAACACCAATTGTGTTATTGAAACTGCTAAAAAACAATACTTCCAGACCTATCCACTAAAAAACTAGGATTGAAACACGTTGAGGGCAATCGCCTGCGGCCGTAGAGCTTCACTTCCAGACCTATCCACTAAAAAACTAGGATTGAAACACGTTGAGGGCAATCGCCTGCGGCCGTAGAGCTTCACTTCCAGACCTATCCACTAAAAAACTAGGATTGAAACGGTAATCCCCTGCAAGATCATCATTGCATATATCGGACTTCCAGACCTATCCACTAAAAAACTAGGATTGAAACACCTTTACGCCTATGTCGGGTTTTCTGCCTATTGGCGCTTCCAGACCTATCCACTAAAAAACTAGGATTGAAACCCGCTTCATGAGTGCAGATTGCCAAATCTTGACGGTCTTCCAGACCTATCCACTAAAAAACTAGGATTGAAACAAACTTGGCATGGAAGCCCTGCGTTCCAGCAGGTACTCTTCCAGACCTATCCACTAAAAAACTAGGATTGAAACGCGCCCAATTGATTAAGAGAGTCAACAATATCACCTCTTCCAGACCTATCCACTAAAAAACTAGGATTGAAACACAAGTATGTTAGCATATTCAATGTAATCATATGCCTTCCAGACCTATCCACTAAAAAACTAGGATTGAAACAAGGAAAAGGGCGTATCCGAAGATGACTTCGCGAAGCTTCCAGACCTATCCACTAAAAAACTAGGATTGAAACAGTAAAAACCAATAATGGCCAAGAACAGTTATCAGTCTTCCAGACCTATCCACTAAAAAACTAGGATTGAAACTAAGTTATTCCGTTACTGGCCTCATATTTATCGATTCTTCCAGACCTATCCACTAAAAAACTAGGATTGAAACTTGCCCAAAGATCGTTTTTTAAATGAATATTTTTGCTTCCAGACCTATCCACTAAAAAACTAGGATTGAAACTTGTGATCAGGGACACTTACGCAAGTGGTGCCCCGCTTCCAGACCTATCCACTAAAAAACTAGGATTGAAACTGGTAAGCTCCATAAAGGCGTCCTTTTGCGCTTAGCTTCCAGACCTATCCACTAAAAAACTAGGATTGAAACCCCAAACAACATCTGGTGGTATGAGGGAGGAAACGCCTTCCAGACCTATCCACTAAAAAACTAGGATTGAAACCGTCCGGTTGTATCTCGTTCCAGTCCGATTTTATAACTTCCAGACCTATCCACTAAAAAACTAGGATTGAAACAGTGGCGTTTTGTCTGGAACTGGCGCGGGTGCTAGTCTTCCAGACCTATCCACTAAAAAACTAGGATTGAAACATTGGGTTTTCCACCTTCTAAAAGTACGGTCGTTAACTTCCAGACCTATCCACTAAAAAACTAGGATTGAAACACTTCTTGTTCATCAGATGATGACGGTGCCGGCTGTCTTCCAGACCTATCCACTAAAAAACTAGGATTGAAACACGAATTGCGTATGCGTTTGGGTGTTCCCGCAACCACTTCCAGACCTATCCACTAAAAAACTAGGATTGAAACATCGGTCGTAGGTAGCATACCTAAATCCAAGTCGTCTTCCAGACCTATCCACTAAAAAACTAGGATTGAAACGAAGTTGAGTGCCCCAAAAGCTTCTGAACTGCCTTAACTTCCAGACCTATCCACTAAAAAACTAGGATTGAAACCCGGCCGTAGAGTCTGAAATTATAAGCCCAAAGGACTTCCAGACCTATCCACTAAAAAACTAGGATTGAAACATTGACCAGGGTGTTAAAGATCCGCGTAATGTATCGCTTCCAGACCTATCCACTAAAAAACTAGGATTGAAACGGTATGGCTGTGGGTTAAGAGTTTCAGAAGTTATCCTTCCAGACCTATCCACTAAAAAACTAGGATTGAAACCAAAATACATTTTGGGCAAAGCCCAGGTGCATCTGGCTTCCAGACCTATCCACTAAAAAACTAGGATTGAAACACGATCAGGTGGATAACATGTTTCGGGAAGAGCTCTCTTCCAGACCTATCCACTAAAAAACTAGGATTGAAACCAATAGCGGTACAGCTGGATGAAGAATACTTTGGTCTTCCAGACCTATCCACTAAAAAACTAGGATTGAAACGTGGGGTTCTGGGTAATAATGAAAATGAATTTATACTTCCAGACCTATCCACTAAAAAACTAGGATTGAAACTTGATGAAGTGAGCGTAACGATTAGAAAAGGAATTACTTCCAGACCTATCCACTAAAAAACTAGGATTGAAACTCTGCATGCGCTGTATCTGCTTATCGATGCCCTTGGGCTTCCAGACCTATCCACTAAAAAACTAGGATTGAAACTCTCTGTCAATATTGCCGCCAATTATAGTTGTCGCGCTTCCAGACCTATCCACTAAAAAACTAGGATTGAAACAGGTAGGGTTTCATGGGGAGGTTAAGATCGGTTATTCTTCCAGACCTATCCACTAAAAAACTAGGATTGAAACAGTACACGCCTGACGCATTTTGGGACGAGGCTGTTAACTTCCAGACCTATCCACTAAAAAACTAGGATTGAAACTGATGCCGAAAAAATGACGGAGATCATGGAAGCCTCTTCCAGACCTATCCACTAAAAAACTAGGATTGAAACTAAGTGGTACACGGAAAAAGTCAAAGCCGAACACTACTTCCAGACCTATCCACTAAAAAACTAGGATTGAAACATCCTGACAGGATGAACGACAAACAAAAATTGCTGTCTTCCAGACCTATCTACTAAAAAACTAGGATTGAAATCCTCGGAGGGATGACCGGATAAAAATAGAAAAACAGTTATAAAAAGTATTTGTAAAAATTGACATTCTGGTTATTACAATATAAAAAGGGCGCATCCCTGCGCCCTTCTCAAAATCCCCTAACATTGATTAAACTAATCAATCTGGTACAAGAGTATAACTATAAAAAGAGCATTCCTTACGGAAAACCGTAAAGCTGTATTTTTTTAGATCAAGCCTAAATCTTTTACGACCGCAACAAGATGTACGGCATTAGTGGCTTTAAATTGAAGACGGAGTCTGTTGAGGCGCTTTTCTATCGAGCTTACACCACTTGGGCTCAAGGCCTTTTTTTTAAAAAGATCGCTTATTTCCTTATTGGAATAACCTTCGGCTAATTTTTTGAGCAACAGGATGTCATAATCCTCAATATCTAGACTTTGTTGCTTGTCTAGCGCCGCAGCAACTTGCGGGGAGATGTAGCGCTCTTCCCGTTCAATGGCATGAAGCGCTTTTTCCAGATCTTCCAGGCTCCTTCTGCTTTTAAAAACATAAGCATCGATGTGTTGTTCTTCAAAAAGTGTACGTATTCGTTGAAGTCGTTCTTCCATGGAAAAAACGATAATTTTTATGGTGCAGGGATATTGCCTTAAGGTTGCGATGAGCTCGTCGCCACTTTTAAGTTTTTGCTCGCGGTGATCCTGTTTAAAGGACAGGTCTGCGATGAGCAGGTCAAAAGGTTTATCTTCTTTGAGCGCTTTAAGAAATTTGAGATGAGCGTCATCACAATATTCGGTGATTACAATTTCTTCAACGCCCATGTTAACGAGCTGTTGTTCTATTCTTTTGGTGTTCCATCCTAAATCTTCGGCTATGATCGCTTTTTTAAACATCTAAATCTGTATTTGAACTTTGAGTCCTTTGTTCAATGCTGATTCAAAATTAATGGTTCCATTCATAGCATTCATACGGGATTCCATATTCTGCATTCCATTTCCTTTTTTTAATGGACTTCCTATACCATTGTCCTGATAGGTTATGCGTAGCTTTTTGCCGTTTTGCTCAAAGGAAATAAAGGCGAGTGTCGCTTGACTATGCTTCTTATTATTGGTCATTAATTCCCCTAAAACCATATAAATGGTATCTTTTTTGTTTTTATTGAATGATTGCCATTCTATTTTTTCTACGTTCCGCGTAATGACATTTAATTGATCAGATCTGTAAGAATTGAGCCTGCTTATGAGCTGGTCTTCAAAATCGGCACCTTCGAGAAGCGGACTGTGATTTTTTGCGATGTCCCGGGTTTCCAGGTAAATTTTATCAAGCTTGATAAGAATATGTTCAGGAATATCCTCTAGGTTTTGAAGTTCAGACAATATTTGAAAGGTGTCGTTGGCCAGACCATCATGTATCTTTTTAGAAATAGAGGCTTCAGTTTGTTGTATGGTCTGTAATTGTCTTTGCTTCCGCTTTTGAAGGATGGTATAAATGATTGATGCAGAAATTAAGATTAGAATAAGCAACACGAAAAAATAAATATTCTTTTTTCTCTTTTCTTGTTCTTGTTGAAGTAGGGCCAGATGGGTTTGCTCCTTTTCCTTTTCAACATCATATTTCATTGCAGCATAGTTATTCTCTTTGATCTGGCGAGCTTCTTCTAAACTATCTTTTAATTTTTTAAACTCGATTATTTTGGGGTCTTTGTTTAGCAGTACATATTTGCCCAGCGCATTGACAAGATATTCTGGGGAGTTGATCTGTTTAGCGACTGCATAGCCCTTATCAAAAAAGAGCCTAGCCTGAGGATAATTTTTATGCTCGATATAATACTCGGTAAGTTCGTTGTAACTGGAGTATTGACCCGCTAAATCATTTTCTTCAATCCTATATCGTAACGCCTTTTTTAGGTTACTTAAGGATTCTTTGTTTCCTAATTTGAATTGCACATAGCCCAAATTAGCCAGTACACGGGCGTATTGTTGTTTATTATAATCTTCTTTGGGCAGTATGTTTAAGGTTTTTTCTAAGCTTTCTTTGGCCAGCCCATATTGTTCTAAATCTTTGTAAATAGTGGCTTTATTATTAAGCAGGTTTATACTGTCTTTTTTAGATTGTGAAAAAATCAATGCCTTGTTATAATAGGATAAAGCCGTATCATAATCCTGAAGTCTCCTGTAAATCATTCCCAGTTGATTATACAGCCCCAGGTATAATGAGCTGCTTTTTTTACTTGAAACGTGTTCTGCAAGCCGAAGAGCATATACAGCGGTTTGCTCACTATCGTTTAAAAAACCATATTCCGTTTGGCCATAAGCAATGAGGCGCAGGTTTTGAATAGCTTTAAGAGTATCCTGATTATCTAAAGAGGAGCGAACTTTTTTTTCGAAAAATGTAGAAGCTTTTTTAAAGTCACTGAAATTTGTGGGCTTACTTATTTTAAAATAATAATAGCGTGCACTGTCAGTTTCTTGTATAACCTGTCCAAAAGTATGCGCATAGATCAATAGAAAAAAAAAGAGGAATGAGTAAGCTTTTGCTTTCATTCCCCGAAAATAAAACTTTCTCTTGAAAAGGCTATTCAATACCACAAGAGTGTTTATTTCTCGAGATTCTTTATTTAATACGGAGAAAGCTGCCTATGATATCTCAAGGGGAGGCAAAAATACATTTACCATATACACCTGCTTCTTTTTTTTTGCGCGAACCAAGACAAAGAACAAAATAATTGTGACATGCTTCACACGCTCAAGAATCCAGTTAATCTAATGGGTTTAGTTATAAAGATTCGTTTTTGGAAGAAATTTTAATATAGTTGAATTTAGGCGCTCTTTCATGACGGCCGGCAAATAGCCCAATTCTTTGGTGTAGAATTCTTTATTTTCAAAGTAAAAATTTGCGTATTAGCAAATCCTACCGTAGATCATGAAACTCAAACAACAGCTCTTTTTTTAGCCGGTACTTTTAGGATTAAGAAATAAAAAAACCGATGGATTCCATCGGTTCTCTTAGGCTAATTCCAACTAAACAACACTTAAGCTTACAAAGCAAAACAAATGTAATTCTCTTCAGGCTCTTTCCTATTAAGTGCAGTTAAGCGTTGGGTTAAGTTTATGTAAAGCAGCGCTATGGACTTTATAATTATTATACAATTAAAACTGAAATCGCAATATTTTTTCATAACTTCCAGCTTATAACAGCTGTATTTTTTATTCTGAAAAGATAAGTTTAAGGCAGGATTTTTGATACTTTTAGAGTTGAATTAAAGATTTAAAAAATTATGAAGAGTTCACCACGACTTGAGCTTGCAATTGCTAAATTATATACCGCATTTCACAATGGTAGTTTACACCCAGAGTGTTGTACAAGTTGCGCGGTGGGCAATATTTGTGATAATATAGATTCCTGGAAACACCTTACCGACAGACATGGTTCGGTTATCTTAAATTATGTAGGAAAGGTGAATGAAAGTCTTGGCCGTCGTATAAATGGGTATACGCCCAGTGAGCTTTTAAAGATTGAAGCGGTATTTCTACAAGGTTGTGGTTATAGTCTGCCTTTGGGACGTAAATCGACTAGACCTCAAGATCCTACCTCTAAAGAAACACTATTTAATGGTCTCTGCGCTGCCGTAGAATTTCTATGCACGCTAGATGGGATGGACAATGTGATGGACTATTCTAAATTGTTCGAGTTTGAAAATAATGCCCCTGTTCATGAGCTATCATCAGTGATGCTTTAAGGTTCTGTGCTATAGTGCTATAAGCTTTGGTTTTCATCA
>DRGP01000173.1 GCA_011050015.1 Leeuwenhoekiella sp. | reverse complement strand
TAATATGCTCCAAAAATTATATAGACATTCATCGATTACCACTACTATAAATTACCAATCTAACTTTATGCATAGGGATGCCGATAATGCTTTGGATAGCGTCATTAATTTTTGATTTCTGAAATTCTAAATCATCTTTGCACAACCTGTGCATCACAATTTTCTTATCTTTGCAGAGTGAAAATATTAACTATCATATTATCCCTTTACTTTTTGGTACTCAACGGTGTGCCCTGTGATGATAGTGAAGTTAGTTTATACGATTTTCAAAATGACTTACTGACGCAGTTAGATCATAATTCAGATAATACCGAACAGCCCGTATGCGTCAATTTTTGTCTATGCAGTGGTTGTCACGTAAATATTGTGAATGTCGATATATTGACATTCTCTGTGCCAACATTTGATATTTCCTCTGAAATATTTTTTCATTTTAATGGTTCGGGAGAAGATATTCCTCACTCCCTATTCCAACCTCCACGTGTTTAATTCAGTTTTTATAGGATAGTTATATCCTACTTTGACCTTTTTCTTGAGGTCAATTCTAATTTGATATGATTTTGCTCAAGGCAAATTCGTGTCGATAAGTTTCACTGAATTAAACTTTTCTTTTTTTATGATTAACAAAATCATTTCATTTTCAATCAATAATAAATTTATTATTGGCCTGTTAATAGTAGCCCTTGTAGGTACAGGCGTTTGGTCAATGGCCACTATTAATCTGGGTTCCGTTCCAGATATAACCAATAATCAAGTGCAAGTAATAACCACTGCCCCAAACTTGGGTACGGAAGACATCGAGCAATTTGTGACCTACCCTGTGGAACTCGCAATGGCCAACTTGCCTAATGTCATAGAACTACGTTCTGTATCACGCTTTGGTCTTTCTGTGGTTACCATCGTTTTTGACGATGAGGCAGGCACCTATCTTCCTCGCCAACTGGTACAAGAAAAGTTAGCGGAGGTCAGTGAAGAAATACCAGAAGGTTTTGGGTCGCCTTTTATGGCTCCCATTACCACAGGATTGGGGGAAATATTTCAATACACCTTAAAAATTAAGGAGGGCTATGAAGACCAGTATGATGCTATGGAGCTTCGCACCATACAGGATTGGATTGTAAAACGGCAAATGGCGCTCGTCCCCGGTGTTGTGGAAGTCAATGCTTTTGGCGGATATGTAAAGCAATATGAGATAGCTCTTAATCCGGATAAACTCAAAAGTTTTGGCATTACGATGAGCGAAGTGTTTGAAGCCCTTAAAATGAACAACGCCAATACTGGAGGAGCTTATATCGAAAAAAATCATCAGGCCAATTTTATAAGGGGAGAAGGCCTGGCACGTAGTCTTGAAGATTTAGAGAACACAGTGGTTATTACACAAAATGGCACCCCAGTATTAATAAGGGACGTGGCTGAAAAAGTAGGTTATGGGAGCCAAATACGGTATGGGGCGTTTACCCAAGACGGAAAGGAAACCGTTGGCGGACAAATTCTTATGCTTAAGGGGCAAAGTGCCAATAATGTAATAAACAATGTACAAAGTCGAATAAAGGAAATTCAAAAATCCCTTCCTGAAGGTGTTTATATTGAACCCTTTTTGAGCAGAAGCGAGCTTATAGGAAGAACGACCAGCACAGTAGAAAAGAATTTGGTCGAAGGCTCACTGATCGTGATATTTGTCCTCGTTCTCTTGTTGGGAAGCTTACGCGGTGGATTGATTACTGCATCTGTTATTCCTTTATCGCTTTTATTCGCCTTTATTTTAATGAAACAGTTTGGCGTTTGGGCAAACCTAATGTCACTTGGTGCCATTGATTTCGGGATTATCGTGGATGGTGCCGTAATTATCGTTGAGGGAATGGTTTTCCACATTCATCAAAGAATGAAAAAGTCCACCAAGCTTGTCAATCAGGCAGAAATGGATGAAATCGCCTATGAATCTGCAAGTACAATGATGAACTCCGCATTCTTTGGCCAATTAATAATCCTTATTGTATTTACCCCAATTTTATTCCTAACGGGCGTTGAAGGCAAAATGTTCCGTCCAATGGCATTTACCTTTGGTTTCGCCGTTCTTGGAGCCATTATCCTTTGCCTTACCTACGTCCCAATGATTTCGGCACTATTCCTTAAGCCTGCAAGAAATCCAGATAACTGGTTCGCAAAGTTTGAAAATAAGATTGACAGGTTTAGTGATCGTATTATGGCGGGTCTTAATAAGGTATATAGACCCCTACTTTCATTCGCCCTCAGATTTAAAGCCGGCGTAATCATAAGTGCTGTTGCTTTATTATTGATTGCTGGTTTTATATTCAGTAATATGGGTGGTGAATTCATCCCGAAATTTGATGAGGGCGATATCGCAATGCAAGCTCTGATTAAACCAGGTAGCAGTCTTACAGAATCTATAGAAGCATCAAAAAAGCTACAGAATATCATTAAAAAATTTCCCGAAGTAAAAACAATGATTTCCAGAATTGGTGTGGCAGAAATACCCACCGATCCAATGCCTATGGATATTGCCGATAGTTATATCATACTTGAAAAGGACAAAAGCAAGTGGACGAGTGCAGACACTAAGGAAGAACTTATCGAAAAAATTCAAGAGAGTATTTCTGTGATTCCAGGTGTGAACTTTGTATTCACACAACCCGTAGAACTTCGTTTTAACGAACTGCTCACAGGTGTACGAGAAGATGTGGCAATAAAGCTTTATGGAGAAAATTTGGACGTACTGTCGGAGAAGGCCAACGAAATGGCTTCAATTATAAAAACTGTCCCCGGAGCCGGTGATGTTCGAGCGGAGGCAACCAGTGGGCTTCCTCAGATGACCGTGGAATATAACAGAGCCAAAATGGCACAGTACGGAGTGACAATTGACAAGTTGAACGATTATGTAAGCGCATCATTTGCCGGGGAAAAGGCAAGTGTTGTTTTTGAAGGAGAAAAAAGATTTGATGTTGTCATTCGTCTTGCGGAGTCATTCCGTCAAGACATTAATAGTCTGAAGAATTTATATATCGACCTTCCCAATGGTGCACAAGTTCCTCTTAAAGAAGTGGCCGATATTAGTTATAAACCCGGACCTATGCAAATTTCGCGGGACAATACCTACCGACGAATTTCGGTCGGTGTCAATGTAAGGGGACGTGATGTAAAATCGATGGTAGAGGAAATTCAGCAAAAACTGGATGCCCAATTAAATCTTCCCCCTGGCTACTATATTACCTACGGTGGTTCTTTCGAAAACCTTCAGCGCGCTACAGACCGTTTAATGATTGTAGTGCCTATTGCACTTTTCTTAATTTTCATTTTGCTCTATTTCGCACTTAACTCATTTTCACAATCGGTAATGATCTATATGGCCGTACCCTTGGCCGCCATTGGCGGTGTTTTTGCACTTTGGATAAGGGGAATGCCCTTTAGTATTTCCGCTGGGGTTGGTTTTATCGTGCTCTTTGGGGTTGCGGTATTAAATGGACTTGTGCTTATCAATAAATTCAATGAACTAAAAGAAAGCGGTATGACAAATATAAAAGATAGAATTTATGAAGCCACCCACGAGCGGCTACGTCCTATACTCTTAACGGCAACTGCCGCCATTATGGGCTTTATACCAATGGCAGTGTCCACTTCGGGAGGCGCAGAAGTACAACGTCCCTTGGCGACAGTGGTAATCGGTGGACTGATAACGGCCACTTTCTTAACATTGGTCGTGGTTCCCGTTCTGTATAATTGGCTGGAGGCCCGCAAAGAGCGTAAAGGCAATGGTGGTGAGGCAAGTTATATCAAGAAAAGTACAACGGTTATTATTGTATTATTAGGTTTGGGAGGATTTTTGAGCCCAAATTCTGCAACCGCGCAGGATAATAAAATGGCCCAGACCCTTACCCTGGAAGAAGCCATTGCAATGGCAAAACAAAATTACCCATCCCTAAAGGAAAGCCAAGCCTTTATTGAGCGTGAACAGGCGATGAAAGGCACTAGCTTCGACCTGGGAAATACGCAGGTATTTACAGGGAAAGAAGAATACGGCAATAACATTCCCGGTGTACAGACCATCATTGGTGTGCAACAGCAAAATATCGATTTGCTTTCGGGGTTTTCAAAATCCAAGTTTTACAAACAACGAGAAGCTTTGGGCGAAAAATTCTACGCTGTAAACGAGCAGCAATTGATCCGTAATGTGATGCAGGCCTATGACCGTATCAATTATTACAAGGCACAATTGCGCTTTGCGGAACAATTGGACAGTGTTTATGCCAACTTTAGAACGGCTGCCGAATTGCGCTATGACACTGGAGAAACTGGTAAGCTGGAATTTATCGCCGCCTCTTCGGAATATCAGCAAATTCAGGTATTACGACAACAGGCCTATGACGATATTGAAATCGCCAAAAGAGCACTGAAGCAATATTTGGGTATCGACCAAGAAATAGAAACGGTCGGGCTGCCCTATGACACAATTAGTTTTATGGGCGTTCTGGATTCAGCTTCAGTGGCCAACAATCCAATATTGCAGTACTCAATGCAGAATGCGGAAGTAAGCAAAGCGAACATCGGTGTGGAAAAAGCACAGTTCCTGCCCAAGTTCAACTTGACCTATGGAAGACAGATCGTGGACGATGTTTCGGGCTTTAACACCTATCAAGCAGGTATTAGCATACCGCTTTGGTTCTTTCCCCAGAAATCAAGGGTAAAGGCTGCCAAGGCAGATGCAATGGTGGCAGAAAATCAATATTTGGAACAAAAAGCGATGACCGAAAGCACGGTCTCACAGCTAATAAAATCGCTGGAAAAAACACAAAAAATCCTAAACTATTATCAGGAGGGTGCATTGCTATTGGCTGAAGAGCAAATCACTACCGCCGAGTTGGCATCCCAAGAAGGGGAAATAGATTATGTAAACTACATCACTATCCTTAATAGTGCCATTAAAATTAAACAGAATCATTTGCAATATATCAATCAGTATAATCAACAGGCCATTGAATTACAATATCAAATGGGAAACCTTTAAACTAAAAAAAGTAAAAATGAAGAAAATCGCAATAATAAGTACCCTTATACTAACTATAATTTTAATAGGCTGTAATGGGAAATCAAACTCGGAAGTCGGGAATAAAGAAGCCAACGAACTTTCAGAAAATTCTCAAAATACTGAGGCAGGGGAAAATGAAGAAGGTGAAGAGGGTGTTGTAGAAATTACCAGTGAGCAAGCTGAAACTATAGGTCTTGAGTTGAATCAGATTGAAGAAAAAAGTCTAGGCAACAGTGTAAAGGTAACTGGCATCTTGGAACTTTACCCTCAATATAAGGCCAATATTAGTCCTTTTGTAGGGGGTAATGTTAGCTCGATACAAGTAATTGAAGGAGATGAGGTTCGAAGAGGGCAGGTATTGGCATATTTACAGCATCCTGATATTATAAGTATGCAACAGGAATTTCAGGAAAAGAACGATGAACTCGTCTTCTTAAAACAGGATTTTGAACGTAAGCAGACTCTATACGATAAAGGGGTTTCGTCGGCCAAGGATTTTCAAATGGCGCAGTCAAAATTCCGAAGTACCACGTCCAGTGTTAATGCTTTAAGTGCAAAATTAAAGCTATTAGGTTTTAATCTTGATAAAATAGCCAAGGGGGAAATCTTTCCCGCTGTGCCCATTACATCGCCAATTGGAGGGTTTGTTGATGAAGTTATGGTAAGTCTTGGTGACTATGTAGCTCCCCAGACCAAAATGTTTGCGGTAAGTGATAATTCGGAAATTCACGCCGATTTTAAAGTGTATGAAAAAGATATTTATAAAGTAAAGGAAGGTCAACAAATCTATTTTACCGTAGCATCAAAGCCAGATCAGCTTATAAAGGCAAAAATTCACGCAATAGGCAAAACATTTGAAACCGATCCAAAAGCCGTTCACGTGCACGCAGACATTCACAATGAAGATAAAGAATTACTTCCTGGAATGTATGTGGAAGGTAGAATAGTACAAGGTGAAAAAATGGTCTTGGCAGTACCAGAGGATGCAATTGTCAAAAATGGTGAAAAAACGTTCATTTTCGTACAGGATAATGACAAGAAAGAAGAAAATAAACTACGGTTCAATATGGTTCCTGTAAATATAGGGATAAGTGATTTGGGCTATGTGGAAATAAGCCTTCCTTCAGGTATATCGAAAGATATAACCATTGTTACAAAGGGAGCATACATTCTCTCTTCCGAGATGATTAAATCAGAATTGGGAGATGACGACTAAATTTTCATTCATCAATAATTTAAAAAACAAAATATGAAAGAAATAAAAGCATTTGTAAAACCGACTAGGATACAGCGAGTAATTGAAGCCCTAGGTGATAAAGGTTTTAAAAGTATGACCTTATCACAGGCTGAAGGGACCGGGGCGTTTAAAGCCAAAGGTGCAAGGCCCTCTCTCGATTTTCACGTAACCGATAGCCCTGTGGTAAAATTGGAACTCGTCTGTCAGAACGAAGAGGCACAATCAGCTATAGATATTATTACCGAAAATGGTAAAACTCCGGAAAAGGGCGACGGAATAATTTATGTAACCAGTATAGACGATGCCTTTAAAATCAAAACTGGAGAATCTCTCAAGAGGTATGACTTATAAAACCTGATGTAAAAATGGAAGACATAGCAAAAAAACTGGAAGAAAAAGGCGTTAAACCTACCGCTATGCGCCTGCTAACTTACAAACATTTATCAAAAATGGAAGTGGCAATAAGTTTGGGCGAACTCGAAAAACATTTTAAAAGTTCAGAGCGTAGCACACTTTTCCGTACTATAAAAACATTTGAGGAAAATAAATTAGTACACGCCATCGAAGACGGTACTGGCCTTGTCAAATATGCCCTTTGTGGCAAAGATTGTCAATGTGAAGTGGGCAACGATCTTCATCTGCATTTTCACTGTAATAAATGCGATGAAACAATTTGCCTCACAGACCATAAAATACCCCAAATTAACTTACCCCAAGGTTTTAAGGCAGAAAATATCAATTTGATCGTAAAGGGGATATGTGCTAAGTGTGGGAAGGAAGGTCAAGGTTCACTATGATTTTAAGGTATAAAATTGAAAAAGATTTCAAAATGATGACAATAACAAAAAAAAACAAAACCCTCTACCTTATGGCTAAAGGAGTCCTTGACCCCAATGACTGCGCGAACTTTTTTTCAGAGTTGAATAGGGAAATCAACACTGCTAAAGATGTCCGTTGTTACTTTGAAATGGTGGATTGCCAAGGCTGTACACCAGAGGTGTTTCAGAAAGATTATTTTCTGAACCTTGAAAAAGAGAAACACCTTGAGAAGGTTGCGATTGTAAGTACTCCCAAATACCAGGAAGAATTTACCAGATTACTAATGCCCTTTTCTAGAGCACATATCAGGTATTTTGATAGTAAGGATTCCGCTACTGCCAAAGAGTGGATTGAGGTTTAAACAGAAAATTAATAAACATTTAAAAACAGATATTATGAAACAAATTAAAAATGCAGGTATTCTAATGATTTTGGTGGCTTTGATGATAAGCTTTCAAAGCAATGCACAGCAAAAAAAAACAGACAAAATTTTGAAGGACCCTGAAAAAAGGGAACAGGTTATGACGGCCATTAGCAACAATCCCGAAATGAGAAAGGAAATGATGAAAATGATGATGGAAAAAGATTCAACGATGATGAAAGGGATGAAAGAAAAAATGATGATGGGAATGGAAAAAGACTCTATAAAGTCAAAAAAGATGAAGGAAAAAATGGCCACAATGAAAGAAAACAAGGATATGGAGTGTGACTGTAAGTGTAAAGATGAGGAAGAGAAGTGCCAATGCCAAATGAAGGATGATGATGATAAAAATAAGGATAAAAACAAAGATGGTGAACAGTGATACTATGATAAATATGTAGTGTTCATCTTTTTGGGGTTCTATTAAATCCCCTATTTCACGAATAATCAATAGAAAATTATGGAAGAGAATAAAATTGATAGAAGGAACTTTATAAAGCTAGGCAGCATAGGTGCCAGTGTTGTAATTACTTGGCCACTTTTAAGTTCTTGTAACGGTTTTGCTTCAGAAAACGATAAAGTCAACCCCAATTTTCAAGCAGATTTGGATTTAGAACTGACTGCCAAAGAGGCGAATGTTCAATTGTTCAAAGGAAATACCACCAAGGTTTGGATGTTTGAAGGAAAGGTTCTGGCCGGTGATGGAACCGCAGTCCAAAAATTGGGCGAGAGCTATTTAGGGCCTGTGATTCGTGTAAAAAAAGGGCAGAAAATAAGAATCCGTTTCATAAATCAATTACCCGAAGAAAGTATCGTGCATTGGCACGGAATGCACGTCCCTGAAAAGGATGATGGCCATCCTAAAGATGTATTAGGAAACGGTGATACCTATGTGTATGAATTTGAAATAATGAACCGTGCAGGGACCTATTGGTTTCATCCCCATCCACACGGACGCACAGGACCTCAAGTATATAATGGACTTGCAGGGCTTTTTATAGTTACGGACGATGAGGAACAATTGTTGAAGTTGCCATCAGGCGAATATGACGTTCCCGTTGTACTGCAAGATCGCCAGTTTGATGGTAATAATCAATTGGTATATCTAAACCGTGGACGTATGGATAGGATGAACGGTTTTTTGGGCAACCGTATTCTTGTCAATGGAAATCCGTATAGGGAACTTTCTTTTAAAAATGGATGCGTCTATCGACTGCGTTTTCTCAACGGTTCCAATTCGCGCTTTTATAAGTTGGCGTGGGAAGACGGCACTTCCCTTGTTATTATAGGTAAGGATGGGAGTTTACTGGATAGTCCTAAATCTAAACCCTATATAATGTTGGGCGTTGCGGAAAGAATCGATGTATGGCTCGATTTAAGGAACAAACCTCAAGGCTCCCAAATGATTATGAAAAGTTTGTCGTTCTCTCCCGGGATGATGGGGATGATGGGTGGAATGATGGGCAGGGGTCGAAACAACCTTCCCCTAGGCAGTGAGTATGAAATATTGAAAATTTCCATCGATAAAGCAGGAAGCAACAACTTCCAGCTCCCACAAAAACTGGCAGTATTCAATAAACTTGATCCTGCCACTGCCGTTAATAGAAACAATCCAAGAACGTTCCGCTTCTTTATGAGGCGAATGCAATGGACAATCAACGGACGAACTTGGGAAATGACGGGGGTTACCGAAGAAGAAACGGTTAAATTAGATACAACTGAAATTTGGGAAATCATAAATAGTGGTGGTGGAATGATGGGCAATGGCAATATGATGGGAGAAAGAGGTCGAATGCGAGACCGTGGAGAAATGGAAAGCGACAAAGGAATGATGGGCGGGGGAATGCAAATGCCGCACCCTTTTCATATTCATCATTTACAATTTAATATTCTTGAAAGGGACGTTTCTAAAGTGGACAGCAGGATTTGGAATTCGGTTAAGGATGGATTTATAGATGAGGGTTGGCAAGACACGGTTCTGTTAATGCCAGGTATGAGTGTTAAATTAATAATGCGCTTTGAAGACTTTAAAGGGCTCTTTTTATACCACTGCCATAATCTGGAACACGAAGATATGGGAATGATGCGCAACTTTAAAATTGAATAAAAGGTGAACAGGCATAGTACTGGCCGGCCTTTTATAAAATCGGTTTTTGAAGAGTTTTGCTATGACAACAACGGAAAAAATATTATTTGCCAAAGGGATACGCCCTACTGTAATGAGGTTGAAAATTTACAAATACCTCAAGAGAAAGACCTATGCCGTAACCTTAAAGGAAATGCACAAAGTCTTTATCGCCAAAAGTCAAAAAAACAAAACAGCAAATAGAACTACCTTTTATCGCAACCTAAAGACTTTTGATGACAAAGGGCTGATTCATCAAATTAACGATGGGACTGGAGTGGCAAAATTTGCAATTTCTGATGATAATGCCAAAGGTAAATACGGTACAGATTTACATATGCACTTTCATTGTACCAATTGTGGAGAAACAATCTGTCTACCGAATAAAATATCGGAAGAAAGCTTGCCAGGCGATTATGAAGTGAGCGATGTGAACGTGGTATTGAAAGGAATATGTGAAAAATGCAGGGGGAAATAACAGGTGGGAGTTCCAGATCCCTGAACCATTGCGCCCAATGGTCAGGTTCAGGTATCTTCCACCTTCTCTAACTTAAAAAATATTTGAATATGGAAAAATTTGATGTAACTATTATAGGATCTGGCCCGGGCGGGTATGTAGGTGCCATCCGTTGTGCCCAATTAGGTTTAAAAGTGGCCATTATTGAAAGGTATAGCACCCTGGGCGGCACCTGTCTTAATGTGGGCTGTATTCCGTCAAAAGCTTGGTTGGAAGCCTCTGAACATTATTACAAACTCAAACATCAATTTGAAAATTTTGGGATTGATGTAAAAGAAGCAAATGTCGATATCGTAAAAATGAACCAAAGGGTTCAGGACGTAGTAAAGGAAATCATCAATGGAGTTGACTATTTGATGAAAAAGAACAAAGTTACCGTATATGAAGGCCACGGCAGTATTAAGGACAAAAATACGATTGAAATTAAGGGTAAAGATAAAACGGTAACCATAGGAACCGATAAAATCATTATTGCCACCGGATCCAAACCCGCTTCGCTACCTAATATCAAAATCGACAAAAAGAGGATTATCTCTTCTACCGAAGCCCTTGCCTTAAAAGAAATCCCCAAACATTTAATGGTCGTTGGCGGCGGGGTTATCGGTGTAGAGATAGGTTCCGTATTCGCCCGCTTGGGTTCAAAGGTTTCTATTGTAGAATATTTTGATAGTCTCATAGCCAGTATGGATAGCTCTTTGGGAAATCAATTGCACCGTTCCTTAAGAAAACAGGGTATCGAATTTTATTTGGAACACAAGGTCACGGAAGCAAGAACAATGGACGACAAAGTGGAATTGAAAGCGGAAAACCTTTCCAATAAAAAAGAAATGAGTTTAGAAGGCGATTTTTGCCTTATGGCCATTGGTCGTAACCCGTACACCGCCAATTTAGGACTTGAGAATATAGGAGTCGAAATCAATGAAAAAGGACAGATATCAGTAGACGAAAACCTTGAAACCAATGTCAAAGGAGTATATGCCATAGGAGATGTAATTCGGGGAGCAATGCTTGCCCATAAGGCCAGTGAAGAGGGTGTTTTTGTAGCCGAAACTATTGTTGGTCAAAAGCCACATATTAATTATTCGCTCATCCCAAATATCGTGTACACCCAGCCCGAGGTCGCCGGCGTAGGCTTGACGGAAGAAGAATTGAAAAAGGCCAATAAAAATATAAAAATAGGGTCTTTCCCCTATAAGGCAAACGCACGGGCAAAGATAAGTATGGATACCGATGGTTTTATAAAGGTAATCGCAGATAAGCAGACCGATGAGATACTGGGCGTGCATATGATAGGCCCTCGCATTGCAGACAGTTATACCGAAGCGGTGGTAGCAATGGAATTTAGGGCATCTGCTGAAGACATTGCAAGAATGTCACACGGGCATCCCACATTTTCAGAGACCTTTAAAGAGGCGTGTCTGGCCGCTACAGATGATAGGGCATTACATATTTAATATATACAATAACTGGCACAATAAAGAATATAAAAGATGAAGAAACTTCAGCAATTGACCAAGGAAATTAACGAATTGACATTGAGGATTGAACAGGACTACCCTGAACTATACCAATATCTTGATGAAAACCCAATTACCATTTCCTATAGTGATCAATCCGAGCTTACCGTTAACTCATTCTCTGAATATCTAGATAGTTTAAAGTCAATCTTGGAAAGATATATAGAATCGCATAAATAAATGAAGAACAGATGGAAGATTTTAAAAAAAGGTTCAACAAGCTCCTGACCAATAAATTTGGAAGACATCCAAATTTGTTGAGACCAGAAGTAAATTTTAGTGAAGACCTCGGGGCGGATATTTTGGATATGGTGGAATTGATGCTAGAGTTTGAAAATGAGTTTAATATAGCCATTTCAGATGATGAAGCAGAAAAAATAACTACCCTAGGCGAAGCCGAGACATATATTAAAGAAAAAATTAAAAATAGTAGATCTTAACAAAAGTGGAGCAAACTTGAATATTTCAAATAGCAAGTAATCAGGCTTTAAATTAAATAACCCAGTAGCACATAATAATGAAGAAAAGCACTTTCATAATAAGTAAAATGGACTGTCCATCAGAAGAGCAGATGATTCGGATGAAATTAGAGACTTACACCCAAGTTAAATACTTGGATTTTGATATACCCAACAGAAAATTGGAAGTGTACCATTTAGAAGCGATCGAAGAGATACGTTCATCAATTGCCGAATTAAAGTTCAATGAAACACTTCAGGGAACCGAAGAAGCCGAACCTCCTGTAATGGAAGACCAATCCAAACAAAAAAAGATTCTTTGGTGGGTCTTAGGAATCAATTTTGGCTTTTTCATCATCGAAATGACCACGGGGTGGATTTCTTCTTCTATGGGTCTTATTGCAGATTCGTTGGATATGTTGGCAGACTCCATCGTGTATGCGTTGAGTCTTTTTGCGGTCGGCGGTGCTATTGCTAGAAAAAAGAAAGTGGCGAAATTCAGCGGATACTTTCAGATGGCCCTAGCGACACTTGGATTTATGGAAGTATTGAGAAGGTTTTTTACTGAAAGCGAAACACCTTTATTCCAATGGATGATCATTGTTTCCATATTTGCCTTGCTTGGTAATCTTATTTCACTTTGGTTGATTAACAAAGCCAAAAGTAAGGAAGCGCATATGCAGGCGAGCGCGATTTTTACCTCCAACGATATTATAGTGAACGGAGGTGTCATATTAGCGGGAACCTTGGTATATTTTTTAGATAGTAAATGGCCAGATTTGGTTATTGGCGCTATTGTTTTCACGTTTGTTATGCAGGGAGCGATTAAGATTTTAAAATTGTCCAAATAATCTAAATGTGCGTTTTCGCAAAGCATTGGGTGACACCAAGACAATTATGAAGAATAGAAATATAATCTTATTGATTTTACTGTTGTTGGCTATAGACCAGGCAATAAAGATATATGTAAAGACCCATTTCTATTATGGAGAGGAATATTATGTATTTGGACAGGATTGGTTTCGCTTACATTTCTTGGAAAACCCCGGGATGGCCTGGGGATTGAAGTTTGGCGAAGGTTATCTAGCCAAGGTTGTTTTAATCTTATTCCGATTAGCCGCCATTGTTTGGGGAACTTTTTATATCAAAAAGATGATTAGCAAGGGATATGCCAAGATTTTTATAATCTGTGCAGCATTTATATACGCAGGTGCGCTGGGCAATTTGATTGATGGAGCTTTCTACGGGATTATTTTTGAAAAAAGCGATCCAGCGCTTCAGAACATTGCAAAAATATTCCCGTCAGGCGGTGGTTATTCTGGATTTTTAAATGGCAATGTAGTGGATATGTGGTTCTTTCCGATTATAGATACAAGGCTTCCGGATTGGTTGCCGCAATGGGGAGGTAACAAATTTACGTTTTTTGACCCGGTATTCAATACTGCGGATGTTTGGATCAGTACGGGCGTGATTTCACTCCTGATTTTTCAAAATAAACGGCGTAAAGACCTAAAAATATCGAATAAGAAAAAGTCGAAATATATTGAAGGTAACGGAACAGTTTTAAACAACGATCAATAATGAACGTATTTAAATCA
Organism: Leeuwenhoekiella sp.; assembly: GCA_011050015.1. GTDB lineage: Bacteria > Bacteroidota > Bacteroidia > Flavobacteriales > Flavobacteriaceae > Leeuwenhoekiella. The sequence goes on along the minus strand of DRGP01000173.1, from coordinate 330 downwards.
GTTTGAGGCTATTTCATTGGATTCGGGCAAATAATAATACAGAAATATGAAAAAGAAAAAATTAAACTTAAGGGATCTCAAGGCCGATGATAGCGGCAAAAAGGAAAATTCTATGAATAACAAAGTTTCATCACAGCTGAGCATTAGGGAATATATACCTTCCATATTCAGTTTTGTAATGCTGATAGCAGGCATCCTTTTTGACGCTATCATCGGCCTTGAGATCCCTTAAGTTTAATTTTTTCTTTTTCATATTTCTGTATTATTATTTGCCCGAATCCAATGAAATAGCCTCAAACTGATTTAAATACGTTCATTATTGATCGTTGT
>DRGP01000172.1 GCA_011050015.1 Leeuwenhoekiella sp. | reverse complement strand
AGGGATTTTCTCGATTATATCAAATTAGAAACACGGTATTAAAACCGCGCTCAACATTCTACCTTTACAGACAGCAACAGCCTTAAAAATTTTTAGCGATTATGTCCCCTTTGTATCAAAAGCAGCATTTACAGATCTATAACTCGCTTTCAGGCACAAAGGAAGTTTTTAAACCCCTGCTGGAAGGCAATGTGGGCATGTACGTCTGCGGCCCTACGGTATATAGTAATGTGCATCTGGGCAATGTGCGCACGTTTATGTCTTTTGATATGGCCTTTCGCTATCTCAAACATTTGGGATACAAAGTGCGTTATGTCCGCAATATTACAGATGCCGGCCACTTAGAAGATGATGCCGATCAGGGCGAAGATAAAATTGCAAAAAAAGCACGCCTCGAGCAGATAGAACCTATGGAGGTTGTGCAACAATACACTATAGACTTTCATAATATCCTTCAGAAATTCAATTGCCTGCCGCCCAGTATTGAGCCTACAGCAACCGGTCATATTATTGAGCAGATAGAAATTGTTAAAGAAATCATCGAAAATGGGTTCGCCTATGAGAAAAATGGATCGGTTTACTTTGATGTGCTCAAGTTTAATGAAAGCCACGACTATGGCCGCCTGAGCGGTCGCAAGCTGGAAGATATGATCGCCAACACCCGTGAACTCGCGGCGCAGAGCGAAAAAAAGAACCCACAGGATTTTGCCCTTTGGAAAAAAGCAGAACCGCAGCACATCATGCGGTGGCCTTCCCCCTGGGGTGAAGGCTTCCCGGGGTGGCATTTGGAATGTACGACAATGAGTACTAAATATCTGGGTGAACAATTTGACATTCACGGCGGGGGTATGGATCTTAAATTTCCGCACCATGAGTGCGAGATCGCGCAAAGTGAAGCTTCCTGCGGCAAAAATCCAGTGAATTACTGGATGCATGCCAATATGCTTACACTAAACGGCAAAAAAATGTCAAAAAGCACCGGAAATTATATCAATCCCGGGCAGATTTTCACCGGAGAAAACGAGTTTTTAAGTAAGGGATATGTTCCTGGTGTCGCCCGCTTTTTTATCATGCAGGCCCATTACCGCAGTGTGCTAGACTTTAGCGACGAGGCGCTCCAGGCAAGTGAAAAAGGCTTTTATCGCCTTATGGAAGCGGTGCATGTACTAAAAGGCCTAGAAGCTTCTTCCACAAGTAGTTTTTCCATTCAGGAATGGATAGACAGTTGCTATGCCGCAATGAATGATGATTTTAATTCACCCATACTTATAGCCCAGCTTTTTGAAGCTGTGAAGTATATTCACCAGCTAAAGGAAGGCAAAGAAAAGCTCTCGGCCGAAGATCTGGAAGTTTTTAAAAACACAATCAACGCATTTGTTTTTGATGTGCTTGCCCTTGAAGACAGCACTGCCTCCGCAGATGCCAATACCGATAAACTTTCTGGCGCTTTAGACTTGCTTATCAAACTGAGAACCGAAGCCCGGGCTAATAAAGATTTTTCCACAAGTGACCAAATACGCGATGCACTTCTGGAAATGGGCATTCAACTTAAAGATGGCCGAGAGGGTACGACCTATAGCATCAACCAATGACCGCAAAGCAGCTAGCCATCGCACCGTTCATTTTTTTGGTGCGCGTCTATCAGCGGGTGATTTCCCCGATACTTCCTTCCTCCTGCCGCTACCAGCCCACCTGTTCGCAATACACGGTAGAAGCGCTGCAAACGCATGGTCTTTTTAAGGGAAGTTGGTTCGCCCTAAAACGCATTGCCACTTGCAATCCCTGGGGTGGTTCTGGGTATGATCCTGTGCCTCCCAAAAAAACTTCAGATACCTAATAAGCTGCGTTTAATGTGAAGTTTAAGAGCATGGACTCCGGTTAATAGTATTCAGTCCATTTGATCTGAAGTCAAAAACACAATTTTCAACCGTAAGAACGCCAAAGTAGTGGGTCGCTTTTATATCTTTACGCTTTATTTAAAACTGCCGTATGCACGCACTTAAGATGACCTGGAACCCTTCTACAGGTTTTGACCTTGGTTTTTTGACTATTCATTTTTACAGCCTCATGTTTGTGGTCGCCTTTATGCTGGGCTGGTACCTCATGAAGCGCATTTATAAACGCGAAGGTATTGATGAAGAAAAGCTTGATCCCCTTTTTATTTATTCCGTATTGGCCATATTGATAGGCGCACGTCTGGGACACGTGTTCTTTTACCAGACGGAACTCTTATGGCAGGATCCATTATCGGTGATTCTTCCCTTCCGTTTTGTTCCTGAGATAGAATATACCGGCTTTCAAGGGCTGGCAAGTCACGGCGCTGCCATTGGGATGATCATCGCCATGTATCTGTACAACAAAAAAATATTGCACAGAAGCGCTCTGTGGCTATTGGATCGTGTGATCCTTCCGGTCTGCCTGGGTGGCATTTTTGTCCGTATCGGTAACTTTTTCAATTCAGAAATGGTGGGCAAAATTGCCAATAACAGCAATCTTGCCATAAAATTCGTTCAAGATCAATACAACAAATACGAGGTGCAGCGCATTACGGGCATCAGTGATACCAAAAAAGCCTATCAAGCACTTACTGACGATCCCCAATTTGCCAGTTATATAGAGGCCATCCCCTACCGCTATCCCGGTCAACTTATGGAATCTGCTGGTTATGTGATCGTTTTCGCCATACTTATGGCCATTTATTGGAAAACCGATCTACGCAAAAAAGAAGGCTTTATTTTTGGTACCTTTTTAGTGCTGCTATGGTCGGTACGTTTTATTGTGGAATTCTTTAAACGCGCTCAAGTAGAGGGGCGCGAAAACTGGATTTTTGACCTCAACACCGGGCAGTTACTCAGTATTCCTTTTATTTTGATCGGTCTCTTCTTTATGATTCGTGGGTTCAATCAAAAAACCGAAAAAGTATATTAATCATGAAGATCTTCCTGTTATCCATTTTTAGCCTACTGCTCGTTTCCTGTAATACTAGTTCAGAAAACAGCTCAGATGAATTAACAACAGATATTTCCTTCACCAAAGAAGGCGAACTGAATATATATAAAGCAGACAGTACGTCTACTAGTTTAGATATAGAAATTGCCGAAACCGATTATGAGACCGCGACCGGACTCATGTACCGCGATGCTATGGAAACAAATCAGGGCATGCTCTTTATTTTCGGTTCCCCTTCGGTACATAATTTTTATATGAAAAATACCGAGTTTCCGCTTGATATTCTCTACATCACCGCCGATCAAAAAATAGCCACGATTGCTGCAAACGCGGAACCCTTCAGCGAAGAAAGCCTTTCTTCTCAAGTTCCCGTACAGTACGTGCTTGAAATCAATGGCGGCCTGGCCGAAGAATGGAATTTGAAAGTTGGTGATTCTGTGAGTTGGACTAATAATGAATAATTAGTGAAAAATGACGTCTAACCTGAATGAGCGATCGTTTTACGTTTAAACCTGAATTTATAAATGTGAAATACCTTAAAGGATAAAACAAAAAACCCACTAAAACAGCCAATTACTAGCGTTTAGCGGGTTTTTTAAATTATAGACCACCGTTTTATTTTACGGCCATCAATTCCAAATCAAAGATCAAGGTTGCGTTGGGAGGGATCACACCACCAGCACCGCGGGAACCGTAACCCAAGTCTGAAGGGATCACAAACCGGGCTTTATCGCCCACTTGCAACATATGTATACCTTCATCCCAGCCAGCAATCACCTGCCCGGCGCCCAGTTGAAAATCGATGGGCTCGTTTCTTTTGTAAGAAGAGTCGAACACGGTACCATCAGCAAGTTGGCCTTTGTAATGCACCGATACCGTTTTTCCTTTTTCGGCTTTTTTACCGTCTCCTTTTTGAATTATTTTATAACGCAAGCCACTATCTGTTTTATCAAAACCGGCTGCAATCTTATCGAGTTCTCCTTCTGCTTTCTGCTTTTCTTCCGTAAGGCGTTTTTCCCGTGAACCTTCAAAGGTGCGGAAAGCTTCCACCGCATTAAAATCTTCGGCTTCTTTACCTTCACGAATGATTTCCATTTGATCTATCGCATCGCCTTGAGCAATGGCATCTACCACGTCCTGACCTTCTACCACTTTGCCAAAGACGGTGTGTTTGTTGTCAAGCCATGGTGTGGCCCCGTGGGTGATAAAAAACTGACTGCCGTTTGTACCCGGCCCAGCATTTGCCATAGAAAGGGTGCCTGGCGTATCGTGCTTTAAATCAGGATGAAATTCGTCATCAAATTTATAACCGGGATTGCCCGTACCCGTTCCCTGTGGGCAGCCACCTTGTACCATAAAATCTGGAATAACACGGTGAAATTTAAGTCCGTCATAATAGGGTTCACCCTGGGGTTTTACTTGATTTTCAAGGTTTCCCTCGGCAAGGGCAACAAAATTTCCTACCGTTCCCGGCGTTTTTTTATACGTGAGTTGCACCAAAATTTCGCCTTTTGGCGTATGAAATTTGGCATAAATACCGTCTTGCATGTCTAAATTTTAAAAATGAATCACAAAGGTAAGATAATTGGGGTATTGGTGTTTAAAATTGGCTGTTTATACGCCTATTTCTACCGTTTTTAAGGCTTTTTTGTTAATTAATCAAGAGCTTAAGGGCATGCCCAGTAGTTATAAATCGGAAAAATTTCTTTTCTCATCGAGGCAAGTCTTGGGGAATTAAAAAACCCTTTGGAGTGATTAAAGCAAATCGCAGAACCAGAAAATACTTTCCCAATCTCCTTTTTCAGTAGAAGAAGTATTTAAATCACGCTTTACCCGCGCACCAGTCTCAAACAGAACAGGCTTTTTAAAAATCGGGCCATCGTAAACAAACGTGTGAAACTCTCCATTTTCTCCACAGGGATCTACCCCCTGAGGCAGGTTGTCCAAAAAATCCTGATCGTATTCCTTACCGCAAAAATCTTTTCCCAATAGTTTATTGCTTGTGGATACGGTTATGGCCTTAAAACCCAGGTCAACGATTTGACGCGCGAGTGTTGCGGTATCTTTTTTCCATAGCGGATAAACGCCTTGTAAACCGAATTTCTGAAGGCTTCTCTGCCGAAATTCCCGTAGATCTTCCAGAAAAATGTCGCCGTAAATAGCGTGTGTATAATCGCTACTTACCAATTGTTGAAATTCCCCTTCTATAGTCTCCGTATATTTTTCCATGGAAAGCTGTTCCATAAGGTTGATTTCACGAAGTGGAAGTCCGATCGCTTCGGCCTGTTCTCGCAATAAGGAAGCGCGCAGCCCATGCATGGAAACGCGGTCAAGTTTTTCATTTACCGTGGTCACGAGTGTATCTACGCTAAATTTTTCTTCCGCAAGGGAAATAAATAATGCAAGCGCACTGTCTTTACCACTGCTCCAGTTTAAAAATGTTTTAGGCTTCAAGCAAAAAAGATTGAATAGCGAGCTCATAACTTTTTAGGCCAAAACCCAAAACCACCCCTGCGGCATGTTTGGAAATATAAGAATGATGCCGAAATTCCTCCCGGGCAAAAACATTGGAAATATGCACCTCGATCACCGGTGTCTCAATGGCCGCGATCGCATCGCCTATACCCACCGAAGTATGGGTGTAAGCCGCTGCATTTATAACGATCCCATCAAAAGAGGCATCGGCTTCCTGTAATTTGGTGATCAGGTCACCTTCACAATTGGACTGAAAATAGGAAAGTTCAGTTTCTTTAAATTTAAACTGCAGGGCAGAAAAATAATCTTCAAATGATCTGTTTCCATACACATCGGGTTCCCGCTTGCCCAGCAAATTAAGGTTGGGACCGTTCATGATGAGTATTTTAAGTTCTTTGGCCATGGTTTTAGTTAAAGGTTACAAGTTGAAATTTGTAGGTTTTGTGTTGTTTATTTGTTGAATTGTGTAACTGTTTGTTTATACAATTTGAATTCATTTTGACCTAAGAACGCCCAATTTAAGACTGAAAACAGTCAATTTTCACTTAAAATCGGCGGTTTTCAGAAAAAATACCCTGTTTTATTCGGTAAATATACTTGATATTAAGGCATTAAAAAAACGGCTAAAAAAGCCGTTTTTTAGTCGTTTCAGGAGGGTTTTTGACTAGAATTTATAGCCTACGCCTATATTAATAGTACTTATACGTAGTGATGCATCAACTTGTTGTGGTAAATCGTTTCCTATACGGTTAGTGAGCTCAAAGGAATAGCGCGCATCCATAAAAAAGTGCTCGTTAAAGTCATAACCGGCTCCAACTGAAAGATCAAGACCAAAATTCTTGATTCCAAAGGTTTCATCAATAATCACGGTAGCCTGAGGACCGCCCAATAGATGAAATCGCGATTCACCAAGATAATATTTAGCCAAAATAGGAATCTGTAAAAAATTCACATCCTCTACCAAAGAATATAAAGCCTCTGGCTGAACATGAAAATTGTCTGCTAGCGCAATGTCTGCCAAAAGACCAATGTAAAATCCATTCTGATCATCAGAATCGGTAAAATCATTTGAACCATCATCAGTTTTAGCCTTTAAATTAATATTAGTATAACCTGCAGTAACACCAAACTGTGAAGTTTGTGCCATCGCCGAAAGTCCAATAAAGATAAACGTAAAACCAAATAGTAATTTTTTCATCATATATATTTTAATTAGGCTACGAAAATAAAATTTTATCATGAAATTAAAAGCAGATTATCTAATAATTTAGCATTTCATCGTTTTTAAAACCGTACTCTATCAAAAAAGTAAGAAAAAACTTATTAAACCTTGCCTATTTTATTAATTGAAAGTATGATTTAAAAATCCTTTTTTTGAAATTAAACCATTACTTTCCCTAATTAGTTTATAAAAAGTCAAGACTCTTTAAAATGAACTGGCAACAAGCAAGCAAAGAATACCTTAACTACCTGAAGCTGGAACGCGGTCTGGCGGAAAACAGCATTAAAAATTACCGTTTTGATCTGGAAAAATTACAAAGCTGGCTGCAAGAAGTTGAAAGCAATGAGAAGCCGCGGGACATAACCCAGGAAACGCTTCAGCAGTTTATTTATGAAATTGCAAAAACCCTGAGCGCACGCTCGCAGGCGCGTCTTATTTCGGGCCTTAAAGGTTTTTTTTCCTATTTGCTTTTTGAAGAATACAGGCAAGATAATCCCATGGATCTTATAGAATCACCAAAATTGGGAAGGAAGCTGCCCGACACGCTTTCTACGGAAGAAATAGATAAGCTTATTGCCGCCATAGACCTCAGTAAAGCCGAAGGCACGCGCAATCAAGCCATTTTAGAAACTTTGTATGGCTGCGGCCTACGCGTTTCTGAACTACTGGATCTTAAACTTTCTGACCTCTTTTTTGAGGAAGGTTTTATTCTCGTTACGGGGAAAGGAGATAAACAGCGTTTTGTACCAATCGCTCAGGATACGCAGAAGCACATTACGCGCTATACCACCGATATACGTTTACATCAACCAGCAAAACCACAATTTAAGGATACCCTATTTTTAAACAGAAGAGGAGCGCGTCTCACCCGTGCCATGATTTTCACCATCGTAAAGAACGCGGCCAAAATTTCCGGGATTGAAAAAACTATCAGCCCTCATACCTTTAGGCATTCTTTTGCGACCCATTTACTCCAAAACGGGGCTGATCTTCGCGCAATACAGCAAATGCTGGGTCATGAAAGCATTACTACGACCGAAATCTACATGCACGTAGATCGCTCACACTTGAGAGAAGTTATGGAAAAATTTCATCCCCGGAAGAAAAAAGACACGACAGGGGGAGAAAACGACGATACCTAATACGTAGCGTCATTGATCTCTATCCAGTAGCCGTCTGGATCCTTCACATAAACCTGTCGCACATTATCAGGACGTGTGCTGATTGCCTTTTCGGTGGTGGGCCAGTTTGTATATTTAACCCCTTTTTTATCTAAAGATGCAATAAAAGCATCCAGATCGTTAACGCTGAGCGAAAAATGCGTTGCCACATCGTTTTGTACCATATCTCGATCTTCGTGTATTAAATGCAACTGATAATCTCCGCCCAAAGAAAACCATTTACGATCGGGGCTGTTCAATGGATTTTTGATTTCATGCAGCATTAAGACATCGTGATAAAAATCAGCGCTCTTTTCAATATTTGAAACCAAAAGCGATTCGTGGTCAAATTTAAGTTTAAGGGATTCCTGCGCTTGGAGGAATTGAAGTTGAACGGCACACAAGACGAATGCGATAATGTATTTCATGGTTTAAGTTTCAATGTTAATTAGGTAAGAACAATAAAGGTATTGATTTCCTTTATAACCACGCTTAAAAGGGCAAAAATTATCCAAAATTCGATTGATTTTGACTGATTTTCAATCCGATGCCCGGCTGTAGGCTCACAAGCAATGGTTTGTAACGTGTTTTTGTCTTCTTACCCAGCAAATTTCGGTAGAATAAAACCTACTCGTGCGATTCTATGATAGAACTGTTTTTAGTTCACAAAGGCCTTACGATACCATTCAATCTGTTTTTTAAGACCTTCCCTCAAGCTCGTCTGTGGATTGTAATCAAGTAATTTGCGGGCTTTGTCAATGTTCGCTTTGGTAAACATCTGGTCTCCCTGACGTTTGGGAATGATATTCTTGCGTATTTCGGTATTCAGGATATCTTCAACTATGGAAATACCTTCGCCTGTAGTATGTTCGGCCTCGCTGCCCATATTGATAATCTGGCCATCCACTTTTTCCTCATTACCTATGACGCTTACCACGCCGTCTATAATGTCGCCTACAAAAGTGAAGCTACGCACATGCTCCTCACTGCCTTCAAAAAGTGGAAATTCCTGATTGAAAAAGCCGCAACCTATCAATTTAGTATAGAGTTTTTCTGGGCGCTCCCGCGGACCATAGACTGAAAATAGTCTTAGCGAACAGGTTTTTAGCTTTTTCTCCCTTGATTTTGAAAGTACGAGTTGCTCCCCGGCGAGTTTGGTCACACCATAAAAAGAAGCTGGTGCCGGTGCAGATTCTTCGGTAAGGGTAGCGTGCAGGCCATATATTGAGGAGGTCGAAATATTGGTGAACATTTTTAAACTTTTACAGGTAAGCGCAAAGTCGATTAGGTTTTTGGTCGCCACCAGGTTGTTTCTAAGGTAATCTTCAAAGCTGGAAGTTGCTGCAATGCCCGGCTGGCCGGCAAAGTGAAAAATATATTTAAAATCGGTGTCTAGTTTCTGAAAATCCTCAGGATTCCGAAGGTCTACCCGCGTTATGGGAATACCAGCTTCTTCGAGGTCTTTTGCGTTTTTATGCTTCAGGTTTTGATCATAATACGGCGAAAAGTTATCTGCACCTACTACTTCATGGCCCATACCGGCCAAACGCTCTGCGCAATGAGAACCTATAAATCCGGCTGCACCGGTAACTAATATTTTCATTTGAATACGTTTTTTAAAACCCTGCTGGTTTCAGTAAGGTTCAACATCATTTATTATTTAAGGTGGTTTTCATTAAGCTTTAATTTAGCCGAAACAAGACCACAGAGCAGGTAAAAAAGATAGCCCAGCAGCCCCCCTATTAACATTCCCGTAAGTACATCACCGGGATAATGCACCCCTACATAAATCCTGCTGTAGCCTATGGTGCATGCCCACAGGATCAACAAGGGAAGTAGATAACGCAATTTTTTGCGCAACAGCACCCCTATAAAAATAGCGAGGGCCATAGAGCTTGCCGCGTGTGCCGAAAAATAACCATAACGGCCACAGCGCACCGCTATAAAACGTGCCTGTTGCCTAAGCACATCGAGCTGGCAGGGACGCGGTCGCTCAAAACCATGCTTAAAAACATTCGCCAATTGATCTGTACATGTAATCAGCAAAGCAACAAGTACCAACACCAGGCCTGTTTTTTTTAATCCCAGGTTTTTAATAATGAGCAAGAGCAACAGGACATAAACGGGTATGGAGTACCATTTATTGGTTATGCCCAGCCATAAACCATCCCACGGCACACTGCCTAGATTGTTCAGGTAAAGAAATAATTCTGTATCAAGTTCCTGCAAGGTATTCATCACTCGTGATCATAACGGGCTACTTCCCTGTCATAAAAATCTGTTGCGGCTTTAATAAGCGACTCGACCTCTTCAGCAAGGTCTTTCTCATCATTGGCTTCAAAATCTTCAAGCCATTCTACTTCATCGTTTTGTAGGTTTATAATAAACCGCGGATATTCGGTATGTATTACAAAAATAGCATCTGAGTAATCTGTATTATCGCCAAGTAAGAATTTAGGGAATTCCATATTAAATGAATCAAGAACCTCAACCGAAAGTGGGCTTCAGCGCCACAACCATCCAGGAGGTATGTATTATACTAATTTTAAATTTCGCGAATCCCAATAACTCTAAAAGACCGGTTATATGCAATCTTATGAGAGGGATTAAACGGGTGTAAAGATAAAGGGAATGTGCTGAAAAAGCTATATTCGCAACCAAATAAGCCAAAATACTTGTTTTACACATCAATTTCACCGCGTTTACGGCCGTTTTTTATGGAAAATAACCGGTTTTGAGAATATATCTTTTCCATATCTTCGTAAACTCCTATTTAAACTGAAACATGCAAGCGTCTCTCATACTCTCTCTAATTGCCGCCTATTTTATTGTTCTCATCATAATTTCCTTTTTAACTGGAAAAAAAGGAAGCAATGCCGATTTCTTTAAGGCCGGAAAGGAATCCCCTTGGTATCTGGTCGCTTTTGGAATGATAGGCGCGTCGCTCTCTGGGGTAACCTTTATATCTGTGCCCGGCTGGGTTGAGGCTTCGCAGTTCAGTTATTTTCAGGTTGTACTGGGATATACTGTGGGTTATGCAGTAATTGGTACAGTGCTTTTGCCGCTGTATTACAGGCTCAACCTCACCTCTATTTACACTTATCTGGAAGGGCGTTTTGGCACTTATGCCTATAAAACAGGGGCTTCTTTTTTCTTAATAAGTCGTGTGGTAGGTTCCAGTTTTAGACTTTATCTGGTAGCGAATGTGCTGCAGCTGCTCGTTTTTGACAATATGGGGGTACCCTTCTGGCTCACTGTGACCCTCACCATTTTATTGATCTGGTTGTACACCTTTAGAGCGGGCATAAAAACCATTGTGTGGACAGACACTTTACAAACGCTCTTTATGCTTATTGCTGTAGGTGTAGCGATTTATTACGTATCCAGTGATTTGGGACTGAATGCCGGTAACTTTTTCAGTTTTATTGCGGATAGCGACCTCTCTAAAATGTTCTTTTTTGACGACTGGAAAAGCGGGGATTTTTTCTTTAAACAATTTATTTCGGGTGCATTCATCGCCATTGTCATGACGGGTCTGGATCAGGATATGATGCAAAAAAACCTAACGTGCAGAACGCTGGGCGACGCTCAGAAAAATGTATTCTGGTTTACCATTGTAATGAGCATTGTGAATTTTGTTTTTCTCGCCTTGGGTTTATTACTTACCGTTTATGCCGAAAAACATGGAATAACCGCCAGTAAAGATGACTTGTTTCCTTATATCGCCACCCAGGAAAACCTGGGGCTTGCCATAGGAATCTGTTTTATTCTTGGCTTGATCGCGGCTGCATATTCCAGTGCAGATAGTGCTCTTACCGCTTTGACCACTTCTTTTAGTATAGATATTCTGGAAATCGAAAAAAAATATGATGAAAAAAAGCAGGTGCGTGTACGCAAAACCATTCACATGCTAGTCTCGCTAGTTTTGGTGCTAATCATTATTGTGTTTAAATATGTGATCGCCAATGAAAGTGTGATCTCCCGATTGTTTGTATTTGCCGGCTACACGTATGGGCCTTTATTGGGGCTGTATGCCTTTGGTCTTTTCAGTAAATGGAAGGTAAAGGATAAATACATTCCCGCGGTTGCGATTGCATCACCGGTTGTTGCCTATATCATAAGCACCTTATGTGAGACCTATCTCAATTTTGAATTTGGTTTCTTTATCCTTATCCTCAATGGCGCACTGACGTATCTGGGTCTAGTATTGCTGAGAAGCAAGTAAAACCAGGGTACAAGCAGGATCTACCTCGACTCCCTCTTTTTTGAGCATCTCGTAAAAAGTAGGGTTTTCTGTTCCTGGATTAAAAATTACACGTTTGGGCTTTAGGTCTATCAAGTAATCGTAGTATTCTGGTTGCCGTTTTGGGTTGATGTACATGGTGATGGTATGCACTTGCTTCAGCGCGGGCTTGCCCGTAAGGATTTCTACGCCTGCCACCATGCCGGGTCGAAGACCTATTGCGCAAACAGGCTGCTCATGCCTTACAAGCTTGATAATTGCCATATTTGAATATCGTGCGGGATTAGTTGATGCACCCAGTACCAGTGTTTTTTTTGTTTCCATTTTTTGCAACTATGTTTTACTTCTCAGCCTAGTATTCTCAACGCTAAGGTTTTATTATATTCTATAGAAAAACGTTCCTAATACAGCAATTATAAACGCAAAATCGCGTTAGCTCTAAACGGTTTATGTAAATCAACTATCGTGTGGCAATTTCGCAAAGTATGATTAAGAAATAGCTTTTGAATTTTGACCTATTGGTTCAGGGAAAAAACCACCTGTAAAATTCATAAATCGGCGTTAAATAGCTGTTTTTCCGTAACAAGATACTAAAAATACCGTCTATATAAGTAGAAAATAGCATTGTTAAACTTGAACAGATCTTAATTGGTTTTGATGGTTAGTGTTAATTAAGGTTGTTCAAGTTTTTCTAAAACCCAAGGATATAATTCTTGGGTTTTTTTATGATTTTATAGATATATGCATGAATAGATAGCTAGAATTGTTAATTTAATGTTAATTACATATTTTTTTGCAACAATCTTGAGCTTAAATCGTCTGTTAAGTAACTGAAATTCAAAAAATAAAGGTAGTTTTTGTGATTATTTGAATTAGCCTTCTAAAATTACTACAAATCATCCTTAAGGTATTGAAGTTCTAAAAAAGCCCGAAACTTTTGGTTTCGGGCTTTTTATATGCTCTAATGTTGGCGCTTAAATACTACCATAACTTTCCTTCTTTTCGATAAGATTTACAATGTCCAGAGAAACTCAATATCCTTCTCCATATCAGGATGCAGACTTTTATGCACCGGGCAGGCCAGTGCAGCATTCTGAAGAATTTTACGGTCTTTTTCCCCAGTTTTTTCCGGCAGGAAAAGTTTCACATGAATACCTGAAATACGTCTGGGATCTGCGGCCATCGTTTTTACAACTTCGGCAGAACTGCCCGTAAGCTCAAGATGCATCTGCGCTGCTTTAATGCCCATTATCGTGAGCATGCAACTGCCCAAAGCGGTAGCTACTGTATCTGTGGGTGAGAACGCCTGGCCCTGACCATTGTTATCTAGCGGCGCATCGGTTAGAAAACTGCTTCCCGATAGCTCGTGCGTACATTTGGTACGCAAATTTCCCTGATAAACTACTTTACTCGTCATGCTTAATCTTTAAAAGTGTCTGTTTCTGTTTTATCAATTACCTGGGTAGGAACTTCTACTTCTTCTAAAATAAGGTCGGGACCGTATTTTAAAATATAGACTGCCTTATTGTAAAAACCATCTTGGGCAGCCTTCATATAATTAAATTTATTTTCTAAATAATGTGTTTCAACTCCGCTGTTTGCCGAAGCATATAAATCTTCAGCCGAGGCTAACCGAAGCAGGGTATCTAATGTAAGATCAAAACCGCGGATGGCATAATTATTTGGAGCCACACCATATTTTTTACGATAATTAGCTGCAAAATTACTTAATGCACCATCCAGATTTCCCTGTTTATCTATAGAGGGAAATTGAAAGCCCAAACGCATAAGTGTCATATTACTTATATCTTCACTATCATAAGCATCTCCCTTACTGGTAGTCATAAGGCTTATTTTATGATCTGCAACCAGCGTGCTTGCCTTTGTGACGGTATTACTAATTAAAGGAATATCATTTGTTTCCAGAATAACCCAGTTCTCACGCTCTTTATCAAGTCGTTTCAATATATCTTCTGGATTTAAGTAATAACCGCTATCTCCTGACTGCGGATCCAGAATTTTGGCGTCAGGATATAAATTCAATATCCTGTTTTTTATCTCTTGATTTTTGGCATCTGCAATAACAATAATATTTTTATCCCTGCCGCTCACGTCTATGTAATCCAGCATATGGTCCCTTAACATATTATCATTGGGGCGCGACTGAAAAAGGTTTGACTTCATCTCCAGACGGGGTGTAAGTGGAGAAACTACCGGGATCCCCTTACGTTTTAATTTATTGCTTACTTCCGTTACATTTTGTCCCAGAAGAGGGCCGATAACAACATCCATATCAGAAAAATCGTCACGATCTAGAATCTCATTAACCATGCTGGTATTCACAGCATCCTGTCCTCTTACATATTGAGTATCATAAATATATAAATTTGTTGAAAGCCCCAGGGCCTTTGCAGAATCTACCGCCATAAGGGCACCACTGTAAAAATCTAAGGCAATGCGGGAAAGGCCATTGCGAGCAAGCATGCCTTTTAGACTATCTGCCGGGCTATTTGTGCTGAAGGGCAATAAAACCGCCACGTTCTTTTCGGAAAAATCAGTCAGGTTTTGGGTCAGGTCCTGTGCACCGCTACCGTCGAGCTCTTCACCAGCGAGAATACTATTTTTGGGCAGTTTTAAAATCATGCCCTGTTGCAGGCCGTCTTCAAGTGCTGGGTTCAGTTTAATAAGTTCTTCATCGGTCATGCTCCAGCGCCTGGTCAACGAATAAAAAGTGTCGCCTTGTTTTACCTCATAATAACCGAACTTGGCATCATCCATTTTCGCATCGGCGGTATAACTTTTATCGGGTACATTTAAAATGGTGCCTATAGGTAGATTATCTGGCATATCTGGATTGAGCTCCATGAGTTCTTCAATGGTGATACCGTACATACTGGCGAGACCATAAATAGTTTCTTTGGGCTTTACCACATGTTTTCTATTGGTTTTAGTCGGTTTTTGCGTCTCAGAGGTCATTTTCCCGTTATTTACGGGTATTTTTATTTCCTCCCCGGTCCTAAGTTCTGCAGTATTTAATTGCTCGTTATAACGTTTAATGGTTTCTTCGCTTACGCCGTACATTTTGGCAAGGCTATAAATAGTTTCTCCTTGCTCTACCGTATGTGTTTTAAATTCCTGCTCTTTTCTTCTTGACTCTTTTTCTTTTTGAGCCATTGCAGCCTTGCTTCCGGGCAGTACGAGCACAAGACCGGGATAAAGACCATCACGGGCTTCAGGATTTAAGCGGTACAGCTCATATACTGTGATGTTGTATTTATTGGCAATAGCCGAAATGGTCTCACCTTCCCGTACCTTGTGGTTGGAATATGATTGCTGACCCAGACTGGCACAACTGCATATCACAAAAATAAAAAGGAATGCTACAGCTATATTCTTCATATTGAATCTTGTTAAGGTTCGGTTGGTTTTAATGTTTATTATTCCCACTCTATCGTTGCGGGCGGTTTTGAGCTGATATCGTACACTACTCTATTAACGCCCTTAACTTTGTTTATTATATCATTAGACGTTTTTTGCAGGAACGCGTAAGGCAGGTTTACCCAGTCTGCGGTCATGCCATCAGTACTTTCTACAGCTCGCAGGGCTACACATTTTTCATACGTGCGCTCATCCCCCATTACCCCTACGGAATCTACAGGCAAGAGCATCGCACCTGCCTGCCATACTTTATCATAAAGTCCCCATTCCTGCAGACCGTTTATAAAAATGGCATCGACTTCCTGCAAGATACGCACTTTTTCTGGCGTAATTGCCCCCAGTATGCGTATGGCCAGTCCCGGACCCGGGAACGGATGCCTGCCCAGTAATTTTTTATCCATGTCCATGCTTGCCCCTACCCGGCGCACTTCATCCTTAAAAAGCATACGTAAAGGTTCTACCACTTGCAACTTCATATAATCGGGTAATCCCCCCACATTATGATGAGATTTTATGGTGGCCGAAGGACCTCCAGACACTGAGACCGACTCAATCACATCTGGATAAATCGTACCCTGCGCCAGCCATTTAACATCCTGGACCAAGTGCGCCTCATCATCAAAAACTTCAATAAAAACACGCCCTATCGCTTTTCGCTTTTCCTCAGGATCACTGATATCATTTAAAGCTTCCAAAAAACGGGAAGAAGCATCTACACCCTTAACGTTTAAGCCCATGCCCTCATACTGATCGAGCACGTTTTTAAACTCATCCTTACGCAACAATCCATTATTTACAAAAATGCAATAGAGGTTCTTACCTATCGCTTTGTGCAACAACATCGCCGCTACCGAAGAATCAACACCGCCAGAAAGCCCCAGGACTACTTTATCATTTCCTAGTTTCGTTTGAAGTTCATCTACCGTTTTTTCCACAAAACTATCTGGAGTCCAGTCTTGAGACACCCCTGCTATATCTACCAGAAAGTTCTTGAGTACCTGCTTGCCATAGGTTGTGTGATATACTTCTGGATGAAACTGTATAGCGTAAGTATCTTCACCTTCAAGCCGATAAGCTGCATTGAGCACGTCATTTGTACTTGCCAGTCGTACGGCGTTTTCAGGAAGCGCCTTAATGGTATCGCTATGGCTCATCCATACCTGACTTCCTTCTTCTACTTCCTTAAAAAAAGGCTCTTCTGCCTTTATCACAGATAAATTGGCCCGCCCATATTCACGGGTGTTGGATTGCCCTACCGATCCGCCAAAATTGTGCGAAAGGTACTGCGCCCCGTAGCAGATACCCAAAAGTGGTAATTTACCTCGAATAGCCTCCAGTTTTGGTTGGGGCGCTTTTTCGGCAAGGACAGAAAATGGCGAACCAGAAAGAATAACGGCCTTGCAGGTGCTTAAATCTTCCGGTATTTTATTAAAAGGAACGATCTCGCAATAAATGTTGAGTTCACGTACCCGTCGTGCGATAAGCTGGGTGT
This sequence comes from Leeuwenhoekiella sp., assembly GCA_011050015.1. Classification (GTDB taxonomy): domain Bacteria; phylum Bacteroidota; class Bacteroidia; order Flavobacteriales; family Flavobacteriaceae; genus Leeuwenhoekiella. The sequence goes on along the minus strand of DRGP01000172.1, from coordinate 3,937 downwards.
ATTGTGACCCAAAATCAAGAATTAAAACGGTGTCTATCATAAAAGCAAAAATAAGATTTAAAATGATTTTAGGCAGCAACAACATTTGCTAATTAAAAAAGCTTTAGGTGGAAATATACGAGGCGTTTTTTTTCTAAAAAAAGACACTTTTGATCGTATATTCTATTTTAGAAACAGATTTCTTTTTATTTTTGATTACCCCAAAAAATGGAACACATGAAATTCCTAAATTCCATAATCTTTAGCATCGCGATCATTCTCGCCGCTTACTTACTGGGAGATGCTTATTTAGGGCGTGCCAATCCTGATGGAACGATAGCCACCACTGGTCTTGGAAGTACAGATTTTGTTTCTGACCTCACCGTATGGGAAGCCGATTTTGTACGTGTAAACCCCAATTTACAGAAGGCATTTAACGATCTGGCACGCGACAAAGAGATCGTAAGAAACTACCTACTAAAAAAAGGGGTAGATGAAGAACACATTGTTTTTGAAGCAGTAACCACCAATGAACAGCGTGAAAATCAATATCAAAATGGGAATTTTACGGGCACTGTTTTTACCGGTTATGAACTTCGGCAAACCGTAAAAGTTGAATCTAAATACGTTCAAAAAGTAGAAATGGTAAGCCGCGAGATCACAGAACTGCTCAATGAAGATATACAATTGCAAAGCAAGCCGCCCCGCTACTATTATACTAAACTTGCCGATCTTAAAATAAAAATGATTTCACAGGCAACTGCAGATGCCCGTCTTCGGGCGCAAAAAATCGCAGAGAACGGTGGTGGCAAATTAGGAAACCTCAAGAGCGCAGCAATGGGTGTTTTTCAAATTACAGGTCAGAATAGCAGCGAAGATTATAGCTGGAGCGGCTCGTTCAATACTTCAGATAAAAATAAAACGGCAAGCATTACCATGCGGCTGGAATATGAGATTGATTAAAGTAGTTTCTTATCAATAAATTTTTCAACGCTTTAATCCTTTATTAGCACAATTATTGATTATCATAACTTCAGTATAAATATTAGTAAAAGTTTTAGAAAGAATTTTGCTGATTTTAAATACTATTAAAACAGTTCTAACGATAGAAAAATGCACTTTAAAGTTGCAATGAGCGTCTTAAGTTGCTTATCATTATAATAGAACTACTTTTATCTAATCGATAATTTTTATGGATATGGAAACTGCGGAATCTCAAAAAACGTATTTTCTTAATGATCGATTACTCCATTTAATTATTACGCAGAATTAAGGTTATCATTCTGTATAAAAATTTTAGCGAAATTGAATCGCATTTTTATGAAATATATCTTTGAAGTCCGTTTTTTTAGGACAAAAGAGATAAACAGTAGTAATTTTTCTAAACAAAATATTAAATTAGCAAAAATAATTGCTTCAATCGCTAAAGAAAGAGAATTTTAAATATGTCAATTTCAAAACAGTTAAAAGCTTTACGTGAAGCTGCAGGTCTATCTCAAAAAAAGATAGCACTAGAATTAAAAATTACCCAAGGTGCCTATTCTTTAATAGAAAATGGACAGAATTCAATCACTACAGAGCACCTGCTTACGCTAAGTAAGTTGTACAGTGTGCCTACGGATCGTATTTTAAAAAGTTCACAAAATGCGGTAACCATGTCTCCAAAAAACGGATTCGTCCCCCTCATAAATGTAGGGGCTCGAGCTGGTTTTATAGAAAACCGTAAGGATGAAGAATGGTTGGGAACTTTAGAAATGTATCGTATTCCCGGATATGATTCTCAAAAAAATCAAAAGCTCTTTGAAGTGGAAGGAGATAGTATGATGCCCACGCTTACGCATGGTGACATATTGATTGCAAAGCATCTGGATGACCTTACCGAAGTAGTAGACGGCTCAATTACAGTGGTGATAACGCCAAAGGCGGTAATTACCAAGCGTATAAAAAAAGACTTGAATAATAACAGTGTCATTTTAATCAGTGACAATGCAAATTATGAGAATATGACCTATTCGTTGAAGAACGTCAGCGAGATTCTTATTGTACAGGGCAAGATTACTAGTTCTTTAAATATGATAAATTTTGCCAATGATACCACTGCTAAAAAATTAGAACATTCGGTAGAGCTCATGCAGCGGGATATCGGTCAGATTCTTGAGAAAGTGAACACCATAAAATAGGTTCTGAAAAATCAGTTCTTTTAAGAAATCAGTTCTTTTAAGTGAGAAATGGTATTTTAAACGGTAAAATCGGCACGTAAAACACTAAAAAGGCTGACTAAAAGATGATTTTAGTCAGCCTCTTCTATTTATTAAGACCTATTGTGTTATATTTTACAACTACTCTCCTACTCTTTTGAAGCAGTCCCTACTGGGAAGGATGCCGTTTTTAAGTCCATAGTGTTAAGAGCAGGAGCTAGTTCAATACCAGCCTCCACGCTTAAGGGTTGTAGAATAAAGGGTTCATTGCCGTCATTATCTGGAGAAGGTTCTATAGATATAAAAACCTGCTTACCGCGTAAATCTGGAATGGTATTTACACCACTCTTGGAGAGTAGATTCAAATTTAAAAAGTCTTCTCCGGGAAACGCCGGTGGGGCATTTACGGTCATACTGTACGGCAGAAAATCATCTCGTCCCGCTGGCTGACTAAATGTACCCGTAGAAAGATTAACGGTACCACTGGTGGTAGGAACACGAACCCATCCCTCATATTTCCATCCTTCTGGCAAACTGGGCAGTTGTAAACCGGCCCTGTTATCAGGCCGCTGCCAGTACACACCGCTTTGCTCATTGTTCTCATTATTATCGGTTGGGGTTTTCAGCATAAAAACACCAGAAGCGTTTTCAAAACTGCCCAGCGTTCCGCGTATATCCAGTTGAGCACCATTTCCCGCAAAATTTCCGCTCAGTAAAACAGTATTACTGATTTCTTGACTAGGATCATTGCCAGGCTCTATACTCAATTTAAACTGCGTTGCATTATCCACATCTGTAGCACTGGCCCTAAATTGCTTCGGAAAAGAAACATCGGTGAACCTGCCCAGCGATTTATTTTCGCCGTTCACGACAATCCAGGCTTCATATTCCACATTATTTTCCAAGGGTTGCAATCCTATTACTTCAAGTTTAACGGTTGCTGTTGATGCACTGTTGTCGTCATCTCCAGAACAAGAACTCAGGAGCATTCCCCCTATAGCAACAAGCATCAATAATTTATACTTCCTCATAATTTTATAGTTACATTAATATCAAAACGCGTTTTAGGATCAGGTATTTTACCTGCCAAAAAAAGAAAACCAAACCCTTAATAGGATTTGGCTTTCTCTTTATACCTTAATTAAAATTAGGCGTTTTGCTTTTGAATTAAGTTTAGGGCAGAACCTTCTCGGTACCAAGCAATTTGCGCATCATTATATGTATGGTTTGCAAGAACGGTATCTTTACTTCCGTCTTTGTGCGTTACTTCTATAGTAAGCGGCTTATCCGGTGCAAATCCTTCAATATCCACAAAGCTGAACGTATCATCTTCCAGAATCAAATCGTAGTCACTTTCGTTAGCGAACGTTAAGCCCAACATCCCTTGTTTTTTAAGGTTGGTCTCGTGAATACGCGCAAATGATTTTACCAATACAGCGGCAACTCCTAAAAATCTAGGCTCCATAGCTGCGTGCTCACGTGAAGAACCTTCCCCATAATTATGGTCACCCACAACTATTGTTTTGATTCCTTTTGCTTTATACTCACGTTGTGTATCTGGAACCCCACCATACTCACCAGTAAGTTGATTTTTTACAAAGTTTGTCTTTTTGTTATACGCATTCACCGCGCCTATCAAACAGTTATTTGAAATATTATCTAAATGCCCTCTGTAACGCAACCAGGGCCCCGCCATAGAGATATGGTCTGTCGTACATTTACCAAACGCTTTAATAAGCAACTTGACTTCCTTCAATTCT